>NZ_KE383828.1:0-222165 GCF_000422425.1 Oceanospirillum beijerinckii DSM 7166
ATCAGGGATCACAGTATGCCAGTCATGCGTACCGAAGGCTGATAGATAAGAATGGTTTTACAGGCAGTATGAGTCGTAAGGGGAACTGCTGGGATAATGCTGTTGCTGAGAGTTTCTTCGGCACATTGAAGCAGGAGCGGGTACAGTGGTGTCATTATCAAACCCGGCAAGAAGCCATAGCGGATATACGGGAGTATATCGTAATGTATTACAACGAAAAGCGACTTCACTCATATCTGGGTTATATGAGCCCTAATGACTGTGAACGGGAATTTTATCGACTACAGGAAGTCGCTTAACTGGACTGGTAGTATTTGCTTGACCACGTCACTTTACTCTGATGAAGAGTTAAAAAAATATCGCTATCTATTTTGCACCAAAAGCAAAGTTGCCTCACACTATCAGGCAATGGCAGATATATTAGAGCTTGATGGGGATGATATTGAGGCAGAATGCCCTGATTTTATAAAACGGCTTATCGAGAAGTGCTCTGTTCTATTGCGAGGAACAGAAGATGAGTAAATATCTATCTGCTGAATTTTGGGAGCCGAGCGACGGTTTCATAACAACGAAGACAGCAGAAAAAATTATCAAAGAAAATCAGAAAAACTTATCCATCCTTGCAGGCCCTGGCGCAGGGAAAACCGAGCTTTTAGCACAACGCGCAAACTTTTTATTACAAACTGGGGCATGCAAATCGCCTCAAAGAATATTAGCTTTGAGCTTTAAAGTGGATGCTGCTGCCAACATTAAAAACAGGGTAGATTTGCGTTGCGGCAAAGAATTGGCTCGCAGATTTGATTCATCGACATTCGATGCATTCTTCATCTCTGTTGCCCGCAGGTTTTCATCACTTTTGCCTGATTGGGTTGAGATGCAGGCAGACTTTGACGTCTATCCTTTTGATAGAAACTGGTGGGATGATTATGAGCGGACAGAATTGGGAGGCCAGCCCTGTAAGTACAGAAGCACCTTCAGAAATCCCGACTTACATTCTCCTTTGGATTTAAGTGACGAACCTGACGATGCAATGGTAAAAGTATGGGATTATTGTGCTGAAAATAAAATTGCCGACTATCCTATGTGCCGTTCTATGGCTTTTACCATCATTAAAAACCATAGTCAAGTAAGAAGCCTGATTTTATCGACGTATAAATATCTTTTTCTTGATGAGTTTCAGGACACGACGGACCCGCAATATGCTTTTGTGAAGGCTATTTTCAGAGATAGTGGCACTATAATTACAGCGGTCGGGGACACAAACCAAATGATAATGGGGTGGGCCGGGGCCAATCCTAAAAATTTTGAAAATTTTAAGAAAGATTTCAATTCAGAAATAATCCCATTGGCGGTTAATCATCGTTCCAATTCCAAAATTGTTGATCTTATAAATCATGTTATCAAAGACCTTACCCCTCCTAGTGAAGAGCCAATAATCTATGAAGGAACCAGAAAGGATCCGCCTCCTGCTCAATGTATGGGAGCAAAAGACTTTGATGATGCAGAAAGTGAGGCCGAGTATATTTCCAAATATATTAATTTTCTTATGAGCAAAACCCCCTCTTTGTTACCAAGTGATTTTGTTCTTATTTTGAGGCAGAAAGCTCAGGATTATTTTGACCAAGCAAACGAAACCTTTCAAAACAACGGTCTCAATCTTCGCAATGAAGATGCATTAGTAGTTAAAAATGGTGTCAAAATACAAGACCTTATGTCAGAACCTCTCTCCATTCTTTGGATTCTTCTCATAAGATATAAAACGGGATTTATAAACTACACTCAGGAAAAAGAACTTGAGAGAGTTGCTTCATATTTAACAGGATATGATTTAGATCAGGATCGAGATTATAAGAAGTTAAGAAAATACATTGCAGATTTAGCATCATGTATTGATCTTTCTAATCCTATAGAGAATGCCGTAGCCAAAATTGTAAAAACTGTCGGCAAAGCGAAGATAAAAGCTATTTTTCCTCAATATAGGTCACAGCACCTAAACAAAGTAGGCAAATCCTTCTGCCTTCTTTTCCAAGATGCGCTTGATAAAAACCCAAAAGATATAAAGCAAGCAATAGAAAACTATGAGGGAACAAATCAGGTCAAACTAATGACCATCCATAAAAGCAAAGGGTTGGAGTTTGATACAGTATTTTTCGTTGATTTCCATGATGATTCTTGGTGGGGCTTGCGTCAGGCGATACAACGAAAAAATGAAGAAAAACAAAGAGAGGAAAAAAACTCATTCTTTGTTGGTCTTTCACGAGCAGAAGAACGGCTCTTTTTTACTAAAAGCAAAGGAAGCTGGCCTCCAGTTATTACTGGACTGCTAAAGGGTTCGAGTTTGGTTGTTAGTATGCCAGATTTAGCATGAATATTCGATCCTGACCGAATTTGGACACAGAGATAATGATGCATATTACGTATAACAAGCGCAAGCACTCGGAACAATTTTCCACTTCGCTCCAAATTGTCCAGTGTTGCGAGCGTTAAGTGTCAAACCCACCCTGAGAGGAATGATGAGCAAATACTATCCACCGACTTTTAAAGAGAAAAAATTCCACTGCATTCTGTGTGGTGTGTACGCGCAGCAAAGCTGGATCGATTTAAAGTGGAGCAACTATCAGGGGACCTATAGCACGGACTTTACCTTTAGTCATTGCTCACACTGCGGTAAGAATTCGTATTGGCACAATGATCGAATGATAGTTCCCTCTGAAGCGCCTGTACCTCCTCCACACTTGGACCTACCAGAAACTTGCACCTCTGAATATGAAGAAGCTAGAGATATCGTCGCTCGCTCGCCACGTGCAGCTGCTGCACTTCTTCGTTTGTGTGTACAAAAGCTAATGGTAGAACTTGGAGAAAAAGGGAAGAATATAAACGACGATATTGGAGAGCTGGTTAAAAAAGGTTTACCGGTAGAAGTTCAGCAAGCTTTAGATTACTGCAGGGTCATCGGAAATAATGGCGTGCACCCTGGTGAAATTGAATTAACCGATAACCCTGAAATTGCTCATAGCTTATTTGAAATGGTTAATTTTATTGTAGAAGACCGAATAGCGAGACCTAAAAAGGTTGCCGAGCTTTACGGTAAACTACCACAAGGTGCTCTCAATGCAGTTGAAAAGCGAGATGCTGAGTCATAGAACACTTAACAAGCGCAAGCACACGGAACAATTTTCAGCTGCGCTTCAAATTGTCCGGTGTTGCGGGCGTTATGCAAAACCAGAAAGGATGTGAAATTTGGCAGCAAAAATTACTCCTAGATTGATAGAGCTTACGTACGAAGCTGCTTTGAAGTCTTATTGGCGCAAGAACGCGTTGAGAAAATTTCTCCGTGCATCACATGTGTCGGAGAGCTTTTTAGCCTCGTGGGCAGAAGCAGAATCTAAGCGTGATTTGCTAGATAGAATGTTTCTGACTCTGCAAAAAACTGATAAAGGTAAAGCTGTTATTTATCAGATGGCGAGGAACTTGTCGGAGCAGCGTACGTTTCCTGATCTTCGGAACTGGGAAGACTCCGATCAAAAAATACAGGATGCTCACAAGGCCGTACAGGAGTTAAAGCACTATCTTAGAGAGCAGGATGAAGAAATAAAAAGTGAAAGGGATAGAGCCGAAGCGCAGCAAAGGGCGCGTGAAGAGCGCGAGAAAATACAACGATCATTAACAGATAAAGCAAAACTACAGCAAGAACTTGATGCTATGCATACAAAAATCGGAACCCAGGAAGGGGGTTACGAATTTGAGGATTGGTTCTACAGAATGCTGGATTATTGCGAGATAACTAATAGAAAGCCTTACAAGACTGGTGGGCGGCAAATAGATGGGTCTATGACATTAGATGGTACGACTTATTTGGTGGAGCTAAAATTTCAAAAAGACCAGGCCGGTGCCCCGGATGTTGATTCCTTAAAGGCTAAAGTGAGCAAAATGGCTGACAACACAATGGGTGTCATGCTAACAATGTCAGGATACAGCAGCGTAGCTATATCAGATGCATCGGGGAATAAAACAACAATTCTTTTACTCGATGCTAGTCATTTGTACCTGTTTTTGTCTGGATCAATGAGTTTTAACGACATACTTTCAAGGGTTCGGCGTCATGCATCCCAGACTGGTGAAGCATACTTACCAGTAAACAAATTCAGCGGATAGCAGTGCATAATCGGGTAGCCGAGGGTATCTAGCCCTCAGCCCCCACAACACCCTGCATGCGGGTCCGCACAGGGCGTTTCACTCAGGATAGTGAAGTTTAATCCAACCATCTCGTAGCGAGTAAAGTCCCTCGGATTTCAGGTAGCCCAAGGACAGGGCCTGATTAATCCCCGGAGTTTTGCGCTACGCCACGGTCCTTTGCTGGTCATGCCACGCGCAACTGCGGCTTGAACATGGACACCAAGCTTCATCAGATTCCTTACTTTGGTACGTGGTTTTCGCCATTGACGCCAATAAGCCATCCTTACTCTGCGTCGTATCCAGTGATCCAGATCGACACAGCGCTGATAGCCATTGGCGATACCAAAATAATTAATCCAGCCACGTAGATACTGACTGATTTTGAAGAGCTGATATCGCATTGACACACCCAGTTACGGCTCGTTAAATGTCGAACCCGCTGTTTAAAGTTCTCCAGCGTTTTCGGGTGTCACTGAATGCGCTACACTCGAACAATTTTACGCCGTGCTCCAAACTGCCGGTGAATGTGGCGTTATGCGCTAATTGGAAAAATGACAGGAGTTAACAATGAATCAGCATGAAAAGCTTAATTATGTAGAATTTGCAGCGAAAGACTTAGAGTCAACGAAAGCATTCTTTTCAAAGGTTTTTGGCTGGAGCTTTGTTGACTATGGCCCTGAATATTCAGCATTTTCCAATCAGGGTTTAGACGGTGGTTTCTTTCAATCAGACTCTTGCAGCCAGACACAAACGGGTGGGGCTCTTTTGGTCTTCTACAGCGCAGATATAGAGTCTACATTGGATAAAGTTGTGAACAATGGCGGCGATATTATCCGTCCAATCTTTGAGTTTCCTGGTGGTTGTCGTTTTCATTTTGTAGAGCCAAGTGGTAATGAATTTGCTGTTTGGTCTGAAGCACGCGCATAACAAGGTATTCGAGAGGTACTCATGCCGCGTGGCATGTTTAGTTTGCGCTGATTTCAGTGGTGAAAGCGGTCTGCGCAAACTTGGTTTATGCGGCGTTCATCCCTTAACTCGGCGTTAGGGCTTATATAGAGTTGGCGATGATCCTACGTAGCTATTTGAAAATTCTTGGATCAAAGTCAAACTCTAGTTTTTCATGATTCTTAAAGCTTTTTTCCATCGCTGGATGGTTGGGATTAACGACGTAGTTGTTGTCTCTTGGGGAGATTGTTGATGGAACTTGTAGGGCGGCATATTGAGGCTCTACTGCATTTAGAAATTCATCACCAATTTCCTGTGTTTCTTCACCAGCGGGAATATTTCTCCATGTTGCAGGTAGGTCTTCTTCATCCAGTTTTACGATAAGCTCGTCTGGCACATCTATGCGATAAAGATCGTATTGATCAACAATGTTCGGGTCGTTATGGACATGAACAAACACTTCCAGTGAGCATAAGGACTCTGATTCTGCGAAATATAGAGCCTCTGTACCCTTGGAGTTCCACCGGCCGCCGTACAGTTTTGCTCCCTCGGGGCTGAAGGGCGTATCTGCAAATTTTTTCTGAGTTAAACGGTAAAGCTTCATTATGAGAAAACTCCGTGCTCAACTCTGCCGATAAGATCTTTTACAATTTCAAAGTCCACGGTAGTCGACACCATATCCAGTGGTCTCTTGCCACCTAAACCATAGACGCTCTCACGTATCCATTCTAAAGCTCTTTTCTCGTCATTAAACAGGTCGGTAGCAAGCTTAATAAGCATCGCTAATCTATAAATGGCATCGCTTTCTTGAGTGCTAAAGCGCTCTCCATTTTTAAGTCGGCGTTTGATCGTGCTAACGGGAATATGAGTGACGTTATGAAACTCACTTTGAGATAGCTTTGTTCTTTCTATAATGTTGCGGTATACCTGTGGCTTAAACCCTTGGTGTACAGCGTCTGTTCGTGCTGTTTTTGCGTCTTCAATCCCAAGGCTAAACCAGAAATTTGTTTTGTTGCCTCGTTTAGGCTTAAAACTTTTTAATTCGGCTGTAGCCATAGCAAGTCTCCAGTTTTTAGCTCATTTGACCTTGTCATGTTGGCTCAAATGGGCTGGTCATGCAACTGCCGCTTGAACATGAACACCAGGCTTCATCATTTTGTTTATCAGCTCGCAGTTTTACTACTGGTTTCCTCCAGATCTTCTTTAACGGGCTTTCTTTACCAGCCCGCTGTGTCAGGATAGTTGTCCAATAAACCTGTACTGAATAAAAATGAACAGTGGGCGGTAGTTTTCAAGATAGTTGTCCAATAAGTCGAATAGATAAGTCAGCGAATGCTTCAATCTGTTGCCTATTCATATCTGCCTATCCTTAGCCATTACTGGTTCAAATGATAGGCAGCTACACAGTTTTATCTACAGTCTCGTACCTGACCGCATACACTCAGCTCGCTTTGTGCTGTACTCTACGCTAGCACAAAACAGCTCCACTCCAGAGGCGTCTGAGCAAGGACTTTACCCATAAAACCCAACTATTCAGCCGGAAATTTTTGTTTTTGATGAAGAACTCGCATTATTCGAATAACTGAACCTTCAACCGAATAAGATACGATCATGGATATTTCAGGGATAATTAACAGCCTGCCGCGAATACCATCACGTTGAACACCCATTAACGGTTGCTCTAATAAATGCTCAACTTTCTGCTCAATAAGGTCGTCTGTTTTTTCAGCAGCCGCGGGATTGAAGTCATAGAGAAACTCAAAAATTTTCTCCCGATCATTTAGTGATTCTTCTTCCCATAGAATCATATTTGTCCTTGTCTTCGAATTTTTGCTTTACGCTCTGCCATTCTATTTTTGGCTTTATCATGTTCTACAAATACCGATGCTCCTGAGTCAAGCTTCTCAAAGGCAAGGTTAACTTGCTCTGTAAGCCAAGAGTCATGAGACAATACTTTGCGCTGTTGCTCGGCAAGCTGCTCAGTCAGTTCACGGCATGCGTCGCTTATTGTGCGGCCTTGGCTTTCAGCCATAATTTGGGCTAAACGCTTAGTCTCTTCGTCAATGCGAAACTGGATTCTGGTATCCATAGTCAGCTCCTAATACTGTGTGTACAAATGTTAGCACTGGGTATGTATAAGGGCAACTAACGAACGGCTAGAGGAGTTGGCTCACGTGGCCGTTTTAATATGCGTTGGGTTAGTGCGGAAACCCTTAACGCAGGATTGTCGTCAAAATGTAAAAGTGTGGGACAAACGGGCCATTGTGGGATAATCTTCTGGAAAAATAGAAGATAACCCCTTGAATTGTGGAGTAGTTATGCCAATCTCCGATGATATGGTTGTACAGTTTTTCTACACGGTAAAAGATGAGAATGGTCAGGCTTTAGAGTCTAATGTCGGTGATGAGCCTGTGGCCTATCTGCATGGTCATAAGAATATGATGCCGGGTGTTGAAAAGGCGCTGGCTGGTCGTGAAACGGGTGAAAGCTTTTCTGTGACTTTGCCACCTGAAGAGACCTACGGTAAGCGTGTGGAAGGCAGCGAGCAGCGTGTACCTGTAAAACATCTGATGGGGGCTAAGAAGTGGAAGCCGGGTATGATGGCGGTTATTCAAACGGAGCAGGGCCAGCGTCAGGTGACTATTTTGAAGGTGGGTAAGTTTATGGCGACGATTGATACCAATCACCCTATGGCGGGTAAAACGCTGACGTTTGAGTTGCAGGTGGGTGATGTGCGTGATGCGACGGCGGAAGAGAAGGCCCATGGTCATGCTCACGGTATTGGTGGCCATCATCACTGATTGGTAGGTGGCGCTTTGACTTGCGATGTTTATCTGAAGTGTGGTGTTGTGATCACTTGAGATAAAAAAGCCGCCTGAATCTACAGGCGGCAATGCGAAACATAAGTGAGTCACGATTGAAACATCAGCCCTGTCATGCTGAAGAGTAGAGTGGACAGGGCTGAGATAGCGCTGAAAGGATTATAGAGATCGGGAAACGGATAGGATCAGGGTGTCATCATTACGGAATGCGCCTTTGTCTGTCTCATCTGCGTCATCGATATTGTTGATCAGGTATGAAGCGGTAAGATCCATACCGGCCACTGAACCGGAGACGGAGATGGATGCGTCCTGATAGTCGTCGATATCGGCTTTACCCCAGTAATCACCAAAAGAGTGGCCTACGTGCAGATCAACAGAGATATCGTCGTTGACGGCAAGGCTGTAGTCTAATGCGATGTATTGGGCGGACTCATCCAGATTGGCGTAGTCGTTTGAGTAGGCAAAAGTGGCCGACAGATCGCCGTAGTAAAGCCCTGCGATAATCTCTGCGTAGTCTGCATCGGCAGCGTCATACCCTGGATAGGTGTAGTAGTTGAAAGAGACGTCGTAGCTCAGATCGTCGTTGATATCTGCGCCGTAACCGATGTAGTAATCGATTTCCAGGTTAGCATCGTCACCCCAATCAACGTTACTGCCCCAGGCACCGATATAAACACCGTTATCAAAAGCCGCATCAAGGCTGCCTTGGATCGCTGCATCACCGGAGGTTTGAGAGATACCACGGGAACGATAGTCTGTGGTGAACCCTACGGTACCAGACATCTCAGCAGCTTGTGCTCCTGTTACTGCAAAAGCCAGGGCCAGACCGGAAAGGGTTTGCTTCATATTCATGCTTATTCCTCATTGTTATTATTCAACCGAGGACCTTATTCTCTGTTGCAGCGCGAGAGTTGGGTATATCCCTCAGGAGGTATCCCTCAGTGGGTAGAACTGAAAGTCCCAGGTAAACATGTCGTAAATAAGCAAGTGTCAGAGCAAACTCCCTTTAATGGCTTATAAAAAGAGCTTATGACTAAAATATGACGACATTCAGTAATATCTACTTGCCCTGACGGCGAATAAATCCCGGCGTTTGTTCAAAATGCTGTTTAAAAGCTTTACTAAAAGCGGATTCGGAGGAGTAACCGGATGATTCTGCGATGGTAAACATACTGTCGTCACCCTGCTGCAAACGTTGCTTGGCCTTTTGCATGCGCCAATCAACTAAGTAGCTTTTAGGTGGCATGCCTACCATTGCGGAGAATTTTTCGGTAAAGGCGGTGCGTGATAGTGCCAGTTCACTGGCCAGGCGTTCTACATTCCAGTAAGCCTCTTCATCCCCATGGATCAGGTTCAGTGCCAGGCCGATTTGGGGATCAGCCAGGGCGGAGATATAGCCCAGATTGCCCTTGTGCTGATTCATATAAAAGCGGATCAGCTGAATAAAGAGGACTTCGGTCAGTCTATCGACCATGACAGATGAACCCGGTGATGCAGTATGAGATTCATTGGCCAATACCATAGCGATGGTTCTTAACCAGTCCAGATCGGGTGTTTCAGATGCTTTAATATGAATAAAGCAGGGCAGGTCTTTTAGGAATGGATGGTCAAGGGAAAAATCGTAGTTAAAAGAACCGCACAACAAGGTGTGAGTCACAGGATGCAGATCATGAGGAGAGAAAGGGTTGCTACCGGATTGTATCTGTTCCACCACTTGCTGAGCAGGCAGGCGATGACTTCTGGAGTGAGAGCCGATCCAGTGGGCGCAGCCGGTAGGGAAGGCGACGATATCGCCCTGATCCAGATGCAAGGGTTGGCTTTCATGGTGCTGCTGCAACCAGCAGCGTCCCCGAACAACCACATGGAATAAACCGTTTTGGTTATAGTCGATCTCCATGCCCCAGGGAGAAGCAAAATCGGAACAGAAATAGCTATCTCCTTTAAGACGTATGGTTTTTAATACATCCGCAAGTGCATCACTCTGCTCCATCGCTGTCTCCTTTGTATATGGGTTGTACAGAGTAGTTTAACCTGATGTTTTGAACAAAATGACAATTATGGTCAACAAAAAATCATATTTTGTTCGCTAAAACCCCGGCATAATATCAGCATTCGTTAAAGGAAGTAGATTTATGAGTACATTAGACCAACTTACCCCTGAAACAGTTGCCGGTTTTTCTTTATATCACTATGACTCTTGCCCATTCTGCGTGATGACGCGCCGGGTGATTGATCAGACAGCATTGGATATTGAGCTGAGAAATATTCAACTGAATCCGGAGCATCGCGCTGAGCTGATGAAAAATGGCGGTAAGTCTCAGGTGCCTTGCCTGCGCATCGATATGAAAGATGGCCGTAGTGGCTGGTTGTATGAGTCAACGGATATTATGCACTTTGTGCGTGACTATGCTGACAAGTTCCAAGCGGCATAAGCTGGCTTGATTACGCGCTTGATTTTGTGATTGATAGATATCCGGGTTCAATCCGTAACCTGGATATTGAGATAATGCCTATGTCAGAGGTTGTTTGATGCTTAATATGGATTTCAGTAAAAGAGTGGTGCTTGATACCCGAGATCAGAATTGGGTCGCCAGTCCGATGGCTGGAGTCTGGCGAAAACCTCTGGCGCGGGAAGAGGCCGAGCGGGGTCATGCTACCAGCATTGTTCGTTATGAGCCCGGAGCCCGTTTTTCACCCCATGATCATCCTAAGGGTGAAGAGATTCTGGTATTAGAGGGCACTTTTTCTGACGAAAGTGGCGATTATCCTGCGGGTTCTTATTTTCGCAATCCAGAAGGGTTTCGTCATGGCCCTTTCAGTGAAGAGGGCTGCATTATTCTGGTCAAACTCCACCAGTTTCAGCCGGATGATAGCGAACATGTCTGTATTGATACGCAGATTAATGGGCTTGGTTCCTGTGATTTTGGGGGATCTGACTCAGCTGAGCGCCAGCGAATACCTTTGCATCGTCATAATCAAGAGCGTGTTGCCCTGGAGTTCTGGCCAGCAGGTACCGAACAGGATGCGGCAGAGTTATCTGGTGGTGAAGAGCTCTACATCATAAAAGGGGAGTTGATTGATGATGCGGGGCGTTATACCGAAGGCCATTGGGTGAGAAACCCTATAGGTTTTCAGTGTGGAGCCCGTAAAGTTGAGCAAGATACCCTGTTTTGGCGTAAAACAGGGCACCTGTAAGCGGGCTGGCTAAGGGCGTTTAAAGCCAGGTTTTACTCACTGAACAAAAAAGCCCGGCTGATCAGGAAAGAGAAGGGGACGGCTCAAGTGGCTCCCAATCCATCTGAACCAGTCTGCGTTCATGGCTGTTAAAGATCAGCCCCACATAAAATACCGTTTTACCGGAATGGCGGTATTTTTCCCCATAAGCTTTTTCCTTAAGTTGCACCAAAGCCGGATTGGGTTCAAAAGGCGTAAACTCTTTTCTTTCATCCCGCTTGAATTCCATCACGTAAATATAATCCCCCAGCATTACCGTCATATCGATCTGTACTCTGTTTCTGGTTGATTCAGGAATAACTGTTGCGTTGATATTGGAGAAAAAAGCATAGGCAACCGAGGTGTAAAAGCCTTTAAACTCTTCAATGATCTGAAGCTTATAACTGCGCCAGGGGATCAGGTCAAAAATATAGATCAGCTCATGTTTTAAGGCGGGAAGGTCACCATCGCTTAATGCCCGATAGAGGTTTTGACGCAGTGTTTTGCTTTCCTCTTCGATACTGGCATAACCGGCAATCAGTTGATTGCCCAATGCACTGCGCACATCACGGTTAGGGATTTTAAGCTTGTAGCTTTGTTCGCCCAGTTCATCGGTGTAAACCTTATCAAGAGCCAAATAACCTTTTTGGAACATCAGGGTGACGGGGTTGATATGCTCAACGTCAAATGAGTCTAAGATATCGTCACTGACCTCCAGCTGTTCAAAATCAGGCAGGAAATAGCGATGTCGTTGCAGCAAGCGCAGTAAAAAGGAGGGTCTTCCGGTTTCAAACCAGTAACTGCGGTATTGTTTGTCTTTCGCTGCAAATAACATCACAGCGTAAGGGTTGAAGATCTCTGTACCAAGGAACTGGTAGCCGCCGTACCAATCTCTGAGTTGCTGCCAGTCAACGCCAGAGAGGTGTTCTGCCATCTGGGTTTCAAGTTCTACCTGAGTAAAACCACAAATATCGGAAAAACGTTGGTCCAGTGATATATCCACCAGTTGGTTAATCCCACTAAAGAGCTTCACCTTGGTTGACTTGGTGATACCCGTCATAAAGATAAAGTGGATATGAGCATCCTGAGCTTTCAGGACGGAATAGAGGCCTTTAAGGCCAGATAAGATTCCATTGGCTGACTTGGGGGTGTTTAAGTTATCCAGAATATTCCTGTCGTATTCATCCAGCAGAACAACCACTTTCTGCTGGTAATGATGGTGCGTTTCCCTGATGAGTTGCTCGAAATAGTTGATGCTGTCCTCACAGGGGGCGAACTCAAGTCCCAGACGCTGTTGGTTATTGGCCAGCAACTGGTGCATACGGCGATCCAGTTCTTCACGGTTGGAGACACTGCCTGAAGAAAAGTCGAGTTTGATAACCGGGTACTTAGTCAGCCAGTCCCATTTGTTCGCGATATAAAGCCCCTCAAACAGAGCTTGGTTACCCTCAAATAGTTGTTGCATGGTATCCAGTAATAAGCTTTTGCCAAAACGTCCGGGGCGAGACAGGAAGTTGGCCTTGGCAGATTGCACCATGCGTAAAATATGCTCGGTTTTATCGATGTAGAGGTAATTGTTCTCACGAATTTCTGCAAAGGTTTCAATGGCAAGGGGGAGCTTTTTCATAACAGTAATCCGTTGTGGCGGTTTTGATTTAGTGTAGTCAAAACCTGGCCTCGGGTAGGATCATTAAGAGGAATATTGAGTTGTCTTAAATTTATATAAATTAGCCTGATTTTGTTAATTTATTGGAGTGACAGTAAGAATATTCTGATAAATATGCTGCAAATCACTAATATCAAAGGCGTTTCTGTCGTTTTTGCTTTGCTCGCTATAGGGGGGGAACGCTATAATAAAGCCGACAATAAGCTTCGTAATGTCAGCAGGCTTCACTCCTGTCAGGGACGATGGCAAGCTTGTTTCGACCTGAAGGGATAAGTCAAAACGTGGCATATTGAATTAGGACGTTTTAGCACAATGTTTAATTTTGTTTCTCACGCAATTGACCGGCCAATGCTATGCTGTCCCTTCAGAACTACTGTTGTGATTGAGTTTTGGCATCAAGCGGATTGATATAATGGCCATAGAACCAAATACACTGGCTCCTGAAGTATTAGCCAAGTTCCCTGTTTTTGCAGAACTGCCTGAGGAACAGCGTATTTTCCTTAGCTATAATTTACAGTTGCTAAGAATAAACGCCGGACAGCGTATTATCAGTAGTCCAGTTCATGACCATCTTGAGTTCTTTGTTGTATCGGGTTCATTGGCTATTGAACTAAACGCAGGGGAGCAGAGAAGGGTTGCCGCAGACAGTGAGCTTAGCTCTATTCAATTTGAGCAGTTTGATAGTGGTTTTGAAATAGTTGCCATCGAAGATACAGAATACTTTTCGGTACATAACGAGTTGCTGGAGCTGTTGCATGGGCGTGATGATAAGTCATCTGAGCATTACCTTACGATCCAGGCAGGCAGCGACAGCCACGAGATTGTGCATGACTTCTATCAATCACTGGCCAAAAACAGGGTTACCTTACCCAGCTTGCCGGAACTGGTCAAAAAAATCAGTCATCTGATGAGTGATGATAAGTTGGGGGCTAACAAGCTGTCCCAGCTGATCGCCTCTGATGCTAATATCACTGCCCGTTTGCTGCGTATGGCAAACAGTCCTTTCTACCGTGGTTTAATTGAGATTACCCAGCTCAGTGATGCCATCACACGGTTGGGGTTAACAACTACCCGCCATTTAATTACGGCGTTTACAGTAAAAGATGCTACTGATAGCCAGTTGCCTAACTGGATTAAAAAACGTCAATTAAAGAGTTGGAAGAATAGTATTCAGTTAGGCGCGTTATGCTACGTTCTGGCAAAACAATGTGATCGCCTGGTGCCTGAAGAAGCGATGTTAGCAGGCTTATTGCACAATATTGGTGAACTGCCGTTATTGAATTTTGCCGCGGAGCACCCTTATCTTGAACGTGAACCTGAAATTCTGGATGAGATACTGGCCGATGCGAGTAGTCGGGTAGGGGCTATTATTTTGCATAAGTGGAACTTGCCGAAAGCTTTGGTTACGGCAGTTCAACACAGTGATACCTGGTTCTTTGAGCCCTATGAAAGTAAACCTACCTTAACCGATGTGTTGATTGTTGCTCGTCTTTACAGTTTGACTATGCATAAGAGTGGTGTGCACTGCAGTAGTTTACCTACATTTGACCAATTACCTTCCTACCGCAAGCTCTGTTCAGGGCAGATGGACCCGGATGCGACTATTTCTATTCTGGAAAATGCCCGTGAGCAGGTGGCTGAAATGAAAGCGCTGCTTAATAGCTAAGCAGTGTTTTACAATTTACTTTTTGCCTTTGGTCAGATGAATAAACCTTTATTTTCTTTAAATTCAATATCATAGCCTGATTTTTACTCTTAATTCAGAATAGAGTTTGTTCTGGTCTTGCTAAAATATGGTTTTTCATCTTTTCGGAGTTAGATATGACTATTGAGCGTATTGAAGTAGGTCAGCGTATGAGCCGCATCGTAAAACACAATGGTACGATTTACCTGTGTGGCCAAGTTGCTGCTGATGCAAGTGCAGATATTGCTGAACAGACACGCACAACCCTGGAAAAGGTTGAAAAACTGCTTGAACAGGCGGGTTCTGACAAAGAGCATATTTTGTCTGTGACTGTTTATGTGCGCGATATGAAAGATTTTGCTGCAATGAACGAAGTATGGGATGCCTGGGTACCGGAAGGTTTTGCTCCAGCCCGTGCCTGTGTTGAAGCTCGCATGGCTCGCCCTGAGCTGTTGGTTGAAATGACTGTAGTTGCGGCCGAGAAGTAATACGCCAGCCCTGCAGTATCATACGACATCGTTAAGCCCTGGCTGTTTTTGATGATGCCAGGGTTTGTTTGATGGCACCAGGGTTTAATTA
This sequence comes from Oceanospirillum beijerinckii DSM 7166, assembly GCF_000422425.1. Taxonomy (GTDB): domain Bacteria; phylum Pseudomonadota; class Gammaproteobacteria; order Pseudomonadales; family Halomonadaceae; genus Oceanospirillum; species Oceanospirillum beijerinckii. Next base: position 15,086 of record NZ_KE383828.1, read on the forward strand.
CCTTTTATTAAGACCGTTTTTACAGATCCCGCTACAGGATATCGTGACAGATATTGATATAAAGACGCGTTGATCAGCTGTCATAACAAAAGGGGCCAATCAGAATTCCGACTGGCCCTGTACGCATTGTTAGGCGTTGTTAATCTTTGCTACCCCAAGGGTTTTCCTCAGGCCTACTGCCCTTTGCTTTTTCAGGCTGGCTTAAAAAAGCAAAAGCCGTGGTAAATGCTGGCTCCTGGAACTGTTTCAGGCCCGTTTCACGAAAATCAATTGGCAGCGGCGTTTTCTTCAACTGCTCCTTGATGGCACTAGGCGTCAGGATCGTCACATCCACATCAGTCAAAGCCAGAAGAGCACCTTCCATCTTAAAGCCTACGGCACCACCGGCAAACTTGCCTTTATGTGGGCGTTGACGAATGACCACATGATCAACTTTATAGTCTTGCATCAGTTTGGCAAAGGCTTGCTGAAAATAGCGCATCTGATGCTGGTCGTCACTGTCCTTAATAGTAAAGCGGACCTGGCGGCAATCAGGAATGTCAAACAGCTCGCCTGACTTGGCTAATAAACTGATTAAAGCTTCACTGCCTTTTAGTTCTACACCACAAACTCTCATAACTCACCTTCACACTAAATGAGCGCGTATTATAAACAGAAATCCACTGTCTCGCAGGGTTTAAATCATGCCACATCATTATAGCCACCATATTATTCGCTTTGCGTATCAATGTTTTTACGGGAGCCATTTCTATCCAAGATTTTCGGATCTTTGTGATTGGGTGGCGAGTCACTGGGAAGGCTGTTGCGGGAGGATTGAAAAGGTATTGTGGGACGGTTTTGGTTTAGACGGTTATAATGGCTTTAATGTGTCAGTGTCAGCAGTGGAGTAAAATGATCATCCTCCTTAGCGGGTTACATGGGCGGGTTACATGGGCGGATCATTAGTGCCGCAGTTTTTCGGCATTTTGACTTAGCCACTGGGCTCTAGACACAAGCATCGGTATCTGAATCAAGGACCAAGCTCCCATCCTGCGAGATGAGGCTTTATCTATGTTGATCAGGCCAGATTTTATGATTTAGGAGAGCAAAATGGTTTGGAATCGCCACTGCAGCACTGATCAACTACCGGCCAATTGTCAGTTATTGATTTTTGTCGGTCATGATCTTGTTATCAATGAAGCTAAAGCCCCCTTGTTATCAGCCGCTGAGATGGCCGCTACGTTACCCGATGAACAGTGGCGCTATGTGTCAACTCTTGAGGGTATCCCTGTTTATGCCAGCCGGGGCGGGCAGTGGGTGCACTGGCTGAGCGAACATAATGAGTTCGGTCTGATTAATTTCCGCGCTTTACTGATGGATCTGGGGCGGGTGATGTTTGAGTTAATAGCCAGTGCCAGCCAGTTGTTGACCTGGGAGCAGGAACACAACTTCTGCTGTCGCTGTGGTTGTAAAACACGTATTCACCCTGAAGAGAACGCCATGTGCTGTGATGCTTGTGGTTATCGCCAATATCCTAGAATTAATCCCTGCGTTATTGTACTGATCACGCAGGGCGATAAGGTGTTGCTGGCAAGAAACAGTAACTTCAAAGCAGGTTATTTCAGTTGTATTGCGGGGTTTATCGAACCCGGTGAAACAGCTGAGCAGGCGGTGCATCGTGAAGTGGAGGAGGAGATCGGTGTTCAGGTGGATAATATCCGCTACTTCTCCAGCCAGAGCTGGCCTTTCCCTCATTCTCTGATGCTGGGTTATATTTGTGACTATGCAGGTGGTGAGATTCGGGTTGATGGTAAAGAGATTGTTGAAGCGCGCTGGGGGCGTCTAGAAGACTTCCCTTTAAGACCCGGTGAATTTGCTATTTCCGGTCAGTTGATGAAAGCGTTTGAACATTCTCTGCAGCAATAATTTTTTATGAAAAGCCTGTAATAAAGCGCTGGTCGCTTGATAGGTCTTACGGGGTTGTCGGGGAGGCGGTGCTATCTGCCACCACACAGCCTGTGTTAGAGTGCCCGAATAAACACCACCCAAGGCGGTGATGGTTTATTCGGGAAAGCTGGTTGCGGACATCTGTCTCTGATTTGTAAACGACTATTCTTCTACTGTGTTCTCATCGCTATAGCGGGTTGCAATAGCTTTAACCTCTTCTTCTACTGCCAGGAACGCCGCAACAATACGGGGATCAAAATGGCTGCCGCTGCCATCCCTAATAATTGAAACAGCTTTATCATGAGGGAAAGCCGGTTTATAGACCCGTTTCGAAATCAAAGCATCATACACATCTGCGACAGCCATTAGTCGTGCAGACAGTGGGATATCATCACCTTTTAAGCCTTCTGGATAACCGCTGCCATCCCACTTTTCATGATGGTAATTGGCAATTTCGCGGGCGAAGTGCAGGAAGGATTGACCACCTAAAACGTCATGAATGGCTTCACCCAGTTCACTCTCAGCTTTTTCAATGGCCAAGCCACCCAGTTGGGCATGGGTTTTCATAACCACGAATTCATCATCATCCAGCTTACCCGGTTTCAGCAGAATATTATCTGCAATACCTACCTTGCCAATATCATGTAGGGGGGCTGACTTATAAAGCAGATCAATAACACGGTCACTGTCGAGGGCTTCTTTAAAATCATCATGATGACGTAGGGTTTCTGCCAACAATTTTACGTAGTTTTGAGTACGACGGATATGATTACCCGTTTCGTTATCACGGGTCTCCGCCAGGGAGGCCATCGCTAAAGTGGTAATATCCTGAGTGAGCTGAATTTCCAGTGTCCTTTGACGTACAGCATACTCTAACGCCAGATTTTGTTCCTGCAGCGCTTGTCGCGCCTTTGACAAATTAAGATGAGTGGCAATTCGGGCCTTTGTAATTGCAGGTGAGATAGGCTTGTTAATGTAGTCAACGGCTCCGACCTTAAAACCTTCTGACTCATCTGCTTCCTCCCCCATGGCGGTGACAAAAATGACAGGTATCGGATTTGTCAAAGGGTTACTTTTTAGTAGTCGACAGACTTCCAATCCATTCATTTCAGGCATCATTACGTCAAGCAGAATCAGGTCAGGTAAAGGACCTTTCTCTATTCGTCCCAGTGCTTGTGCCCCGGACTTGGCAACGAAGGTTTTATAATCATTACTGAGTAATCCGACTAGCACATTAAGATTAAGAGGCTCGTCGTCCACAATTAAAATAGTCGCTTGTTTTTCCTGATCCATTCGTTCCACTCCGTGCAGTTATAAGAGCTAAAAGGTCTCAAGCAGCAGTACAGTTGATTCTAGTTCAATAAGGCCATTGCTTTAATAATACATTAATTATTAAGCTCGTCCTGAAAGAGTTCGTCAAATCCAAATCACGTTTCGATACGTGCACAGTGATAATAGGGTTCAATCAGCTGGAATCATGTAATCACGCTAAATTTACCATGCTATATAATACATCAAAAATACCTGTTTCGAATGTGATTTATTTTGCATCCAACCCAATACTCTTTGCGTACTAGAGGTTAGAGGGCACACCAGAATGCCCAAAAATATCAATCTGTTACGTCTGGAGTGACTCTATGGATTATCAGCTGTCCATTCTTGTAGCCTTTGTTGCTTTACTTTCTGTACTTTTATCTCCCAGAGCAAGAGGGGTTAACGAGTTTTTTCGTGGTGAATCAAACAAAGGCGAGCAACCGAGTCTGTTGACGCTAACTTTTTCTCAGGTCACCACTTGGATCTTTGCCCGTTCACTAATGAATGCTGCTATTCTGGGATTCTATTACGGTATTTGGGGAACTCTCGCTTACGCGGCTTACTATTTATCCTTTTTTACCGGTGCCAAAATTATTGATCGTCTCCGCTTTGAGCTGGGCTACGGTAGTGTGCAGGCGTTTTTGTCTGATCGTTTTGGCTGCTGGGGCACGCGCTGCTATAACCTGATAATCGGTGTGCGGCTGGTGAGTGAGGTTTTTGCCAACCTGTTGGTTATTGGCATTCTGTTTGGCGCAGCAGGAACAGGTTCTTACACGTTGGCTGTGGTAGGGCTGGCATTGATTACCCTGGCCTATTCTATGCTCGGGGGACTACACGCATCTCTGCGTACAGATCTGTTCCAGATGATTATTTTCCTGGCTGTTCTGGGGCTGCTATTGGTTATGGCCCTGTCTTCCGGTGGTATGACCACAGAGATTTTTGCTTTTAAGCCATTTGATATTACAGAGCCAGGGCCGGTTTTATTGCTGGTTGCACTGTTACAGGTTTGGAGTTATCCGATGCACGATCCGGTCATGATGGATCGTGGTTTTCTGGCCGACCGGGAGACAACCCGTAAAAGTTTTCTGTATGCAGGCTGGATCAGTATTATCTGTATCACCGTTTTTGGTTTACTGGGTGTGATGGCTGGGGCTGGCGCCTTGGAAGGCGAGAATATGAATCAGGCTCTGACTCGTATTCTGGGTGAACTGCCAATGCTACTGTTTAGTGCTTCTCTCGTCATTTCTGCCATGTCTACTTTGGACAGTACTTTATCCAGTTCAGCTAAACTTATGGTTGTAGACATGAAGATCATGCAGCCAAATTTAGCTAATGGCCGCATGGTGATGGCTCTGTTCATGTTGTCCGGTGTGCTCTGCGTATTCTGGGGTAACAAGGATCTGTTCAGCGCTGTGGCGGTAAGTGGCACTGCATCTATGTACCTGGCCCCGGTGATTTTCTTCTCACTATGGCAAAATAAAAAAGAGATTCCGGTGTGGAGCTATACGGCCAGTTTTATTCTGGCGCTGACCGGTGCGGCGCTCTATTTTACGGAATCCTCGGGTTACAGCGCATTATTGGGCGATGCTCATAAATACACCAAACTGTTATGGATCTCAGCCACGGTTATGGTCGTTGGTTGCGCCCTGTTCTGGCTGGGTGACAAGCAAAACCAGAAAGTGAGCGCTGATATGGTTACCGATTAAGGACAAATGATGGATTTAGGTAAACAGGACAAACCGCTGCTGATCTTTGGTGGCCCGTATAGCAACCTGCAAGCGACTCAAGCGATGCGACTTGAGGCTGAAAGGTTGGCTATTCCACCAGAGCGGGTAATCTGCACGGGAGATTTAGTGGCTTACTGTGGGGATGCGGAGAAAACAGTTGATCTGATACGAGAGTGGGGCATCCATGTTGTTATGGGAAACTGTGAAGAGTCTCTTGCTGCTGATGCAGATGACTGTGGGTGCGGTTTTGATGACAACACAGCTTGTTCTCTGTTATCTATCACTTGGTATCGCCATGCTCAACAGCAGATGCGCAAAGAGCAGAAGCAGTGGATGGCTGACCTGCCAACAAGCATCAGTTTTGAGTTGGCCGGTAAACGCTGCCGTGTCATTCATGGCGGATTAGAGAGTATTAATCAATTTGTCTTTGCCAGTACTGAAGATAAAGAGAAAGCGCGCCAGTTTATTGCCAGTGGTACCGATGTACTGATTGGTGGCCATAGCGGTTTACCTTTTGGGCACTCTGTACCTCTGCAATCAGAGTCTCAGATGGGTTTTTGGTTAAACGCCGGTGTGATTGGTATGCCCGCTAATGATGGCACGGTTAACACTTGGTATATGGTGCTTACGCCTGATACACAGCCGGATTCGAATACAAAAGATGTGGTCGCTGACACAAAACCTTCTCATAAGGCTGATATTAAATTTGACGTAAATTGGTATCCGTTAAATTATGATTATCTGGCAGCACAGTCTGCAATGGATAAAGCGGGTTTACCACCAGATTATCGTCAGGCACTGGGAACTGGGTTATGGCCAAGCCTTGATATTTTACCGGAGCAGGAAAAGTCTGAGATGGGCAAAACATTACAGCTTGATCGTTTGCAAGTCTATTGAGGAAAAGCGAGCCAGGTTTTGTAACTAAGGTTTTATAGCTAAGGTTTAAAACTAAAAAGCCACTGTAATCTTGATCAGGATTACAGTGGCCAGTTTTTCTCATGGGAAAATGGTTAATGCAGGTGCCTAAAACAGCAAACTCTTATCCAAATTGGCGTATGTAGGCGTATGCCGCTATTTTCCCTCTCTGTTTATTCCGCAGCCGGTGCTTTTTCTGCTTCTGCATTCGCCGCTTCAGCGTTTAATGGTTGCGCTGGTTTTGCCAGTAGACTTCTTCTTTCTTCATCAACCTTTATCAACTGAACCTGGATCTTATCACCCAGACGATAGCGCACTTCACCCTGAACAAACACCTGACCGGAGTTGTTATCCAGTGTCATCTCTTTACGCTCTTTGTGGATCATACTGCCAGGGATAAAGGGTGATGCACCATTTTCCAGCAGGCGTACGCGCATACCGCCACGGCTGATATCAAAGATTTCAGCTTCAAACAGAGTCTCTTCCTCCACCGCCGGTTTCAGGAACTGACAGTACAGCCAGTTGTTAGTGTCTCGTTCTGCCAGGCGGCTGAACATGCGTTGCTGATCCATCTGTTCCAGCAGAGCATCGCTCAGACTCTCGGTATTCAGTGCGGATGCATCCGTCAGGGCTTGCTTGATCAGGCGATGATTAACCATATCGCTGTATTTTCGGATAGGGGAGGTCCAGGTCGCGTAACCTTCCAGGCCCATTCCGTAATGAGGTGCCGGTTTGGTGCTGGTTTCTACATAGGCCTGATAGCGGCGCAAACGGGAATCCAGCCAGGTGTTCTCTTCTGCAATCAGCTGACGACGGAAAGCTGAAAAGCCGCTCAGTTCACCTAACTGTTCAGCCGTTACTTCATAACCCTGATCAGTAGCTACCTGTGCCGCTTCTTCACGTTTTTCAACTTCATAACCGATATGGGTGTTGTACAGGCCAACCCCAAAAGGAGCAAGGAAACGTGCAGCACAAATATTCGCCAGTACCATCGCTTCTTCAACCATCTTATGGGCGATACGGCGCTGATCAGCAAAAATCGCGACTACTTTACCCGTTTCGTCCAGCTTAAAGCGATAATCAGGGCGATCAGGGAAGATCACTGCATTGTTTCGACGCCAGTTCATGCTGGCTTCAGCCAATTCTTTCAGCGCTTGTAGTGGAGCCAGTAGCTGCTGATCGTGGCCGATCTCTTCTTCCTGTTCGAACCAGTTCGAGATCTCTTCGTAGGTCAACTTGGCTTTTGACTCGATCCAGGCAGTGAAAAACACAGGCTCACCGGCCAGATGACCGTCAGAACCGATATGCACCTTACAGCACAGAGCTGCACGTTTCACACCAGACTGGAGCGAGCACAGCTCATCACTGAGTACACGCGGCAGCATAGGGATATTACGGCCAGGCAGATAAGTGGTGTAACCCCTGGATTTAGCGATGTTATCTACTTCACTGTCTTCCGCGATATAGGCGGTGGGATCTGCAATGGCTACAGTCAGCATCCAGCCGCCATCTTTATGCTTTTCTGCATAAAGAGCATCGTCCATATCTTTGGTGGTGGCACTGTCGATAGTGAATAGAGGCAGATCAGTCAGATCCTGGCGGGGCTGAGAATCAGGCAGTTGCTCAAAGCTTTCCTGTTCAATGATAGGGGCACTTTCAGGCAGATTATGTCGGGCAAGAGAAACTAACCAGGATTGGTCAGGAGAGTCTGCAGTACATATCTTACGGATAACCTCTGTTTTAAAGCGGCCATCCTTTAAGCCGTGCTGTTTCAGCTCTGCAACGACCCAATCGCCCTCTTTCAGATCAGCTTTGCTAACGTCAGCTGCTGTGGCAGCAGGTAAGGAACGTTTGATCTGAGGCAGATCCGGTTGTACCTGCAGTTTATCTTTAAAGAACGTAACACGGGCGATAAAGCGATCCAGATTGGTTTCTACCAGTGAATCCAGTTCGACAAACTCCTTGTCACCATCTTTGTTCAGGGTGGCAACTACACGATCACCGTGCAGTACTTTTTTCATCTGTGGAGGCGGAACAAAGTGTGATTTTCCTTTGTCCGTTTCCAGAAAGCCAAAGCTCTTTTCAGTAGCCTTGATAGAACCCTCAATCTTAGGGGCAGATTCGTGCAGCTCTTTTTTTAGCTGTTTCAGTAATTCTAGATTCTGTTGCATTTGGATCGCATTAAATGTGGTCTATTTTGGCGCTGATGATAGTAGTGTTGAGTGACAAAACCAATAATTTTTCTTGGTTAAGTGTCGATAGATGAAACACTTTGGGCCTGAAAACTGCTTTTTCATCATAGAGTTGAGCTTTTTATTGGACAACTATCTTGAAAACTACCGGGTGATTTCCGCTCATCCATTGGTGCTGGCTTTTACCTTAGAAGCAGTGACCCAAATGATAAGCTATGTGACAATGCATGAGCACGCGGTAATCGGGTATTGGCGCAAGTTTATTGTAATAGTCCTTAGATTACTGATAGTTATAATTCTGTGAAAGTCCGGCACAGACTGCCGCAGAAGACAAAAATGGAGTCAAAAAATGAAATTAGTAACACCTGATCTGTGTGATGCGTACCCGGAGCTGGTTCAGGCGGTAGAGCCTATGTTTTCTAACTACGGTGGTGTGGATTCTTTTGGCGGAGAGATCGTAACCGTTAAATGCTTTGAAGATAACTCTAAAGTAAAAGAGCTGGTAGATGAGCCCGGTAATGGCAAGGTGATGGTGGTCGATGCCGGTGGGTCTTTCCGTTGCGCAATGCTGGGCGATATGCTCGCCGAAAAAGCGGTAAAAAATGGTTGGGCCGGTATTATCATGTACGGTTGTGTGCGTGATGTGGATGTTTTGGCTGAACTGGAACTGGGTGTTCAGGCTCTGGGCTCTCATCCCATGAAGAGTTTGAAAAAAGGTATCGGCGAAGTGGGTATCGATGTGACCTTCGGTGGGGTGACTTTCCGTCAGGGCCAATATGTTTATGCTGATAATAACGGTGTGATTACTTCTCCTGAGCCGTTGAAAATGCCAGAAGAGTAAGTGAGAGCGAGTGTAAGATAAGAGCATTTGCTCCCGAGCAATTATGAACACGGCTTTAACACTAGGCACTGACACAAGCACAAGCACAAATATATTTTGATATTTACCCTTATCCTATCCGGGCACTGGCCGGATAGGATAGATATTAGGGTAGAAATATTTATGTAGGTGTGCCTTGCAGTTATCCGGGTTAACTGGGCTTGGTAGCCAAGATAATCGGGAGAGGGCGGCCTTCACTGTAGAAGCCGCCTTTTTCTAAAGCTTTCCAGCCAGATAGCCCAGGTTATTGATAGTCATACTTTTTGACGTGTGAAGTGTTTGCTTGCTTCTTGTTTTTCCGCATTGCAATAAATATTCAATATTGAAGACTTAAGCTTCCTCTTAATCAATAAGAGGGATTCGTATGAACAGCGTAAATCAAGCCTGGGGGCAGGGCCGCCCAGTGGCAGACTCAGATATCCAGCACCATCAAGGTAAAATTTTGAGCGAAACATCTGCACTGGCAATCAGCACTGCTTTGGCATCGACTGCTATTAGTGCAATTTATACATCCTACAATGCTGCGGCCATCCGGTTACAAGCCAATGTTATGATGCAGGTTACTGCGATTGAGGCTTTTCATAAGATGATGGAGGTCACTGTAAATAGCCAGGTGTTGCCAAGAGACTGATACCATCAACAGGTGTGGAAGTGGCTCAACCTGTGTGGTTCTGGTTGAGTTCACTGAATCAGTTAAACTGAATTTCTTAATGCGCCAAAAAAGTTATAAATTTCTGCACTTTTTCTCATCCCTAAAGTCTATTTATGCGTACTCTCTAATGGTAAAAACATCTTTTTCACTGCATTTCACTATAATGGTGGAGTCACAGAAAATGAGTTATTTTGCTAATGATTTCAAACCTGTAAAAAAACTGTAAATCTGCTATCTGCCCTTTTAAGAGTACTTTATGATAGCGACTATGATTATTCTAAAAAGATATTCCGGAGTCGGGATTGAGTGATTTAACTGCAAAAATCAGAATGCTGGTTGCTGGCCTTTTAGGTCTGGGGTTGGTGGGGTGTTCGTTATATCACAGAGGCGAAAATGATTCTGATGATAGCAGTGTCAGGAGCAATCAGCACTCAGAGGTTGCCGCTGATACAGTTCAGGAAAAATCGCCTGTTCGGACGAAGGCTTTATCTGATCAACAAGCTGCCGTTTATCAAACCGTAGCGGGGAATCAACCCGCGCAAGATATTGATCATCCCTTATTTACTACGGAACAGACCCGCTGGATTTTCATGTTTAATGATCCGGCACTGGTCGAGTTAGTAGAAAAAGCTCTGGAGCACAATGCTTCTTTGCTGGCACAAGCGGCCCGGGTAAAGAGTTTGGAAGATCAGGCCAGAGCCGCTCGCGTTAAAATGTACCCTTCCCTGTCACTGGGACTCAATCAAAACCCCAATACAGCACGATCCCTGGCATCTCCAGAAGAACTATCTCAAACGGCTAAACTTGAACTTCAGCGCTGGCAAGCATTAAGTGACGAAACACAAGCTCTTAGCCTGGCCTTTGCCAGGGAAAAAACGCTTTTTCTCAACAGGCGCTACATCTGACAAAAACTGTCGCGACAGCCTGGTATAAGCTGAATTATTTGCGCAAGCAATCAGAGCTGGTACAACAAAGAATTGATACCCTAAAGAATGCGTTACGGGTTGTAGAGCAGGGCATCAGTTCCGAACAGTATAGTTCTCTTAATCTGGCGCAAAGACAGGAAGCTTTATCAGAAGGGCAGGGGCATATGCAGTTTCTGCAGCAGTTGATTACTGAGCAGGTTGTGCTATTGCAGTCGTTGACCGGTGTAACGCTCGATCAAAAACAATTGGCAATGCCAATGCTGCCTGCACTTAATGAATTACACTCTTTTTCTTCATTGTTACTGGCTCAGCAACCGCAGTTACAGGACCACTGGCTAACGTTGCTGCAGCATTATCCTGAACGTGCAATCGTTAATAAAGAATATTTTCCTGTTCAGGTTTTCTCTCTTGGCGAGCCTCCTGCCGATAAGACGATTGACACACTTGATAACGCATTATCGACCTCAATAATGCCAGCTTCTGCTTTACTGAGTAATGAGGTCAATAAGAAGTACCTTATTTCCGAGCAGGAAAGAAAATATCAAAGTAAATTGTCTGATACAGTTAATAAAATCAACACGTTGCTAGGTGATGAAACAGCTATGACCAGACAAATTGAAACAGGGCTGCAGAAACTGTCTGAGCTGAGAGAAAATACCCAAAAAGTACTGAGACAGTACACAGTGGGACAGATTAGTCTTCAGCAACTCCTGAATAGTCAGAAAGAGATGTTGGATCATGAAGCCAATATCTTATTTTCGAGGCATCAGCAACTGCAGAACAGAGTTATTTTAAATAGTTTGGTGGGGGGGTTACCCACACAGACTATTCGCTCAAACCAGGCATTATAGTAGTGAGCCGCTAACCCCTTTGCCATTATGCTCCAGGTGGTGTACCCAGGTAAGCCAATATAAATGAAAGCTTAAAGTATGTTTATTTGGCCTACCGCTGCCACAGCTCAAATACCGTCTGTCGATTAAAAATGGAAGACCTATGTTAAAAAAGATATTACCCGTTGTTGTCTTAGCGGCTTTGATTGCACTGGCATGGGCGGTCACAAATAATCCCCCGGAAGTGAACAGGCAGCATAAAAAGCCCCAAGCGACCATGACAGTGAACACCCTGTCGTTACAAGTCGAAAATTATCAAATTAAAGTACGCCGTACGGGGCAGGTCCAGGCCAGCTTAATGAGCCAGTTAGTGAGCCAGGCCAATGGTCAGATCGTTTGGGTCAGCGACAGTTTTACCACGGGAGCATCTTTTAAATCAGGAGACTTTTTAATCCAGCTGGATGATAGTGAATATCGCAATGAGGTCGCTATACAGCAAGCGGCTCTCACTGAAGCATTGCAAGCCTTAGAGGAGGAAAACGCCCAGGTTGAGCAGGCGTTACGGGCCTGGAAAATATCGGGACGTTCCGGTGAGCCTAATGACAGAGTAAAACGGGTCCCCCAATTAAAGGCCGCACAGGCAAAAGTTAAATCCGCCCAGGCTAGTCTCCGTCGTGCTAATGAAAATCTGCAGAAAACAAAGATTAAAGCACCATTTGATGGAAAAATTGTCAGTACCAATGCGAATCTTGGACAATACATCAATAGCGGCAGCTTATTGGCGCAATTGATATCCGATCAGCCCCCGGAGCTACGGATTGCGATCAATCAACGGGAATTAAACTATATTGACCTGCCAATTGATGGCCGACCTGGAGCTATGATTCAACTGTTACAAACAGATAATTATTTCAATAACAAACAGAGCGGTATTACAGGGCGTATCACTCATGTGGAAACAGGAGTTAATGCCGCAACCCAGCAACTAATCGCGCTGGCTCAGTTAGACAGCCATGTTGCATTACTACCGGGCCAGTACGTGCAAAGTGAAATTATCGGGCGTGAGTTGCAAGGTGTTTTGGTTATTCCCAATAATGCCATTTATCAGGGCAGTTATGTCTATCTTGTGATTGATGGAGTTTTACAGCGTCGAAATATTACTTTGGGCTGGCAGGATGAGAATAATACAGTTATTGATTCAGGACTTAATGCAGGTGAACAGCTTGTAGTGACACCATTAGGTCAGATTACTTCAGGGACTCCAGTTAAAACTCAGCAGCTAGCGAATCAATCAAGGAAAGCTGTTGGACAGGTAGAGACGCCTGCTGATAAGGCGCGTCAACAGGAGACTGAGGCATGATCGCTTGGTTTGCCCGTAATCATGTTGCGGCTAACATATTAATGGTTTCGATCTTTATTGCGGGTCTGTTTTCCCTGAGCCAAAAAGTGCCGTTGGAAGTTTTCCCTTCCATAGAATTTGATATGGTCAGTGTTTCTGTCTCTATGCGAGGAGCAAGCCCTCAGGATATGGAGCAGGGCGTCGCCATCCTGCTGGAGCAGGCTATTGAAGATCTTGATGGTTTAGAAAAAGTTGTAAGTCGTTCTGTCGAAGGCCTTGCCACTTTAAATATCGATATCAGTGATGGCCATGATGCCAAAGAGATACTGACAGATATTAAAAACCGTATTGATGCTATCAGCAATCTGCCGTTAGCTGCTGATAGACCTGTTGTGTCTTTATCTCAACGCCGCCGTGAGGTGATATCGGTAGTGGTTGCAGGTGAAGTGAGCGAGTTGGAAATTCGCCAGAAAGCAGAACAGGTAAGAGATGAGTTGGTCAGTCGACCGGGAATTTCCCAGGTTGATCTTGACGGTGTACGCAATTATGAAATTGCGATTGAAGTCTCTCAGTTTAAGCTTCAGCAGTATCAAATGACCTTGCAGGATGTTAGTACTGCGGTAAAGAACGAGTCATCGGATCTGACTGCGGGTAATCTTAGAACCAGCGGTAGTGATATTTTGATCAGCTCCCGGGGACAACGCTATAGTCGACCTGAGTTTGAAGATATTGTCGTTAAAGCCAGCAGTGATGGGGGCATCGTCCGCCTGAAAGATATTGCTGTTGTACACGACGGTTTTGAGGAAACGCCATTACGGACCCGTTTTAATGGTAAGCCTGCTGCTATGATCGATGTATACCGTATTGGCCAGGAGAGTGCGATCTCAGTGGCAGATCAGGTTAAACAATATATTCAGGAACAGCAGGGTAATTTGCCCCAGGGCATGGAGCTTAGTTATTGGGACGATGATTCAGAAATTGTTAAGAAACGTCTCAATACCTTGTTGGTTAACGCTGCTCAGGGTGGGGTCTTGGTGTTGGCTCTATTAGCGTTATTTTTACGACCAGCCATCGCTTTTTGGGTATTTATCGGGATTCCAATCAGCTTTATGGGAGCCTTTGTGTTTATGCCATTGCTAGGCATAAGCCTGAATATTGTCAGCCTCTTTGGCTTTATTCTCGTGCTCGGTATTGTGGTCGATGATGCCATTGTCACGGGTGAGAATGTATATCGCCATTTAAGACAGGCTGAATCCGGCCTGGATGCTGCGGTAAGAGGCACCCAGGAAGTAGCTGTCCCTGTAACTTTTGGTGTACTGACAACCGTTGTTGCTTTTTTGCCGCTGGCTTTTATCGAAGGGCACAGAGGTGCAATCTTTGGTCAGATTCCTGCGGTAATTATTCCTGTATTGCTATTGTCCCTGGTAGAATCCAAGTTTGTTCTACCTGCACACCTGAAATATATCAAACTCCGCCATGAGAAAAATGATCAGGGTCGCCTGGAAAAACTGCAGGAAGCTTTTGCTGATGGTTTTGAGCGTATCATTCTTGACTATTATCGCCCTTTACTCAAAGTTACTCTGCGTTATCGTTATACGGCATTGGCTGTCTCGATTGGGATCTTGATCATCATTCTGGCCGCGTTAAGTTCCGGTTGGATGCGTTTTATCTTTTTTCCAAAAGTCCCCAGTGAAACCGCCCGGGTTACGGTCACCATGCCGTCAGGGACGGCTTTTGAGGTCACGGATCAGTTTGTCTTGCATATCACGGAAAAGGCTCAGCAGTTGCAAGAGAAATATCGTGATGCTGAAAGCGGTAAAAGCGTTATTCAACATATCTTTGCCACTACTGGTTCGGCGGGTAGCTCTTCGAATATTGGCCGGGTACGTTTTGAAATCACCCCGGCTGAGGAAAGGGAACTTGATATCACCAGTATTCAGTTAGTCAATGAATGGCGTAAGCTAATCGGTCCTGTTCCGGGTGCTGAATCACTTGCTTTTAGAGCAGAAATAGGGCGCTCCAGTGATCCCGTTGATATCCAGTTATCGGGTAATGATCTTAAGGTGCTGGAAGAGGTGTCAGAACAGGTTAAGAAGCGTTTAGCAACTTACCCTTATATCTTTGATATTACAGATAGTCTGGCCGATGGCAAACAAGAGCTGAGAGTAGAATTGAAACCTCAGGCCTACCTGTTAGGCCTGAATCGCACTCAGGTCGTACAGCAGTTACAACAGGCTTATTTAGGGATTGAGGTTCAGCGTATTCAAAGAGGCCGGGAGGAGATCAAGGTATTAGTACGTTTACCCGGCGAGGAGCGTGATTCCGAGGTCGAATTAAAAGACTTCGTGATTTTCAATAACGAAGGGCAAGGGGTGCCTCTTGATCATATCGCTTGGTTGAAACCGGCGAAGAGCCCTTCCGCGATCTACCGTATAGGCGGTTTCCGTACACTGAATGTTACTGCAGATCTGGATAAATCCACCGCTAATACTACAGTATTAACAAAAGACCTGAGAGAATATCTGGACCAGTTAACCCAACAGTATCCATCAGTCAGCTATGAACTGGAGGGGGAAGCCAAAGAGCAGGATCAATCTTTCGGCTCTCTGTTTTGGGGGCTTTTATTGGTACTGGGGGCGATCTATACACTCCTGGCGATCCCTTTTGCCAGCTATATGCAGCCGTTTATTGTGATGTCAGTGATTCCTTTTGGCTTGATTGGTGCCGTCATTGGTCACTGGATAATGGGTATGCCTCTTACCATTATGAGTGTGATGGGTTTGTTGGCGCTTACGGGTGTTGTCGTAAACGATAGCTTGGTTCTGGTCGACTTTGTCAATAAAACCCGGGGGCGGATGGATTTGAAACGTGCTTTGTTAACCGCTGCTCCAGCCCGTTTCAGACCTGTAATGCTGACATCAATGACCACGTTTATCGGTTTGATGCCTTTGCTGTTTGAAAAATCCACCCGGGCACAGTTTTTAATTCCAATGGCTGTATCGCTGGGATTTGGGATTTTGTTTGCTACACTGATAACATTGCTCTTGATTCCTGTGAATTACATGATTCTGGAAGATATCAAGGCTTTGAAAAATAAGCTATTTGCAAACTAAGTAATAAAAAAGACATACTGTAGCGACTTATAAGTCAACTTAACTAAAATTGTGTATACCAAACATTTCTATTTGTCGATGTTACAAATGCTAATATTTAAACTCAGAGAGGTGATCCATAGTTAAGTATCAGGCGGGGCGGATCAGAGGGAGTTCTGCCCTGTTTATGCAAGATAGCTGTTGGCAGGAGGCCATTAGTTATGCATAAGGATCGGTAAGATAAAATAATGAGAATATTGCTTTCTACTCCTGAAATGGATCAGGGTGCATACTTGGCTGCTTTGCAAAAATATTGCCCATATGCAGATATTCGAGTTTGGCAGGATGTTGTCGAGACAAACTGGCAGGCAGAGTATGCACTGGTTTGGAAACCAGAAAATGAGCTATTCCAGCACCAACAATCATTGGTTGCTGTTTTTAATCTCGGGGCAGGAATTGATGCCCTGGAAAAACTCAAGGATTTACCACAGGACGTCCCTTTATATAAGCTGCGTGAAGCAGGCATGGGCCAGTGGATGCTGGAATATGTGCTTTACGGTTTAATTCACTTTGGTCGCCACTTTGACCGTTATCATCGTCATCAAACGGCTGGTCGCTGGGAACCGAAAAACACCAGAAGTTTACGCGAGAAACGTATTGGTATCTTAGGGCTTGGTCCTCTGGGGCAGTATGTCGCTAATAGCTTGCACGATATGGGCTATAACATTGCGGGTTGGAGCCGCAGTCTGAAGAATGATCTGCCCTTTCCTCAATCCACCGGTCTGGAATCCCTGAATGGTTTTTTAGCGCAAAGTCATTTTCTGGTGAATTTACTACCCGCAACAGATGAAACCTTTCATATTCTTAACGCAGATCGTTTGATGCGCTTACCCCGTGATGCAGTGGTGATCAGCTGTGGCCGTGGCAGTATTTTCGATGAACACGCACTATTACTTCAGCTTCAAACCCATCACTTAAGAGGAGCTTTGTTGGATGTATTTGAGCATGAGCCTCTACCCATAGAACATCCATTCTGGAAGCAGGATAATATTATCGTAACCCCTCATATTGCCGCTCCCACACAAGCGGATGATGCCATTAAACAGGTTTTAGCGGATATTTTAGATATTGAGCTGGGAGGCGATCAGTTGTACTGATATTGAGACGATTACTTCAAAATAGACTTACACAGGATTACCGGTTTAATTAATTTAGCCATAAAATATCACAGTTCTGACATTAGTTTTTTTATAGAATCCCCCCAAATCCTGGGGGGATTTTTATTTCTGAATTCTCAGATCGTTTTCAAATTAAGGAAAAGTTATGTTAGAGCCAGTGACACTTGGCTGTTTAATTCTTTTGATTGTGGCTGCCCTTTGGGTCACGGAGTGGATTCACGTCAGCCTGACAGCACTCTTAGTACCTGTGCTGGCAATTATGAGCGGGATCTTCGATGTTAAACAGGCTTTCAGTGCCTTTGCTAATCCTATTATCTTTATTTTTTTAGGGGGCTTTGCGCTGTCAGCAGCCTTACACAAGCAGGGACTGGATGAACGCATCGCACAGATTATTCTCAATGTTTCCAATGGGCAGTTAAGCAAAGCCAGCTACCTGATCTTTGGCACCACTGCGATGTTGTCCATGTGGATCTCTAACACTGCTACTGCTGCCATGATGTTGCCGCTGACACTGGGGGTCTTGTCTGCCCTGGATTCGGCAGAACATCGAAAAACCTACATCTACTTTCTGCTGGGTATCGCATTTTCCGCTAATATCGGTGGTATCGGCACCCTGGTCGGCAGTCCACCTAATGCCATTGCAGCTGCTGCGGTCGGTATGAGCTTTACCGAATGGATGTGGCTGGCCTTGCCGTTGGTGGCGGTATTAATGCCGGTGATGGTGGTGATTTTACGTTTCTGCTGCCGCCCGGATCTATCCCAGCCTGTTCGCTATCAAGTTACCGATGTGCAACCACTCAATAAGCAACAGTTGTTGACGATTGGCGTTTTCCTTCTGACAGTAATGGGGTGGATCTTTAGCAAACCTTTGGCAGAAATGCTGGCCATTAAAGGCAGTGTGGATGCCGTAGTGGCCGTTAGTGCTATCTTGCTGCTCAGCGCGCTGCGTCTGTTAAGCTGGAAAGAATTGAACGAGCAAACCGATTGGGGCATTCTGTTGCTGTTTGGTGGTGGTTTAACCCTGAGCGCAGTGCTATCCACATCTGGTGCCAGCAGCGCTATTGCGGAATATATTATCACCATGATTCAGCATACACCGCTATTAGTGTTCCTGATCTGCCTGGTGGTGTTTGTTATGGTTCTGACTGCGGTAGCCAGTAATACGGCCAGTGCCGCGCTGTTATTGCCAATCTTCCTGCCACTGGCAGAAAATATCGGTTTGAGTCATACCAGCCTGGCGGTATTGATCGCTATGGGGGCATCCTGCGCCTTTACCTTACCCGTTGCGACACCGCCTAATGCCATTGTTTTTGGCAGTGGTTTTGTGCCACAAAAAGAGATGTTGCGGGTGGGTTCAATACTGAGTCTGGCTATTTTGCCAATCCTCGTGGGAGTAGGGCTGCGTTAGTTCAAGCTAAGTTGCTTCAGGTGATGCCTGATTCTACGCTGAGTCGTTGTCAGGCAAAACTAACTATACCGCCTACCTACCGCCTACCGTAAGCTTGGGATAGTCTGGTTTATTAATCAGATCACTATATCCCCTGCAGTTAGAAAATGTTTGTCTGACAAGCGATAGGAAAAGTGCAGGGGCTTTTGTTACACTTGCGCGCTGAATTTCACTCTTATTTCGGCCAGACTTGCACCATGAAAATACTTCTGATGACGCCCCCTATGACCCAGTTGAATACGCCTTATCCTGCGACGGCGTATCTCACCGGTTTTTTACGCCATCAGGGCTATCAGGCGGTGCAACGTGATCCGGCTATTGAGCTGTTTCTGGAGATGATGACTCAGAATGGCTTAAACGTCATTCGGGATATCGTTGAGGAAAACTATGAAGCCTTTGAAGATGATCAGCTGCCGGATGTGATTTTCACCTTTCTGGCTGAGTTTGAGCGTTATGCTCAATGTGTCGAGCCGGTAATTCGTTTTCTGCAGGGCAAAGATCCTAGCCTGGCACTGCGGATTATCTCCCGTCGCTTTCTACCGGAAGGGCCCGCTTTTCAGACGTTGGCTCAGATGGAAGAGGTCTCAGGTGATGTATTAAAAGCTGCCTTTGGTGATCTGGGTGTACAGGATAAAGCAAAATATCTTGCCACGCTGTTTGTAAATGATCTATCTGCAGTGATTACCCAGGGTGTAGATCCCTATTTTGAAGTCAGCCGCTATGGCGAGCGTCTGGCCGCAGCCAACCCTTATTTTGATGACCTGTATAATACGCTATCGGCTGGACCTAGCTTTACCAGTGAAGTACTGGAACAGTTGATTGAGCAGTATCTGGAAGAGGAAAACCCAGATGTTGTAGGCCTGACCGTACCTTTTCCTGGCAATATGCTGGGTGCATTGCGCATTGCTGAAACCTGTCGCCAATTACGGCCTGAGATGCCGATTGTGATGGGGGGAGGGTTTGTTAATACCGAACTTCGGGCATTAAAAGATCTGCGTTTGTTTGAATTTGTCGACTTTATCTGCCTGGATGATGGTGAACGACCTCTGCTGACCCTGCTGGAATACTTGAAAGGGGAGCGGGAGGTTGAGGAACTGCACCGCACTTATCTGGTGGCTGAAGATGATCAGGGTGAACCTTTTGTTTATCTGAATGAAAACCCTCAGCTGCATGATATTCCACAGGTGGATGTCGGAGCGCCAGTGTATGAAGGTTTACCACTGGATGAGTATCTGTCCCTGTGTGAGATGCTTAATCCTATGCACCGTATCTGGAGTGATGGCCGTTGGAATAAGCTGACTATTGCCCATGGCTGCTACTGGCGTAAGTGTAGTTTCTGCGATATTTCGCTGGATTATATCGACCGTTATGATGAAGCCGGTGCGGATATTCTGGTGGATCGTATCGAACAACTGATTGAAGAAACCGGGCAGACAGGCTTCCACTTTGTCGATGAAGCAGCACCGCCAAAAGCGCTGTTTGCTTTAGCGCGACGTTTAATTGAGCGTGGGGTGGTGATCAGTTGGTGGGGGAATATCCGCTTTGAAAAGACCTTCACTCCAGAGCGTTGTCAGCTATTGGCTGATTCCGGTTGTGTGGCTGTGAGTGGTGGCTTGGAAGTCGCCTCAGATCGGCTGCTAAAATTGATGGAGAAAGGCGTTAGTGTAGAGCAGGTGGCTCGTGTCACTAAGGCTTTTAGTCAGGCTGGGATTCTGGTTCACGCCTATCTAATGTATGGCTTCCCAACACAGACGACAGAAGAAACTATCGATTCCCTGGAACGTGTACGCCAGCTGATGCAAAACGGTTGTTTCCAATCTGCTTATTGGCATCGTTTTGCTGCGACCATTCACAGCCCAATTGGCATGTACCCTGAGCGTTACGGCATTGAGCTGCTGCCGCGACCTGAAGCCCAGTTTGCGGAGAATGATCTGGAGTTCTTCGACCCGGTTAAGACCGATCATGATGCATTGGGTGAGGGGCTAAGAAAAGCGCTGTACAACTATATGCACGGTGTAGGTTTTGATCAACCTATGCAGTTCTGGTTTGAACAGAAGATTCCTAAAACATCCGTATCGAAAAACTTTGTCAGAAAGGCGATTGAGGGCATTATAGCAACTCATTAAAGCCATAGCAGAAAGCCCTGTTTGTCAATATCTGGCGTCATACCGTTCTATTCCAGGCACGGTCAGGTATTTGACCATGGCTTCTTTTATTCGGAACTGTATTCAGAACAGGGCTTTGTGCGCTTAAAGAGTGCTTGTTTCAAGAACAGTGATCAACTCCAGGGCCTGTTGACTGTCTGTGCCACAAACATAGTCAGCAGCCTGAAAATCACTGCACACTTTAGGTCGTTCTGGTTGGCCAAACAGTTCACACAGCTGGTTGTCCATGAGGTGGGCGCAACGCATACCGGCAGGTTTACCCTGGGGCATTTTAGGCATAGGGGTTGTGATGCTGGGCGCGATGCAGCAGGCCCCACAGCCAGGACGGCATTCCATAGTCATTCAAAAGTTGCTCAATAGCTAAAACACACCGGCTATTCTAGCGGGCAAAACACCTGTGAGCAAAGTATCCTGCAGGTGGATATTTCGCTCACAGAGGGCTTATTAATGTCACAGAGGTAGAACTTTTTGTAACAAAATTGAACTGGATCATAAAATAGTTATCGAAGAGATCTCAGATGTCATATTTTTGCTGCAGGATATGCCAATATGATGTTGATGGATTTATTCAGTTAAATGACAGGAGCCACATATGCCACAAGCAACCGCCCGCCACATTCTGGTGGCCAGTGAAGAACATTGCCTCAACCTAAAGGCAGAAATTGAATCTGGTAAAGATTTTGAAGCTGTTGCTCAGGAACATTCCCTCTGCCCGTCGGGTAGCCAGGGTGGGGATTTGGGTTCATTCAGACCCGGACAGATGGTTCCTGAATTCGATAAAGCGGTATTCTCCGGTGAGGTCAATACAGTTATGGGGCCGGTACAAACTCAGTTTGGTTATCACCTACTGGAAGTAACCAGTCGAAGTGAAGCGTAAGAGTCTCTATTTGATACTGAATAGATAAACAGTATAGCGCTTTGCCTATAAAAAAACGCTAACACCTGAGAGATATTGAGCTTCAGTTCAATTGTTTGAACCTTCACTTACTCAAGATAACTTTAAGGGTTAGCGTTTTTTCTTGCGGATCAACTGATCCTCATAAACAGCAATTAACGAGCTGTCAGCGCTGTAGCTTCAAATCGGATGCCAGACCAGCCGCTGCTCATAAAATTACGGATATTACCGTGGTCTGTACCTTCTGGTGTGGCCAGTACATCCTGGTAAAAACGACCAAAGCAAGCCAGAGTCTGCTGCTCATTCAGGTTGTTCAGTTGAGCAAAGGCAAAAATTTTACAGCTGCCTTCGTTTTGGCCCGCTTCGTTGTTGACTTCACCATTCTGGAATGCCGTTGGGGTATAGTCATAATTTTCGCTGATTACAGCGATGGTGTCTTCAAAATCCAGTTGGGTGTTTTCGCCAATTTGAGTCAGAAATTCGTTTAAAGTCATCTGTTTTCCTAATATATAACTGCAGTGTAAAACTATAAGTTAAGTGCCCCAGAGTGTTGTGTTTGACCGCGACTAAGCAATACGCACATCAGATTTACCCTGAGTTTTAACCTCATACATCATTTTATCCGCGAGGTTTATCAGTTCATCAATATCTATTCCGTTATCGGGGTAACGAGCGATGCCGATACTGGCTGATAGTCTGGCATTATCTCCGTCAAGCTCATAGGGTGCGCTCAGTTTATCAATCAGACTCCGGCTCAGCGTGTGCAGATCTTCCGGTTGACTCTGGCCGTTCAGAATGATGGTAAATTCATCTCCGCCTAAGCGAGCGATCAGACTGTCCCCCGGTAGCGCATTTTTCAGCCGTTGGGCAACACATCTCAACACATCATCACCGCTGTTATGGCCGAGTGTATCGTTAACCGCTTTAAAACCATCCAAATCGATAAATAACAAAGATAGTGGCTGATCAGCATCAATTTTTTTGTGCAGCTCAGCCATAAACATCGCACGGTTAGGCAGCTGAGTCAGTGCATCATAGTGGGCTTGCCACCAGATCTTTTCTTCAGCAGCTTTACGCTTACTGATATCGCTAAAAATGGCGACATAGTTTTTGGCTTTATTACTATCACTGTCACCTACGGCACAGATAGATAGCCATTCACTATAGGTGCGGCCATCCTTACGCTTGTTTATCACCTCACCCTGCCAGCGTCCTTTATCATTGATGTTTTGCCACATCTGTTCATAAAAAGCTTCGTCATGAGCAGAGGAGTTGAGAATATTCGGATTACGGCCAACGACATCTTCCGCTGTAAAACCGGTAATATGGCTGAATGATGGATTCACTGCCTGAATAACATTGTTTTCATCACTGATAATGATGCCTTCATTACAGAAATTAAAAACAGTAGAGGCCAGGCGAAGTTCATCTTCATAGCGCTTTCGTTCAGAAATGTCATGCAGCATTGCAGTGGTGATCAGCTCACCATCACTTTCCAATTGTGAAATAGCCAGGGATACCGTGTATTTATCGCCCTGTCGATCAATAGCCAGAGTTTCATGACGCGGACTTAAGCCGTTTTTTTGCAGATGCTTCTGCACCAAGGTGCGGTAGACCAGTTGCGAATAGTCCGGTAACAGGTGCTCTATTTTTATCCTGGCCTGGGCCTGCTCTTTGCTATAGCCAAAGAAGGCTTCCGCAGCGGGATTAAAGTCGACAATTCTCCCGTTGGATGTAGTGCTGATGATGCAATCCAGAGCGTTGTTGATCAGTGCGCTTTTACGGGCCTCTGCCTGACGAAGTGCGAGACGGTCGCGGCGAGTTTGCAACAGAAATTTGACCCGGTTACGCAATACTGCCCAGTTGATAGGCTTAGTGATAAAATCCAGAGCACCGGCATCAAAAGCACGGTCGATGGAGTTTTCATCGTCGAGGCCGGTCACCATTAAAATGGGCAGCAGGTTACCATGTTCCTGGTAGAGCGCCCGACAGCACTGAAAGCCATCCTGTACCGGCATATTGGCATCCAGAAGCGCGAGGTCAATAATATGTTCATGGGAAAGGGCCAGAGCCTCTTCGCCATTTCCCGCACAGATCGCCTGATAGCCCTGTTGCTCGATAAAGCGGCTCAGCATCATGCGTGTGGTGATATCGTCTTCAGCGATTAGAATCTTTGCAGTTTTATCATTCATAGGGTTATTCAGCAAAATACTCTGCTATAGCAGACTCTGTGTCCTTACTGATTGTTTTTAGTTGTTGGTAACCATCGTGCCAGTTTTCGCAGGCCTGATGGCTAAGGGTCTCCATTGTAAAGGCTTGTTCACCGAGAGCATCCAAGCCCAGATTGCGGCTGCTGCCTTTAATGCGATGGCTGATCTTTTGTACCGTATCGCTATCCTGTTTATTTATCGCACTGTCCAGCTCGTCCAGGGTTGCTGGCAGAGTTGAGACAAATTGATTGTAGATAGGGGAGAGGTTGCCCCCCATCTCTTTTTCCAATCGCTGCAATGTCGATAGGTTAATCAGTGGCAGAACTTCATCAATACTACCTTTGCTAACTGTATCGCAATCTGACGGAGCTTGCTGCAATGTGCCAGAAGGGCTGTTTAAAGCAGTTGGAGTAGAAGGTAGGGGCATTACACTGGCCTTAAATGAAGCCGGCTCATGCGCTGACACACTCTTGTCTGGCTGAATATGCTGTTGAGATAAAGACTGATGAGAGTGAGCTGACTGTTGAGAGGTGTGAGGTTCTTTCGTCCAGTGATTAATGGTTGAAATCAGTTTATCGGCGCTAATGGGCTTGGTCAGATAGTCATTCATACCCGCTTCATAACAGCGCTCCATGTCTCCTTTCATTGCGTGTGCTGTCAGTGCGATGATTGGCGTTGCTGGCAGATGATTTTCTTCCTGGTACAAACGAATCGCCTGGCTGGCCTGATAACCGTCCATGATCGGCATCTGAATATCCATCAGTACCAGATCGTAATAGTTGTCCTTAACTTTCTCGACCGCTTCCTGTCCATTTTGCGCCCAGTCTGCCGACAGACCGGACTGAGACAGCATGCCTTGAACCACCATCTGATTCACCAACACATCTTCAACCAGCAGGATACTGAGTTCTTGGCTATCTCTATTATTCGCTTCTCCGGCTAATGATGCTCTTTTGGTCGATTTGGTCGATGATACTTGGGATGTGGCACCATTCTCCAATAGATGAAACACTTGGCGCAGCAGAGCATCTTTACGGATCGGCTTTGGCATAAAACAATCCAGCAGAGCTTTGCCCTCTTCATGCAGTTGATCCTGATCGGCTGAGGAGAGCATCAACACCTTGGGTTGATGTTGAATGTTCTTTTTAGTCAGCTGCACCAGCTCCAAACCGTCGGTTCCGGGCATCATATGGTCGGTGATTAAGAGATCCACAGGATTGCCTGTTTCAACGGCTTCATGAAGCAGATCCAGTGCTTTATGAGCAGAATAGGCAGAGCTGATGGTCACTGCCTGATCTTTCAAAATATGTTGCATCAGCTCAATATTGGCCGGAATATCATCAACTAAAAGGATATGAGTATTTCTGTCCAAGACCTCTATTTTGTCATTTGCAGGTATTTTTCTGGATTTGTCCAGGATCAGCTCAAACCAGACCCGTGTGCCATGGCCTAAGGAGCTTTCAATACCGATCTCACCGCCCATCAGTTCAATCAACTGTTTGCAGATCGCCAAGCCAAGACCTGTCCCACCGAACTGTCGGGCGGTTGAATGATCCGCTTGCACAAACTTGTTAAACAGCTTGTTCTGCACTTCGGGTTTAATTCCAATGCCGGTATCCTGGATATCAAAGCGAAGGCGATAACCAAGCTGCTGCTCTTCCAGCACTTTAAGGCGGACATCGACCTGACCGCTTTCAGTAAATTTCACTGCGTTACTGATTAGATTTGACAACACCTGTTCCAATCGACCCACATCAACTACGACAAAGTGATCCAGACTGCTGGGCGGCAGTGCGATAATCTCGATCCCTTTGCTGTGAGCGTTCTGGGTGAACAGCTGGCATGTGTGCTCCATTACATCGACAAGATGGCACTCGACCGGTGATAAGGTGAGCTGACCTGCTTCGATTTTTGAGAAGTCCAGAATATCATTTAGAATATTGAGCAGGGATTCACCGGAGCTTCGGATCACCTGAAGGTATTCCTGCTGATCATGCTCAAGCGGAGTGCTGGCCAGAATATCTGCCATACCTAACACACCGTTCATGGGGGTACGGATCTCGTGACTCATCATCGCCAGAAATTGACTCTTGGCTTTCGCGACACCTTTGGCTTCCTCTAATGCTATTTCAAGCTCTTTATTCTTTTGCTCAATAAAGTGGTTTGCCTGCTGCAGTTTACGGGTGTCGTCAGCTGATTTTCTCTGTGCTTCCTGCAAAGATAAGCGCATTTCATCAAAGGCATGGGTCAGTTCACCAATTTCATCCCTGGATGAATCGGGCAGGGGGGCATCAAAGTTACCGGCTCTCAGCTCCCGGGTCGCTTTTGCAAGGTCAACGACCGGCTTGACGACGATACGACGGTTCCAGATTGCAGCCATCAATATCATCAATAGAATCATTCCGGCAACCAGATACTCAAACTGCCGAATCTGTTTTTGGATGCGCTGTTTAATTGGTGCGATATCCATCTGTAAACGCAATAGACCCAGTGCTTCATCAGACCACTCAACGGCTTGTTCAATTCGAACGTAATCGATATCAGTCGGTGGCATGGGTTTATCAAACGGATAGAGCAGCAGCTGGTCATTATCGATCAAGCTGAGAGCAGCCCATTGTTCTGAATAACCATTTTCGGCCTTTTCCAGAATTTCGTGAATGCGGGCGATATCGCCAGAGAGCATCTCTTCACCAATAATGGGTGACAGAGTCTGCAGGCGATGGGTTTCCTGCTCAACGGCAAGCTTAACCTGCTGCTCAATTTCAACGGGCAGTACGAACCATCGTAGCACCAGCATTAGTGCGGCAAAGGCCAAAAGAGAAGGCAGGATAATCTTGCGCTGTAACTTCATTTATAAACCTTAATAGTCAAAATGTGGCGGCTCAAGGCGGCAGATTTAGCATCAATCGGGCTCAGGATAAATAGTCGATAGCTATAAATACCTGAACTCTCATATCTGGCAGACCCTTTATTTTTTAGTCCCCTTTATGAAAAAAGTTTTCCAGGTGCATACCTCTTAAAGGTTCATAATCAGCCGGTACAGCTTCACCCAATTGCTTGAAGGGCACTTTACTGAGCAGCTTGGCTCCTCGTGGCGTTTTAGCCATAGCTAATAGTGCTTCTTTAATGCGCTGAGCGACTTCAGGTGGCAGGGTTTTCTTAACCACAATCGGATGAGGAGAGACCTTTTCTGTCGAGTAGAGTACCCGCAGGCGATTTCGTATATTTTCCGGCTGACGACTCAGGGTTTTCTGAACACCACCTCCCGCTTCTGCTTTTCCAAGCGCAACATTAAGGTAGACGGAGGAGTGGGTTTTTACATATTGGGTGCTGTAGTCAATTTTATAATCATTGGTCATTGCAGCTCGGGTCATCAGTGAGGCGCCGAGGGCATTTGGTGCGGGCAAAGCAATGCGTTTACCATCAAGATCCGCCAGCGATTGATAAGGACTGTCTTTAGCCACTACGACAATCCCAAATAGCTGACGCCCTACGTCGCGTACCATAGGGGTATAGATCTCTTCCGCAACAAGGTAGTGATAAGGGTTCATATAGGCCAGATCAAATTGACCTGCCATAAACTCTTTTTCATAAGTGGGAATATCCGGAGAGCCCTGCAATTCGAATGTGTAACCGGTTTCTTGCTCAAGGGTATGAAGAATTGGCCGCCAGATAGAATGGAGCTTTTTGACCTGAAACTGTGGAACAATGCCAACAGTGATCGTTTGTTGAGCGTGGGCACCTGCCGACATAACGAAGGTTAATAGAGCCACAAGTATAGAGCGCATTCTTTTCTCCCTAGGGTTGTCGATGGCAAATCACATGGCTAAAAAAGTTTTACACGCAAGACAGTCGATTGGTTTCTCTTGTTGAGTGAAGCCTTCTCTTAGTTAATTAGCCATGATTAATCGACATATTGTCCTCTTGAGAGGGCAAAAGAACAAGGGGTAAGCTGTATTTTACAAATCTCAATCGTTTGAAAAAAAAGCATTTTTTCCTGTTTATAGATACGGATCAAATAATTAATCTACTATGCGAAATTTAATGCCTTGCTTGAGCAGTTAACGAAAAAGAATTTGGGACAGAGTGTTAAGAACGCTACATTATAAACAGGACACCTAAGAATGTGATCAAGGAGCTGTAATGAACATTGTTTATCTGAAGCGTTTTATCATTCTTCTCCTACTGATGATCGTAGCGGTCTTTGTTTTTTTAAGGTTGATGTATAACCCGGCAGTCCCTTCTGCAACAGCGAATGGGCAACAGCTCTATACCGAGTATTGCTCGGGTTGTCATCGGGCTTCAGGAAATGGCAATTTCTTCCTCGGAATTCCACCGGTTTACGATCACAAGATCAGTCGGGCTAAGGTGGTGCGTATTATCCGCAAAGGTGATCCCGAGTATTCCCGTATGCCTGTTTTTCCTCAGATTAGATTCAGTCAGGCGCAGAAAATTGTTGATTATCTGGAGCAGTTGGAAGCTAATCAGCGTTGAAACTTTGCCGCTTTTAAATAAATTTTCCCGATACAGCATGACTTTTTCTGAGTTTAAGCTGATATACTCACGATAATTAACTATCTGATATTACAGATTAAACCGAATTATCGGAGAACAGCTGTCGATGAGCTATATCCCCTTTGAAGAATACTCCCGCCGTTGGATTTTTAATCACAAAGATCTCCCTGTTACACCTGAAGATAAAGCACAGATTAAACCGATGACGGCAGAACGTTCTCTGCAGTTATGGCGTGCCCAGATCAGCGAAAAAAGTCTGGATCATAGCTTTTTCCAAAAGGATGATTGGGCCGGTAACAGTAAGAGCTGGTTGGAACAGGAAGATTGGCAGAAGGTCTGGGAACGTCCCGGTAATGAACTGCCGGAACTTTTGGCGCAGCATTTTCAGTGGGAAGATAACACGGTCGTTTATTTCTGCTACGACAGTGAAAATGTAATCGAAACCACCTGGGGCGTGTATCGTCGCTGTTGGAAAAACTTTCTGTTTTTCGATGATGGCCCTTTATTGATCGGTAAAAAAAGAAAGCAAGTCGCGCAATTCTTTGACAATGGTCAGGTGCGT
The DNA here is from genome assembly GCF_000422425.1 of Oceanospirillum beijerinckii DSM 7166. GTDB lineage: Bacteria > Pseudomonadota > Gammaproteobacteria > Pseudomonadales > Halomonadaceae > Oceanospirillum > Oceanospirillum beijerinckii. Next base: position 43,851 of record NZ_KE383828.1, read on the forward strand.
ATTGGTCTGAAACCGTAAGCCGGGCTCGGGTTGTTTTTATCAGTGCACTTTTTCTACGTCTCGTTATCTCTATAGGCAGTGTATGCGGATTCTACACACTTCAGACTGGCATCTGGGGCAACTGTTTTACGGTAAAAGCCGAGAGCAGGAGCAGGCTCATTTTTTATGCTGGTTAGTTGAGCAGGTTAAGGCTCATCAGATTGATGCCGTAGTGGTTGCCGGTGATCTGTTTGATACCGGTACACCGCCCAGTTATGCCCGTGCTCTGTACAACCGTTTTGTTGATCAACTGACTCAAACAGGCTGTCAGTTGGTGTTATTGGCGGGCAATCATGATTCGGTAGCGGTTCTGAACGAATCCCAATCCCTGCTAAGTCGTCTGGGGGCTTCTATTATTGCAGGTTCTGGAGATAACCTTAGTCAGCGTCTGCTGGAATTGACGGATCATACCGGGCAGGTGGGTGCTATTTTATGCGCTATCCCGTTTTTACGTGCCCGGGATCTGGTAACCAGTCAGTCCGGCCAATCCTCCCAGGATAAACAGCGCGAGCTACAGCAGGCCATTGCTGATCATTATCAGAGTTTGTATCAGTTAGCTAAAGAGCGGGCAGAAGCGCTTACAGCGGATCAGCCTGAGCCTGCGATCGTAATGACCGGACATCTCACTGCACTGGGGGCCAGTGTCAGTGACTCAGTACGTGAAATTTATATCGGAACCTTGGAAGGTTTTCCCGCAGATCTATTCCCTGCGGCAGATTATATCGCTTTAGGCCACATTCACCGTAGTCAGAAAGTGGCTAAACGGGACAATATCCGTTATTCCGGTTCACCCATTGCCCTGAGCTTTGATGAAGCCAGGCAGAGTAAATCAGTATTATTGGTTGAGCTCACCAAGGAGCAACCGGCTGAGGTAACGCCGCTTGAAGTACCTTGTTTTCAGGCGATGGCTCGAATCACTGGTAATCTGGCTCAAATTGAGCGGCAGATAGAGCAGGTTGTACAAGAATTTCTTGACTCAGGCGTTGAATATGAAGAAGGCGGTGAAGAAGGGAATAATCAGGTTACGAGGCAGAATGGCAGTAGCCTAGTTGATCGTCATATCAAGCAACTGCAAGCCGAAATGCTCTGGCTGGATATTGAAGTTGATAGCCAGGAGTTCCTATCTGATCTGCAGCCCCGTATCGAAGCGATGTGTCAGGATAAACCCGTTGAAGTACTGCGTATCAGACGCCAGCGTCAACTAAGAAAGCTGCAGGGCACAGAGCCTGACAAGTTACAGTTGCATGAGTTAAGCGTGAGTGATGTTTTTCAGCGCCGTCTGGAGCTGGAAGATTGGCACAGGGAAGAGGTGTTAGACGGGGAACAAAAAGAGGAACAGACCGGACGTAAACAGCGACTGGAATCCTGTTTTCAACAAGTGCTTGATACCTTGTCTAATCCCATCGAATAGTTTATCCCTTCATAACATATTTGGCTGAGTCCGTGCATTGGGTTTGGTTCTCATCCCCAAAGCACGAATTATCTGAGTAAACACGGCTGTTGCAGATCAAATCATGAAAATCCTGAGTGTACGTTTAAAGAACCTGAACTCTCTGAAAGGGGAGTGGAAAATAGACTTTCGTCAACAGCCATTTAATACCAGTGGCTTATTCGCCATTGTCGGTGCGACCGGCGCGGGGAAAACCACCCTTCTGGATGCCCTGTGTTTAGCGCTATATCACCAGACTCCCAGGCTGAAAAAACCGCAAAGTGGTGAAAACCAATTGATGACTCATCACACGGCTGAGTGTTTGGCCGAAGTGGAGTTTGAAGTCGATGGTGAAGGCTATCGTGCATTCTGGTCTCAGCGCCGTGCTCGGGGTAAAGCCGACGGTAAACCTCAGCCGATCAAAGTCGAATTGGCCAAGCTGGATGGTGAAATTGTTGCCGATAAGGTGAATGAAAAGCTTGAGCAGATGGAACGACTCACGGGGCTCGATTTTGAGCGCTTTACCAAATCCATGCTGTTATCTCAGGGGCAGTTTGCGGCGTTTTTAAATGCTTCCTCTTCTGATCGTGCGGGTTTGCTGGAAAAACTCACGGGGACCGAGATCTATGGTCAGATCTCGCAACAGGTTTACCAGCAGTTTAAAGAGCAACAGCAAGCGTTGGAAAAGTTGAAAGCCAAGCTGGAGGGGGTAGAGCTGCTGACTGCGGATGAGATTGAGGCCATTGAGCAGCAGCTGGAACAGCTGAGCCAGCAGATTGAGCAACATAAACCCCAGCTACAACAACTAGAGAAAGAGCTGGCAGCCTGTATTCAACAAGAGCGGCTAGAAACCTCTATCAGTCAGGGAGAGCAACAGCTGCTGGAGATTGAAAAACAGGAAGCTGAATCTAAGCCCGATCTTGAACGCTTGATGTTGCATCAGCCTGCATTGTTGATTCAGGGGGATTATCAAAAACTTCAGGATGCTCAGCAGCAGCTAACGGATTGGCAGCAGCGGGTAGAACAGCAGCAAACACTGTTTGATCAATGTCGGGAACAGAAAGAGAAAGATCAAAAACTGGCAGAGCGGGCTAAGGCTCAGCTCACAGCAGACCAACAGCATAAGCAGGAATCCGAGAACCGCATCATTAACGAGATGCTGCCCCTGGATAACCAGATTGAACGGTTACAGCAGCAATGTCATGAACTGGATAGTCAGCAGCAAAAACTACAGCAATCCCTGGCAGAACTGCAGGCACAAACACAAAATAATCAGCAACAACTGACCCGTCAAAGTCAGTTATTACAGCAAACTGATCACTATCTTCAGCAAAATAGCCATAAACAGAACCTGAATGAGCAAATCGGTGGTTGGTCTCAATTGTTTGATCAACGTCGGGGCAATAAGCTTCAGTTACAAGCCAGCCTTGATCAGCTCAGTCAGTTCACCAACGCTATAGCTCAAAAACAAGCTCAGGCAACGCCACTTAAGCAGCAGTTAGAGCAGGTAAACACACAGCAGAGCGAGTTGTCTCTGCAGCTACAAGCTATCGAGCAGCAACTGCGATCCCATACGATTCAAAATGACTCGCAGGCAAGAGCGGAACTTCACAGCTTACAGCAACAACAAGGTAGCTGGCTTCAGCTGGAACCGGTACAGCAGCGCTGGCTGGAAGTGACAGGGCAAATTAAACAGTTTGAGCAGCAACTGTCAGAGGTCAATCAGGAGCTTGAACCGCTGCCTGAACAGCACGCCAGACTGAGGGAGCAATACCGGCAGCAAAAAGATCATTTGATTGATCTTGAGAATCTGTGGCAACGGGAGAAACAGATCCACCAGCTGCAATATGAACGCCAGCGCTTAATAGAAAACGAGCCATGCCCTTTATGTGGTTCGACTGAACATCCGGCGGTACAAAGTTACAGTGAGATTCAACCTGAGGAAACCGAGCAGCGTCTGGAGCAGAAAAGACAAGAGCTGGCACAGTTGGAAGAGCAGGGGAAAAAGACCTCTCTAAGACTTGAGCAGCTTAAAAACCTGCAACAACAGCAGCACGACAATTTGCAGCGTTTACAGCAGGAAGCTCTGCAACTGCAGGCCAAGTGGCAGCAACTGACGGGAGACTTAGGTCAACTCAATTTTTCTATTGAAAATGTTGAAGGCTTAACAGCCGCTCTTCAGCATTTCACGGATCAACTGGTTCAGCAGCAACAGTGCTTAGCGGAGAAGGATCAGTTACAGCAAAACAAGCAACAATTGCTGGAGCAGCAACACCAACTCTCAGCTCAGATCCAGCAGTTAGAAAGCCAGTGGCAGAAAAATCAGCATGAGGCAGCTCTGTCGCAACAGAATCAGCTGGCCTGTCAGCAGGAGGTTGAGCGATATCAGCAGCAGGAGCAGCAGCTGGAAAATACTCTTAACAGCCAGCTACAGAGCTATGGTTATGCTGTACCTGATCCTGAGCAACAAACTCAATGGCTACAGGATATCAGTCAAGAGTGCGAGAAGATAAAACAGTACCTGCAGCAACAGCAGGAGCTAAAGCAAGAGATTGCTCAACTACAGACCACTCAGTCGTTGCTACAGCAACAACTGGAAAGTCAGCAAGCGAGTGTTCAGCAAGTCGATGAGCAGTTAAAACTGCAGCAGCAGGCATTATCCGCTAAACAAGATGAGCGTCGTATTACCTTTGGTATGAAAAGCGCTGATGAAGAGCGTCAACGTCTACAGCGTCAGCTGGAGCAATCTGAGAAGAACCTACAGCAGCAGTTAAAACAACAGCAGACGAGCCAGTCTGCATTTGATGAAGCTAAAGCCAAGCTGGAGCAACAGCAAGCACAAGTGATTCAACAACAAGGGTTGCTCACAAGTCATCAACATAAATGGCAAGAAACATTAACGCAAAGCCCTTTTGTTGATCAGGATGCCTTTGAACAGGCACTGCTGGATAAAGATACCGCTCAACGATTATCTGAACTCAAACAGCAACTGGAAAAAGAGCGTCATCAGATAGAAGCCCGTAATAAAGAGTACCAACAGCAGATGCAGCAGCATCTGGAACAGTTCCCGAATCTGGTTGATAAAGTGAAATTGGAGCAATTGCTGTCTGATGCTCAGGCTGAGCATCAGCAGTATCGTGATGATCTCACCAAACAGCAACATAGGTTACTGCTGGATAAAGAGAAGCGCCAAAACCAGCAGCATCTGGCAGAACAGATCGACCAGCAACAAAGACAAGTGGGTGACTGGGATTATCTCAACACACTCATTGGCTCTGCTGATGGGGCGAAATTCCGTCGTTTTGCTCAAGGTTTAACGCTGGACTATCTGGTGCAACTGGCCAACAGGCAGCTGCAGAAGCTGCATGATCGCTATCGGCTGCAGCGTAAATCCTCGGAGGAGCTGGGGCTGGAAGTGATGGATACCTGGCAAGCCGATGCAGTGCGTGATACCCGAACCTTGTCAGGAGGGGAGAGCTTTCTCGTCAGCTTAGCCCTGGCGTTAGGCTTATCGGATCTGGTCAGTCATAAGGTCTCGATCGATTCACTCTTCCTTGACGAAGGCTTTGGAACCTTGGATACAGAAACCCTGGAGATTGCCCTGGATGCTCTGGATAGCCTCAACGCCAGCGGCAAGATGATTGGTGTGATCAGCCATATTGAAGCGATGAAAGAGCGTATCCCGGTGCAAATTCAGGTACGAAAGATGAGTGGCCTGGGAGTGAGCCAGCTGGAAAGCCGTTATCGTTTTAATGCTCAAGAAGCCTCTTTATAGGCTTCTTGAGCGGTCTCAGAACTGGTCTGAGCTAATACGTTAGTTATCTTCTTGCCATATCGGGGCATTAATAGGCAGGGTTATCGTAAAGTGACAACCCTGCCGGTTTTCTACCGTGATTTCACCGCCTAATAACCCAGTGACTAAGGTATAGACAAAATTAAGCCCTAAACCTGAATTTCCTTGACCGATCTGCGTGGTGAAAAAAGGGTCAAAAACCTTCTTAAGGTACTGATCCTCGATCCCGCTGCCGTTATCGTGGAACTCAATAACCGTCATTTCTCCTTGTTGATGGGCACTGATGTCTATAATGCGGTGTTCAGTATCATTGAAGGCATGACGCAGGGAGTTAACAATTAAATGTCCCAGAACTTCAGTCAGGACTCCGGGGAAACTATCTAAATCAATCGGTGTATTTGTTGTAACAAGGATCTCTATATTTTGCTGTTTAAGTTGGCTACTGTGCAGTGTAGTGGCTTCATTGATAATATCGGCTAAGTGAAATGTTTGCCGCTGAGCTTTTGTGTGATCAAGTGCTACTCTCTTGAAACTGTTAACCAGTTGCACCGCTCGCTTGAGGGAGCGGGATAGCATTTCACCTGAGGAAAGCTGCTCATCAATATACTGTACCAACTCCTGATGTTTCAGGTTGCCTCGCTCAACCTTATTCTTTAGTGTTTTTGTTTCTTCATCCATTACACTGGACAAAGTAACTGAGATCCCAAGCGGTGTATTAATCTCGTGGGATAGACCCGCAACCAGAGTGCTCAGCGCTGCTACTTTTTCTGATTGTACCAAACGGCTTTGGGTTTTAGTCAGAAGTGACACGGTTTCTTCCAACTGTGCATTGGCTTGTCGCAGGGACAGGGTTTTTATATTGACCTGTCGTTTCAGTATTACAATGGCAGTCAGTGCGAGGAAGATCAAAACGCCTAGTAATGTTAGGCCCAGCATGTAATAGATCGATGTCAGCCTTTCCTGAGTCAGATAAACAATCTCATGCTTTTCCCATTGCCGGGTCAGGTATTCGACAGTGCCATCGCGGTGCATTCTCTTGATTGCCGTGTCTAAAGCCTGTGCCAACTCCTCATTTCCCTTTGCGATACCCAGATGAGTCGGTTTAATATGAATCGGAGGCTCAACAAACTTGATGCCGTCCAGATGATGTTTTTGGATAATATAGGCGCCGACCCATTTCGTGGTGGCCAGGGCGTCGATCTCGCCGTTTAGCAGCTGTTGGAAACCGGATAGATGATCTTTTATAACCACTTGCTCGGCCTGACTGTTCCGAGTAAGCAGGTTTCTAAGATAACCGCCTTTACTGACCCCAGTTCTAATGCCTGCCAAATCATCTAGGTTATGTATCGTCATATTATCGCTACGGACAAAAAGACTCAGTTCAAACCTTAAGAAGCCATCGACAAAATCATAATGCTTACTGCGTTCCGGGTTAGGGCTAAACACCGTTAGAACGTCGGCTTCTCCTTGTAAAACAAGCTGTTGTGCTTGTTTCCAATCAGTAAGCTGATAATGAATTTTTCGATTTAGCGTTCTGGCCAACTCTGGAAGAATGGATGGATAGATCCCTTTGGCTTTACCCTCTTCCAGCCATTCAATCGGAGCGTAATCTTTGTCGCCAACAATACGGATCGGTGGAAGGGGGCTGGTTTCCGGGCCATAGATAATTGTACTCTCTTCTGCAATAGCGAATGTGGAGTACAGGTATATTGCTATTAACACAACCAGATGTTTGAGCATATATCACCCCTCTGGCAAGCTACGTTCACATGTGAGTATAATTCGTTTTTGGGGGGTATCGGGTAAAAATTAAAAAAACGATAAGTTCGTCATCAGAGCATTTCAGATTGCTTCTTAATGCGGGGTTAAATCTGGTGAGCTATCTGACTGAGGCTCAAAGTGGGCAGTGGTACCAGTTAAAAGACTGTAGATCTGTGTCTGAACCATGTTTATGCTTCGTAATAAATGACTTAGGGCTGCCACTAATCAGGAGTTCCAGTATTTCATCATTTAAGTGATCCGCATAGTTTATAAATGCTCAGAGGGAAGGAAAAGTGGTGACGGTGACAGGAGCTTTGTAGGTTATGAGAAAAATACGCCTACTGTAAATAGAGGCGTATAGTTCTGATACAGGTCCTTTTTGTTTTGCTATGTATCAGCTTTTCAGTTGGCGCTTGGTTTTATGGGTCGCTTCAGCACTTAATGGATCCTCGGGCCAGGGATGTTTTGGATAGCGTCCACGCATTTCCTTACGGACTTGCGGATAGACATCCTGCCAGAAGGTGGTCAGGTTAGCCGTAACCGCTAAAGGGCGACCTGCAGGGGAGAGTAGACTGATGTTAACGGGACAGCCTAAAACCTGAGGTACATTTTCAGTACCAAACATCGCTTGCAACTTGATATGCATGGTTGGCCGGTGTTCGCTGTAGTCCAGCTGCACTTTCTGGCCTGTGGCGGCATTAAAGTACTTAGGCACCAGTTGATCCAATTGTTGCTGTTGCTCCCACGGAAAAATAGAAAGCAGCATCTGTTGTAGCGGTAAAGCCTGCCACTGTTTTGTGCTACTAATATCGCCAAGATAAGGGGCTAACCAGTTTTTTATCGTCGCTAACAATGTTTGCTCAGATGTATCAGGCCAATGTTCCGGCTGTTGCTGATATGCAAAACGCATGCGATGCAGTAATTTATAGCATTCTTCGTTCCACGGCAGAGCCGCTAAGCCCTCTTTCTCTACGCGATTTAATCCCGCCTGAACACGATGTTCGCTATTAATATTCGTTAATTTGATGGTTTTTAGCAGCAATTGACCGAGTCGAGTCTGACGTTCATTGATCAAGCGTCCCTGCTGCCATTGGCAAAAATCCAGTTCCTTAATCAGGTGTCGCTCTTGCAATAGGGCGCTAAGGTCCGAGACTTCTGCAAACAAGCTGATTTTCTCTTTTTGCTGTCCTGTTCGTGAATAGGTCTGTAATGCAAGGATGTAGGGTGATTGACTTTGTGTGGTCAGCTCACCTTGTCGACCATTAGCCAGTTTATAGCTTTGAGACACAGGTGTAGCCGGAGCTGCAAGCTGCGAGGGAAAGCCCAATAACAGAGCACCAATTAACTTATGGCTAAACTCATCATTGTGATAATCATTGACAAAGTGCTCGGCATTAAGCGACGAGTATGTCTGTTCAACTAAACGAGCGGTTGTATTCAGACAACGCTTAAGCTGTGGGTTTCGTGCTGAAGGCGTTTGTTTGTAGAAACTTTCAAGGCTGCTTAAAAGTTCGGGAGATTGCGGTTTTATATCTTCCTGCAAAAAAGCAATACAGGCAGCAGCGGCTTGTTGCTCTGTGATATTAAGGTTCAAACGCTGCAATACTACCCAACTTTTTGCCAAATGGGGAGCCAGGGGAAGTTGGCGGGCAAGTTCGCCATGCTCAGTAAATTGGTGTTGTCCGTTGACGGATTCAATCAGGCCCAAACGTTCCAGTTGTTCGATTGCGGCCTGCCAACGACTGGCATTAGGTTCAGTGACCCAATCGAATTCCTGATAATCATCGCTGCCCCATTGAATCAACTGATAGGCTAGGGACGCTAAATCCTGGCGATTGATCTCAGGCTCTGTTTGTTTTGCTAAAGCCGCATGTTGTTCCTGATTCCAACAGCGATAAACAGCACCTGCTTGGGTTCGGCCCGCACGACCAGCCCGTTGAGTCGCTTCCGCCAGAGTGACAGAACGGGTATGCAGTTGGCTGAGCCCTGTGCGTTTATCAAAACGGGCCTCTCTGGCTAAGCCACTGTCGACAACCAAGGTAATGCCACCAATCGTCAGGCTTGTCTCTGCGATGGACGTCGCCAAAATTACTCTGCGTTGTTCGCTCATGGCCAGGGCTGATTTCTGCTCTTGAAGCTTCTGCTGACCATGTAAAATTCTTAAATCAATATTATGTCTGTTGCAGTAGCTTGCCAGGTTGCGTCTAGCCTGTTCAATCTCATAAACACCGGGCAGGAAACAAAGCAGGTCACCTTCGTGCTGCGATAAGGCTAGTTCACATTGTTCACTTGTTACTGCAACCCGTTCAGAAAGTGGGATACTCTGGCGAGTAAAGTTTTCTTTGATAGGGAAGGTACGCCCAGGACAGAATAAAACCCGGGTATCCAGCGCCTGTTCTAATTCATCCTGAGCCAGAGTAGCTGACATAATTAACAATTTAGCAGGGTTATCTTCCCTAAAAAGTTGGTTCATTTGTCGGCATAAGGCAAGAATCAGATCACTTTCCAATGTCCTCTCATGAAATTCATCTAAAATGATTAAGGCAACATCGGACAACATGGGGTCAGATTGCAGCATCCTTAGCAAAACACCTGTAGTAACCAGCTCGACCCGAGTTTTTCCACTGCAGCGACTTTCTCCCTTCACCCGATAACCTATGGTTTCACCGACAGTTTCACCCAGTTGCTGTGCCATGTAGCTCGCTGCAGACTGAGCCGCCACACGTCTAGGGGCTGTCATAATGATTTTTTTATTTGCAAATAGTGGACTTTTCTGAAGATAAACAGGAACCTGTGTAGTTTTACCCGCACCGGGTTCTGCACTTAAAAGGGTAATTTCTTGTTGGGCAACTATCTGTTCAAGTTCTTCAATTAATTGATAAATAGGCAGCGCTGGCTCAGTCATGACAGGAGTAATATTCGTTTCGGGAGGGCTGGCAAGGATACTATGTAATACCACTGGAACCAATATACAGGACTGTTAACGTCCTAATTTTCTTAATAGAAATTTGTGGGGAGCCATTATTTGAATTACAGTAATAAACCACTATCGTATTTTCAGGCACAGAATAAGTCTGGGCCACCAGCTTTAAATTAAAACTTCTGCCTTGTGCGCACTGGCAGTAAAGGAGAGGCTTTATGCCTGGTTTGCCGCAATTGATTTCCCGACAAGCTGGTCTGTTGATTACCTGTACCAGTCTATCCTTTTTTTATAGCCATCTGGCACATGCGACATTAAGTACCGAACAAACCCAGAATCTATCACTGCAAGAGCAAAGGGTGCTGTACTTAAAAACGCAAAATGATATTAAGAACGGTCAGTTTGAAACTGCACGCAAGGGTTTAAGAAACTTGGGCGATTATCCCCTAAGGCCCTACCTGCAAGCGCAGTTGATGGGCAAAACCCTCACAGCGTTGCCTGCAAAACAGATAAAGCAATTCATTGCTGAAAACAGAAAATTACCTGAAGCAGAAAGGTTGCATAAGACCTGGCTCAGCTCTTTAGCAAGCAATGGGCAATGGCAAGACTATCAGGAAGCCTATAAGTTATTGCCTGTTCGCAGTAACCGCTATCTGTGTTGGTCTATTCAAGCAAAAGTAGAACTCAAATACGCTAAAAAGCCACTAAGTAATAAACTCAAACAAGATATTGCAGCAATTTGGCAGCAGGGATCTTCTATGCCAAACAGCTGTAACAGTATTTTTTCCCGTTGGGAAAAAGAGCAGGGACTCAGCTCAGATATTGCAGAAACCCGCTTTTGGAATGCTATTGAGGAGCGTAACTTTGAATTAGCCCGTTACGCTCAGAAAAAGATCAGTGACAAGCAAGCATTAAAAGATGTGGAGCTGTTCTGGCAGGTCAGGAAAAATCCTGGCAAATACCTGAAGACCTCTTATTTCCAAACCGGAAACTCAAACCATAATGTGACAGTTAATTATGCGGTGCGCCGTTTCTCCAATAAAGACTTGGCTGTAGCAACTGAAAGCTGGTTAGCTCTGCGGGATCACCTGAAGTTTTCCAGGAACACTCGCGATGCGTTGGATCGATATTTATCTATTCGTCTGGCAGCCCGCTTTCACGAGCGGGCAGAAGAGCTGTTAGGTTTATTGGATCCAGAGGATAACAATCCGGAAATTACGGAATGGAAGATTCGCCTGGCTATGGAGAAGCAGGACTGGGCACTCGTTAATTCGAGAATTGAAGCGTTACCATCAGGTTTGCGCCATTCGAGTCGTTGGTCTTACTGGATGGCCGTTGCTCAGCAGCATCTTACCGGGAAACGACAGGATGATATTCTCTATCAGATATCACAAGAGCGAAGTTATTACGGCTTTCTGGCTGCAGACTTGCTGGGTATGCCATATAGCATGAACTATGAGCCAGCCAATATTCCTGTAAGTACGAAAAGTTCACTGATGGAAAACCCTGCCATTCTGCGTATGAAAGAACTGGTTCATCACCAGGAATGGTACAACGCCAGAATGGAGTGGAATCGTCAGTTTCTGCGACTAAACGAGAAACAGCGTCATGCAATGGCATATCTGGCCAAAGATTGGCAATGGCACAGTCAAGCCATTATCGGTGCAGCCCAACTGAAAAAGTGGAATGATCTGGATCTGCGTTTTCCACTGGAATACCCTGATTTGTATCGCAAGTATACAGAGCGTAGCCAAATCCCGTTCAACTGGGCGCTATCGATTACCCGTAAAGAGAGTGCATTTAACCCTCTGGCGCAATCAGGTGTTGGCGCAAGAGGGTTAATGCAACTGATGCCAAGAACCGCGAAAGAAACCGCTAACTATATTCAGCAGCGTTATTCAGGCAAGCGAGATCTATACGAGCCTGCCACAAATATCTCTTTGGGTACTGCTTACCTGGCCAAGATGCGGGATCGCTTTGGTAGTCGCATTTACGCCACAGCGGCATATAACGCGGGCCCACATCGAGTGAAGAGATGGCTTCAAGATAGAGGGAATTTACCACTGGATATCTGGATCGAGCTGATTCCATTCAAAGAGACCCGCAAATACGTGCAAACAGTGCTGGAGTATGGCGTTGTTTATGACACCTTAGCTAACCTTGAGGCACATCTGATGCTCGACAATGAGCAGCAGATGTTGGCACTGAATCAATTAAAGGCAGAGCAGGGTACAGGGGAGTTATAGCTTTTATTTCACAGCGGCGGGGAATTTTTCTAAGCAATAAGGTCTAAAGCCTGGCAACAAACACTGCCGGGCTTTTTTATTTGGACTCAGCTACTTGTATGCGCAGACTGGAAAATAACATTCCAGATTAAGGTACTTCACAAGGTGATCTATGATCAAATATTTGGCAAAGAAAATACTGAATAAATGGGTGAAAAAAAAGGCAAAAGGAGCTCTGCAAAAATCTATACAGAACTACCTGAAAAAGAAATTATGGGATAAGGACTATTCAAGATCAGCCGGATCGAATCCAGGCTTTCACGACAAATATCAGAAAAAAGCCAATGTGGATTCTGCAAAGAAGGGACTTGGTTTAAGCAGTGAGGGCCATAAAAAATCAGGTAATCGCCGTTGGCAACCACCTGAAACGGCAAAACCTTATCTCTCTAATATCCGTCAGGCAGAGAAACATCATTGCATGCCGGAAAATTTGCTGGCACGTTTGATTTATCAGGAATCCCGCTATCGCAAAGACATTATCACTGGTAAAACGGTGAGTTCTGCCGGTGCTGTGGGGATTGCCCAGATTGTGCCTAAATGGCATCCAGATGTAGATCCGCTAAACCCTGAGCAAAGTATTCACTATGCAGCCAAATATCTCAGTCAACTGAAAAGACAGTTTGGTGATTGGCCAACAGCATTAGCGGCCTATAACTGGGGGCCTGGTAATGTTAGTAAAGCGCAGAAAAAACATGGCCGTAGCTGGCTTGATAAAGCACCCAGAGAAACACAAAACTATGTTGGTCAAATCTGGGGGGATGTAGCCTGACGCATATCATTTTGAAAATTAAGTCATACAGCTTCAACGGTAGCTAAGGATATATAGATCCAACTCTGTTATCAAAAAAACAGCATAATGTATATTATGTTAAATAGCATAATAAGCATCGTAAGTCATTTATCTATTGTGGAAGTTCAGGTTCAGCCTCTAACCCGCACTCAAAGCTCTTACTCTCAGCGCTAATATTTCAATACAAGAATTCTATGCTATGCAACCCGTACCTTGAGCCAAATCACTGAAATCTTAACTACACTTAAGCGAACCAGGAAGCATAACCTGCGTAAGATCACAAAACGATGACATAAAACAATATGTGATACATGGCTTCCATTTTCAAATCTTGTTATGTATCATTTGGCCTACATCGCAGGAAACCTGATTATTACAGCCTGCAGTTTGTGTATCCAATTTATGCAGACACCCCTGCTATTCCTGTTTACTGCCGTTTGGTTAGGGGTACGATACAAAAAAGCATCACATGCCTTCGTTTTTAGTGACATGGTGATGTGACCAATAACAAATGATCGGAGAGCAAAAGTATGACGCCTGAAGAAAATTTCATGCGGAAGATCGAAGCGGAAGAAAAGATCGAGCCAAAAGACTGGATGCCCGATACTTATCGTAAGAACCTGATTCGTCAGATCTCTCAGCACGCTCACTCTGAAGTGATTGGCATGCAGCCAGAAGGTAACTACATCACTCGTGCGCCTTCTCTGCGTCGTAAAGCGGTACTGATCTCTAAAGTTCAGGATGAAGCCGGTCATGGGCTTTACCTGTACAGTGCTGCTGAAACACTGGGTATTTCTCGTTCCGAGATGATCGAAGCGCTGCAAAGCGGTAAGGCGAAGTACTCTTCTATCTTTAACTACCCTGTGCTGACCTGGGCAGATATCGCTGCAATAGGTTGGCTGGTAGACGGTGCAGCTATTGTGAACCAGGTGTCACTGCAGCGTACCTCTTATGGTCCCTACTCCCGCGGCATGATCCGTATCTGTAAGGAAGAATCTTTCCACCAGCGTCAGGGCTACGAAGCGATGCTGGCACTGGCTAAAGGTTCTCCAGATCAGAAAGCGATGGCTCAGGATGCACTGAACCGTTTCTACTGGCCTGCACTGATGATGTTTGGTCCACACGATTCTGAGTCTGCTCACTCCCAGAAATCTATGGAGTGGAAGATCAAGCGTGAGACTAACGACGATCTGCGTCAGAAGTTTATCGACCAGACTGTACCTCAAATTGAAGTACTGGGTCTTGAGCATCCTGATAAAGCGCTTAAGTGGAATGAAGAACGTGGTCACTACGACAGCTCTGATCTGAACTGGGATGAGTTCTGGAGTGTGATTGCCGGTAACGGCCACTGCAACCGTCAGCGTTTAGAGCACCATATTGCCGCTCACGATGAAGGTGAATGGGTTCGTGATGCGATCACTGCATACAATGAAAAGAAAAAAGCAAAACAAGCTAAAGCTGCGTAAGGGGATCTGACATGTCTGTAACAGAAAAACTGGAATTATTTGAAGTATTTGTACGCTCCAAGCGTGGCCTTGACCACAAACATGTTGGTAGCCTGCACGCTGAAGATCACGAGCAAGCACTGGAATACGCTCGTGACTGCTACACCCGTCGTAGCGAAGGCGTAAGCATCTGGGTTGTTAAGTCTGCGGATATCTGTGCTTCTCAGGAAGATGATGCGGATTGCTTCTACGATCCAAACGATGACAAACCATACCGTCATGCGACTTACTACGTCCTGCCTGATCCAGTAAACAACATGTAATCCGGATTTGGTGAGGAGAGATTAAGAATGAGTGATGCAATTAAAGCCGCTACGCTGGAATACGCGACCCGTCTGGGTGATGACTCTGTAGTACTGGGTCACCGTATTTCCGAGTGGATCAGCTACGGTCCTTTCCTGGAAGAAGATATTGCCTACGGCAACGTTTCTCTGGATTACATCGGTCGTGCACGTATGTTCTACACCTACGCTGCTGAACTGGCTGATGACGGTCGTGATGAAGACGATTTCGCTTACATGCGTAATGATCGTGAATATCGCAACCTGCTGTTATTTGAAATGCCGAAAGGTGACTTCGCCTACTCTCAGGTACGTCAGCTGTTTGCAGATGTTTACTACACTGTACTGCTGCCTGAGCTGCTGCAATCCAAAGACGAAACACTGTCTGCAATTGCTGCTAAAGCGATTAAAGAAACCAAGTACCACCTGCGTCGTAGCCGTGATTGGGTTCTGCGTTTGGGTGATGGTACTGAAGAAAGTCATAAGCGTACTCAGAAAGCCGTTGATGCTCTGTGGGGCTACACTCACGAGCTGTTCGATATGGACGCCACTGAGCAACTGCTGGCTGACGAAGGTATCGGCGTAGACGTTTCTAAACTGCGTGATGCCTGGTTACAGCGTGTTACTGAGATTCTGACTGAAGCGACCCTGACTGTTCCGGAAGATTCCTGGGAAGTCAAAGGTGGTCGTATCGGTTACCACACTGAAAATCTGGGCCATATGCTGACTGAGATGCAGATCGTTCACCGCTCTCATCCTGGTTGCAAGTGGTAATCCCCGGTTAACGATTAAGTGGTAAATCGCTATGAATGAAATCTCACTGATGCCAGTCGAGGAGTATGAGCGTCTACAGCAGCGCAGCGCTGAAGATGTGAAGGAACTCTGGGATATTCTCGACGAAGTTAAGGATCCTGAAGTACCCGTGCTGACGATCTGGGATCTGGGGATCTTGCGCGATGTCCAACGTCAGGATGGTCAGATCGTAGTTACGATCACCCCGACCTACTCTGGCTGCCCGGCGATGGACAATATCACCAGCGATGTTAAGCAGGCACTGGGTAATGCGGGTTATACCGATGTAAAGGTACAAACCAAACTGGCCCCTGCCTGGAGCTCTGAATGGATGTCGAGCAATGGCCGTAAAAAATTAAGAGATTACGGTATTGCCCCACCAGAAGATGCTGAGCTGGATGAAGACGGTTTAACACCGGATGCCCACGCGCAATGTCCACATTGCAGTTCCCGGAATACTCGCCGGGTCAGTGAGTTTGGCTCTACGGCCTGTAAGGCCCTGTTCCAGTGCAATGACTGTAACGAGCCATTCGACTATTTCAAAAAGATCTAAGCCTCAGAGTTTCAGAGTATTAGATTCAGCAGAGCCGGGCTGAAAGGTCCGGTTCGTAATGGATATAAAGGTGAAGCAATGTCTGACACCAATTTTTACACGCTGAAAATTGCTGATGTTCAGCCAGAAACCGATACCGCGATCTGTGTCAGTTTCGCAGTTCCTGATGAACTGAAAGACAAGTTTAATTTTATTCAGGGTCAGTTTCTGACTCTGCGCGCCATGATTGATGGCGAAGATGTACGTCGCTCCTACTCTATCTGCTCTGGCGTGACAGACGGCCATATGCGTGTGGGTATTAAGCGTGTTGACGGTGGTAAGTTCTCTAACTACGCCAACGACGAGTTCAAACCGGGTATGTCCGTTGAAGTGATGCCACCTCAGGGTAGCTTCTACACCGAACTGAACGCCGACAACGCTAAGAACTACATGTGCATCGCTGCTGGCTCCGGTATCACACCAATGATTTCTATTATGAAATCTGTGCTGGATATCGAACCAAACAGCACCGTAACTCTGATCTACGGTAACCAGCGTAGTAACACGGTGATGTTCAAAGATGAGCTGAACTTCGTCAAAAACCGTTATATGAGCCGCTTCCAGTGGATCAATATCATGGATTACGAAGATCAGGGTGCTGACCTGCTGAATGGTCGTATTGATAACAAGAAAGGCTACCAGCTGCAAAAGAGCGGCCTGATTGATATCAAGAACACCGACGAAGCTTTCATCTGTGGCCCTGAAGCTATGATGTCTGAAGTATCCCGCGGCTTCCGTATGGAAGGTCTGAGCGATGATCAGATTCACTACGAACTCTTCTCCAGTTCCTCCGCTGATTCTGAAGAAGCACTGAAACGTGCTCAACAGCGTATTGCTGAATACGGTGAAGAGAAAACCAGCAAAGTAACCGTTATCGCGGATGGTCGTGCGGTATCTTTCGATCTGGCTACAGTGGGTGAAAATATCCTGGATGCGGGTATCGAAAACGGTATGGATCTGCCTTACTCCTGTAAAGGCGGTGTGTGTTCTACCTGTAAGTGTAAGCTGACCAAAGGCCAGGTTGAGATGGATATCTCTCACGGTCTGGAGCAACACGAAATCGATGCGGGTTATGTTCTGAGCTGTCAGGCGCATCCAATCACTGACGAAGTGGTTCTGGACTTCGATCAGCGTTAATCGTCGCGCAGCACTCAGGCAATTCCCCCTTTTTGTCTGAGTGCTGATTTTCCAACCAGGAAGCTGGATATCTGCCGTCGCACTCTACCTGTCTTTCTTTTTCTCTTTTCACGCTTTTGATACCTTCCCTAAGCCTCACCCATTCTCTTGCCCTATGCACTTTAGATATCTTTAACCCGTTGTTATTTTTGAATAAATAACCTTGTGTTCACATCTATTTATCCGACAAAAAGCTTCGTGTAATAGCGTGTAATAGCGTCGTCTAAAACTTTCGACCACAATAGAAGTATTGAATATACACAGTAAATAATCGGTGTATTAAATCGTATCCAGGGAGGATAAATAGCATCTTTTTACCTCTTGTCAGCATAAAAACAGAGGTACTTAAGGTTGTAGAGAGGTCATTAGCATGAACCCTATTAATCAAAGTCTATTGCAGATTTCTGTAGAAAATCACAGTGAACCGAGTATCCAGGGTCCAAGCCAATTAACCTGTGCCATTCTGGACTTTGATGGTGGTTATTTAAGAGATGGATCTGATGCCACGGATACTTGTCTGCCTGCCCCCTACGACAACAATACACCGAAGGCCTCATGGTATTTGCAACCTGACACCGATGTATTGGAAACTTCACTGACAATTGTAATTTTCAGTACAGATAATCCCGACTTTCCCGCCTGCCCAATTAAAGTTAATGCCAAAGATGTGCTGCGTTGGAGTCAAAACGTAGAGCAGAACTGTTTACCAGAAGAAAGAACCAAAACGTTACAGCTTAAAGCTTCGGCCAGCAACAATGACTATCAGGTTTATCATCAGGGTCGCTACACTATCTTAGGCCACGCCTCTATCGGCGACTGCGGACCCGTCTATACCATCACTGCAGGGCTGTCGCACTAAAACAAGAGCGCACAAAGAAATTCGAAAAAGCCCATGACTTTCCGGTTCAGCTATTTATTAATAATCTCGACAAGGTAAAGTAGATTCAGGGGAGATACCCGGCTAGCTGCTTTACCTGCTTTTCTATCTTTTCTGAGACTGTGATAAAGACAACAGATTTCACGGAAGCTTTAGTTCAGAATCCCCATCTCATTGAGCTATCAACATTATTCAGGATCTTTTATGAATAGGATTGTTTTTCTTGTTATCTCTCACTGCGTGATGATCGCCATCGGTTTTGCTGGTGGCATTTATGCTTTACCTATCCTTACAGCTCCACCCGCACCTACTACGTCTGAGGTGCAAATGCTGAATCAGAATGCAATCTTTACAGCGAAGTTCCGTCGTGACTTACAAGGCAGTGATGCGCTTCACTGGGGGGACGGTCAGGTCTCCATCGGTAAAGATACGATCTCTCTTATGGGAGAGCTGGCTCCTGGTCCTGACTATAAGCTGTATCTATCGCCTGATCATGTTGAAGCTGAAGCAGACTTTCTTCGGTTGAAAAGCAGGATGGTTAAAGTAGCCGATATTAACACCTTTGATAACTTCATTGTTACAGTGCCAGCAAGTATTGATCCGACTCGTTACACCAGTGTGATTATCTGGTGTGAAACCTTTGAAGAATTTATTACGTCAGCAAAATATCAATAGTCGCTGCCAGATATATTTCCCCTAAAGCCTGCGTAAAGCCACTCCCTGTCAGCTGTCCTTTGGTGCCAAAGTCGTATCTTGACAGGACAGCAGGCAAGAGAGCCATCAAATATCCAGTTCAATCTTTGACCCTGTTTTTATGGCATGCAACGATAGATTACAAAATAGCTATTGAGGCCCAGAATGAATATACAGGCGTCCTTGCAACAGTCCGATGAAAGTCAGGCTCAGTTAAAGAGTGAGTTTCAACGTTTAAAAACGGCCTTTACTCTCTCCCCTTACCCGGTGATGTCCGACCGACGCAGGTTGTTAGATCAGCTTAAGCGTCGTTTGTTACAGCGAGAACAGGTGCTTTATCAGGCTCTGAATCAGGATTACGGTTACCGCAGTGAGTTTGATAGCCTGCTGGCGGATCTGATGCCTTCCGTGCAGCAGCTGAATTATGTTTATAGAAAGCTTCCTAAATGGCTAAAACCTTCGCGACGCCATGCAGGACTGACACTATCCCCCTCCTCTGTTTCTGTGCACTACCAGCCATTAGGTGTTGTCGGTGTGATTGTCCCCTGGAACTTCCCTATTTTTCTGAGTCTCGGACCCATCATTACAGCCCTTGCAGCTGGGAATAAGGTGATGGTTAAGATGAGTGAGTTTACTCCATATACCAATCAGGTGATTAGAGAGCTGTTTCAACCTATGTCTGACGATGTCGTCATTATTGAGGGGGAAAGTGAAACCGCTGCACAGTTCAGCGCCCTGCCCTTTGATCATCTGTTCTTTACCGGATCAACGCAGGTAGGTCGTTATGTTGCCAAAGCCGCAGCGGACAATCTAACCCCCATTACTCTGGAATTGGGTGGTAAATCACCAGTCATTATTGCCCAGGATGCTAAAATGTCGGCTGCAGTAGATGCCATTATGCTGGGGAAATCCATTAATGCCGGCCAAATCTGTGTAGCGCCGGACTATATTCTGCTACCAGAATCCTGTCGGGATAAATTTATTGAGACCTATAGGCAAGCATATAAGAAATACTTTGCCGATGATAAAAACCAATGCCGTTTTAGTAACGTGTTGGATCAACGTCAATTTACTCGGCTGCAAAGCTATCTTGAAGATGCAAAGACAAAAGGTGCCAGGATTGAACCCGTCCTAACTGAAGGGATCAATCACGACAAGCATTGGATGTGCCCACACCTGGTCATAGATGTGAATGATGAGATGGCCTTAATGCAAAATGAGATCTTTGGTCCTATCCTGCCAATTCTGACTTATCAGTGTATTGATGAAGCCTTCCACTATATTCAGGCTCGACCGCGCCCCTTGGCACTCTATCTGATGAGTAGTGATAAGTCGTTACAGCAAAGGGTGAAGCGTACAACTCATAGTGGCGGCGTTTGTATTAATGATACTCTGATGCATGTGGCTGCAGATGATGCTCCTTTTGGGGGCATCGGTGAATCTGGTATGGGCCATTACCATGGTATTGAAGGCTTTAAGACCTTTTCCCACGCCAGGACTGTATTGCATTCACCCTCCTGGCTTCCTCGTAGCAATGTACTTTTAAAAAACAGAGATTTAGTGGTTAAAGTCTTTAGAAAGCTATTTCTGCGTTAACAGCTGCGAGCCAGCTCAAAGAAGAAGGCGCTTTCTTTCCCATGGGAAAATGCCTTCGATATCGTTTATTTCCACTGGTGTCATACGCACCTTCACTATCAGTAATACTCAGACTTTTAAAAAGGCCTATATCTCAGGCCAATTTAGCTTGTGAAATACAGTCCATAAATATACGATTTGCATACAAAACGCATACTTAACATATTCTTTAAGTATATAAATCTGCGCGATAGAAATAGGCTGTTGAATGGGTGTTTTAAAGGTATCCGAAGAGTTACACGGTGAGATTCGTAAAAGCAGTTTCGTAATGTCACGCTCTATTAATGCTCAGGCGGAGTTCTGGCTTAAGATGGGCATGCTGTGCGAGCGCAATCCAGAGATGACATTTAATGAGATTATTCTGCAGCAGCTAAAGCAGGAGCAGATTAACCCTCAAACACTTTTGAGCGGGCAGCAAGGCAAGAGAGAATAACGGCTAAATGAATCAGTGAGTGATCTTCACTATAAGAGAGTACACGCAGGAAACAGGGGCTGATTGATAGCCCCTTTTGTTGAAGTTGCTGATGCTACAACATAGCTTGGATATTTAGTCGTGGCAGATCTGGTCTGAACCGATATGGCTAAACAGAGTCCTACTTCGCGGCAGCAATAAACTGCTCCAAGTCAGCCCGCATCGGACTGCCTTCATCACAGACAGCCCAAGCCCACATCTGACTTAGCGCATTGGACTCTTTTGGCAGCAGGCCAATTTTCAGGAAGGTGTTGTAGTAAGGAAAATCCGCAAAGGATTTTTGAGGCTGTTTCAGGATCTCAACGATCTCCTTATCCAGATCAGCACGGGCCTTAAAGTACAACTCAACGGCTTCGGTGATATCGTCGTAGGTTTTACGTAGATCACTTTGCAGTCCCTGCCCTGCCAAAATCTGATCTTTTAGCTCTGTATCAACCAGCTGGTCTTGCCAGTTCATCATGCGACCATTCTGTACATAGAACAGCTCAATCGAACGACCGGCAGAGATACCCGATAGTGCATTAGCGACCGTAGTCACCGACATCTGATGATAAGCCGGATTTTGTGGTTGCCAGCTATCATTACTGGTGACCTCAGCATCGGCAGCCACACCAGCACTGCTGGTATACAAACCCTTAACCAATTGCTCAAACGGTGTCACACCATTGTTATCCGGCGTATTGTCGAAGATCTGAATCAGACTTGTTGCGATAAAAGCAGAGTTCGTTGGGTCTTTCTGCTCAGCGGTAAAAGGCTGGCCAACACCTGTCTTCTCATTAAAATTGATACCAAACAACGGTGCGGCCTGACCGGCACTGATCACCTTGCCCTTGTTAACCGTCAGCGGTGTACTGGTATTATCAAATGCCAGCAGATGCAGCGACTGCTGTTGAGCTTCTCCGGTATCCGTCTGCGCAATAGCCCCCAGAATACCGGTGTTTTCCAAAGTACCGCCATCAGTAAACAGCAGCTCTTCGTTTTTGCTATCCTCAGTCACAGGCCAGTAGTTATAACGCGGTACCACATTACCGATGCTGGACAGCACATAATTTTCCAGGTGCGCGCCAATAGCATCAAAAATATCTTTGATATCACCGCCTATTTCATGCAGCAGACCTTTTTTATGCTCATCAGATAAACGAGCTTCAATATCCTTTAACAGCCCTTTCTTGCTGTCTTCATCCTTCAGATGGGCTTGAATAAAGCTCGCAATTGCTTGAGCAAAAAAGGCACTGGAAGTACTGGCAATATCGATCAGGGAATAATTCTGCTTCAGTGATATAGACACTGGAGATTGGGTCGCATCGGTTTGCTCCACATCAGAAGCAAATCCCCAGGACTCCACCAGACCACCGCCGACGATCGCTTTATCTGGAGTTTCCCCCCTTACACCCGATGCAACCGGCGTGACCTGATCTGGCAACTGTACAATATTGGAGATCTTGCGATCGGCATCATCCACCTTCTGCATGATGTTATTGTTCATCACGATAAAGGGACGCTTCGGACGCACATAATAGAAATTCTGATCAGAAGGATTTAACTGCGGGAAAGTGGCTTGCGCATAATCCTGAGACAGGGAGAAAGAACGGGTCGACAGCCAGGATGCCTCACCTTTGGACCTCAGGTCATAATGATCCAACACCTTACTGGCGATAATATCCGCCCATAACCACTGACTGTTTTTACCACGATTCTCAGTGATAAATTGACCGGCAGTCACCAGAAGCTCGTAGATATCTAAGCCTGCCGGTATATTGCCGTAAACCTTCTCGCCTAGTTTATCCAGATTAAGCTTACCCGCAGCGTCTTTTAGACTCAGATCAGCAGGCTTAAAATACTGGCCCAGCAGATCCTGATCAGAATAATTCTGCGGCAAAAACGTATAGATACAGGATGCCCAGGTGCCGCCGGATACCGATGAAATATAACGCGGTTTTTCCATCAAACCCAGAGTATCCAAACCCAGCAACTGACCCCAGGCACATGTCAGCGCTCTGGAACCACCGCCGGAAAAACATAAACCCAAGTTCCCCCTACTGCTATCAGAATGCTCAACAGCTGTGCTCGCCTTACCTGGATAAACATTAACCTGCTTTGTCATCGCCAAATCTCTTTTAGTTAGAGTGATAGCTAGACGGTAATGCAGTATAGAAAGGAAGGGTATTACGGATGATTACGATAATAGCGACAGGGGATATCTATAACGTTTTTGCATAAGGCCAACAGTAGCTGGCCTTTGCGGCAAAGCCGATTACTGAGAAAAAACAGCCCCTTTCTCGATCCCTTCATAAGCGTAAACCTTAGTACCCTCCTCCCCTATCTGTTCGCAGATAAAACGAGCGATCAGCTCTACGGTGCTATCAGTATCCATCAGAGTACAGATCTGTTTGGGTACGGTGATTTCAAATTCACCCTGGTTGGCGGTGTAGGCAAAGGAGATGCTGGTCTCATCCTCAGATACGATATCTTCACGAGTGCCGATATAGCTATCGTGTAACTGGTTCGCCCATTGATTTTCCAGTTGCAGGTTACGTTGGCCGTTGCTAAAGATTTCGATTCGGGATCTATGGCCGTGGGCGATACGCTGGCAGTTACCGTCGTGTTTTTTCAGACCGTGGCTGTAATGATAGTGTGCTTGGTCTGCTGGCATGATTTCATGGTGCAGATTAAAGCGAACCGCTTTTACGTTTTCCGGTAATACGGTCGGTGCTACTTTTTCCAGCCATTGGGCGACGGCTTCTGGAGTGATGCTTTCAACCGGTAGGCGCTGGATAGCACACAGTGGGCTAGCGTGTTTAAACTGGCCAACATGGCTGTTGAATTCCAATGCTACTCGGTCGTTATCTTCACTGATCAGTTTATAAGCTTCAGTTTCTGTTGGAATCAGCAGGCCATGATCCACTGTGCTATCGATCAGTTTCTTCAGTGTTTTTTTCACATGGCCAAAATCAAATAACACTCCCTGTTCGTTCAAATCGCCATCCAGCTCTACGTCAACATGCCAGCTCTCTCCCACCAGTCCACGGCGGGCATCCAGGTAAGAGCAGTCAATAACGGTCAGTTTGCGAACAAAAAGGGTGGTCATATATTGGATAATCCTGAGTACTTTGCTGTGTTATACCCAATTATATCGTAAAATTTGTGATATTCCTTTTTCAAAGCGGGATATTTTTCGCAATCAGATCAATTAGATGTCGTGTTCAGGCTGTCTCAGAAAGCCTAAAAATGATATGTTATACCTTAACAAGTAGAGTTATACTTATGGCTAAACCGCTTTTGTAGTCTTTCAGTTGTTTTGATACCCGGAGCCCTATTCCTCATGTCAGCCTCTTTTTCTACCCGCTTGCTAGTAACTGCAGGTGCTGTCGCACTATCTACACTCAGCTTCTCTGTTCTGGCAAAGCCTTTGGTGTATGTCAGTGTTTTGCCACAGAAATATATGATTGAGCAGATTGCTGGTGATGCCGTGGATGTTGAGGTATTGGTTCAGCCGGGGCATAACCCTCACAGCTATGATCCGACCGGTAAGCAGATGGCACAATTAAGCAAAGCAAGCCTCCTGTTTACTACCGGTGTGCCGTTTGAGCAAACCTGGTTGCCGCGTATTAGCAAGCTGAATCCTGATCTGGTTCTGGTGGACTCGGTTAAGGGTATTAAGCGCTCTGAGATGGAAGGTCATAGCCATCATGATGAAGACAAGCATCATGATGATCATGGTTACGAAGAGGCACACCCTGCTGCTGACGAGCATGATCACGATGAACATCACGACCATGATAAACACGACGATCATACTTCCCATGATCATGAGGAGCATGGCCATGATGAGCACACAGAACACGATCATGACGATGACCATCACGAAGATCATGCCTCTCATGATCACGAAGAGCATGACGATCACGATGATCATAAAGGTGAGTTAGACCCACACGTTTGGATGAATCCAAAATTGGCGATTCAGCAAGCAGATAATATGACCCACGCGCTGGAGAAGGCTTTCCCAGAGTCTGCCGAACAATTTGAGCAGGGTTTTGCTCAGCTGAAGAGCAAATTTAAAACTCTGGACCATAATATCCATGAAGCGTTGGAAGATTATGAAGGTCGCACCTTTATGGTATTCCACCCGGCTTGGGGTTACTATGCGCAACAATATCACCTGGAGCAGGTTGCCATTGAATTTGAAGGCAAAAGCCCAAGTGCACGTAAACTGGTTGAACTGACCAAAAAAGCGGAAGAAGAGCAGATTAAGGTGATCCTGGTACAGAGCCAGTTTAACCGTAAGCCTGCCGAGCGTATTGCCAGCCATATCGGGGCAAGGGTCGTGGATGTTGATCCAGTGCCTTATGATCTGCCTGCTGAACTTGAAAAACTCACTCAACAACTGCTGGAGTCCTGGCGCTAATGGGGCGTTTTGCAAAAAATATTATTGAGTTTGACCGCGTTAGCTTTCGCTATCAGTCGGTTCCTGTACTGGACAATATCACCCTCGCCGTGCGCGAGGGTGAGTTTTTAGGCTTGGTCGGACCTAATGGTGGTGGCAAAAGTACTCTGCTAAAGCTGATTATGGGTCTAATCACTCCCGATGCAGGCACAGTCAAGGTGTTTGGCACGGCGGCCAAAAAAGCCCGTGCCCGTTTAGGTTATGTACCTCAATTTGCCCGCTTTCCCTCTGATTTTCCGATTACGGTCGAAGAAACCGTTTTGATGGGCTGCCTGAATCCAGGACGCTTATTGCAGCGATATACTCAGAAAGACCGTGAACTGGCACGAAAGTGTCTGAAAGAAACAGGGGTAGCCGAGTTTGCGGACCGCCCTATTGATCAGCTTTCTGGCGGTCAACTACAGCGGGTTTTGATCGCCCGTGCTCTGGCATCAGAGCCAGATCTGCTGCTGCTGGACGAACCCACTGCCAGTGTCGACTCTCATCAAGAGAAAGGTGTGTTTGATCTGTTTAAAGAGTTGAACAAACGCATGTCCATTATTGTGATCTCCCACGATATCGGCTTTATCACAGATTATGTGGATCGTGTCGCCTGCTTAAATAAAGAGCTATTATGTCACGAAACCCATTGCATCACCCCAGATGTGATTGAGCAGATGTACGGCGGTCATGTACATGCCATTCACCATCACTCTCATGCGATCTAAATGGACGCGATGTTTTAATAGTTGAGCTTTTTTAGTGCTTAAACTTTAAAGCTGTGCCCAATCACGTTATAACGCATCTTTGCTCCTGATGAGCCAACAACCATAGTGATAAATCGGACATGATGGAATTTTTTACCGCTCTGGCAGAACAGAGCTTTTTACAGAGTGCAGTGATTGCCGGTGTGTTGGCCAGTATCGCCTGCGGCCTGATCGGTAGCTATGTCGTAGTGATGCGTATCAGTTACTTGGCCGGAGGTATCGCGCACTCGGTAATGGGTGGTATGGGCATCGCCTATTTTCTCGGCGGATCTCCTTTTGTAGGTGCTTTAATCGCCGCAGTGATCTCTGCCCTTATTATCGGCTTGGTAAAACTCTACTGGCAGGCACGGGAAGATACCTTGATTGGTGCCTTGTGGGCCTCAGGTATGGCCCTGGGTATTATCTTTATCAGCCAAACACCGGGTTATCAGGTTGATCTGATGAGCTATCTGTTTGGTAATATCCTGCTGGTGGCAGAAGACGATCTGTGGTTGATGGCCGGTATGGATGTGGTGATTGTTGGTGCCATCGCCCTACTCTATCGTCCTTTTCAGGCCGTGGCGTTTGATCCTGAGTTTGCCCGTTTAAGAGGCTTGCCGGTTAATCTGCTTTATCTACTATTACTGTGTATTGTCGCATTAACGGTTGTGTTGCTGATTCAGGTGGTGGGTTTGATTCTGGTAATTGCCCTATTGACGCTGCCTGCCGCCATCGCCGGACATTATGTGCGCACTCTATCCTCTTTGATGGCACTGGCTACATTATTAGGTCTTGGTTTTACATCGACCGGTCTTGCGTTATCCTACGGCCCGGATTTACCGGCGGGCGCTACGATTATTCTGCTGGCGGCAGGTTGTTTTGTGATTTCCAGTCTGTTTTCGGCCAGAAAGAAATCGATGCAAAGCCCTGAAACACCCCGTAAGTAGATCCTGGTAACTGACAACGGGTAAACCAAGCAAAACGAATTATTAAACAGCACTGCCACTTTCAATTTTTAGCGTGAACTTTGTTAACGTAACACGGTTACCGTAATCCCGTTAGCAAAAACCTGTGGCAGCCAGATCATATGCTGTAGAAGCCATTAACAGATAAAAGAGCAATCATCGTGAGTGATAACTTTAGCTGGAAAGCCATCGAAAAATCAGAACTGAATCAGACTTATGATCTGCAGCAGGCGCTGGAAAACATCAAATATAATGAAGATGGTTTAGTGCCTGCCATTGCTCAACAGCATGATACGGGTGAAATTCTGATGATGGCCTGGATGAATCTGGATTCTATTCAGGAAACCTTACGCACAGGCAGGGTCTGTTACTGGTCCCGCTCCCGTCAAGCGTATTGGCGCAAGGGCGAATCTTCCGGTCAGGAACAGCATCTGAAAGAGTTCCGCCTGGATTGTGATGCGGATACGATTCTGATGAAAGTTGATCAGACGGGTCCGGCTTGTCACACCGGTCGTCGCAACTGCTTCTATATGGTTGTCGATGGTGACGAGTTGAAGGTAGATTCTGATCCGCTGATTGATCCATCTGAGCTATATAAGAAGTAAGACTCTCTGCTTTTTGCCGTACAGTGCCATTTTTACGGTCACATGTATTTTTATACAGTCTCTTTGTTTAAGAGTAATATTGTAGGTCGGAAAAGCCGCAAGGCGCCTTCCGACAATTGAGATTGATGTCCGTTGTCGCTTCGCTTATCCAACCGACGTCCTTCATAATTACGATAAGTACATAAAAGGAACTGGACTTGATTGAGATAGCATTATGAAATGGTTGCTTAAATTACTGGTAAAATTTTATCGCTATTTTATCAGCCCAATGCTGCCTCAACGCTGTATTTACTACCCTTCCTGCTCAGAATATGCCCTGGAAGCCCTGGAAACTCACGGCGCGATTAAGGGATTTATCCTGACGGTAAAACGGATTTTACGTTGTAACCCTATGGCCAAAGGCGGTTATGATCCGGTACCAGAAAAAGGCTGTTGGCATAATGGTGTGAAGCCTATTGCAAATACAGAAACGACAAGCGATTCAAAAGCATCTTGTTGTGGCCATAGCTGTAGTGAACATCACTTCCAAGATGACAACCACGAACAGAAAGCAGCGAACAACAACGCATTTAGCAAAACAAAATTATCCAGCACCACTAATGAAAAGTTAACGACAGAAAATGAGACAAAGCGTAATGACGCGAATTGAATCCCCCTGTCTTGGGGTATGCAGTACCACTCAAGGTGATGATATCTGTCGTGGCTGTAAACGAAATTCTGATGAGATTTTACGCTGGGGTGCAATGACCTCAGAGCAGCGACAGAATATTATGCGCCGTACGGAGTGGCTGAGTGTTGATGTTGTACAAGAATATTTTCAGCTGATTGATAAAGATCAATTGGAACAGCAACTTATCAAACACAGAATCCGTTATACTAAGCACTTTGATCCTCTGTGCTGGGTGATTGATCTGCTGCGTGCAGGTGCAGGAAGAATCCAGCAAATCGAGGCTTATGGTCTGGCTTTCAAGGATCCGATGCATAATGAGCTGCAATTGGAGCAACTTTACCGGACCATCAACAAGCAGATTATTGAAAATACAGACAGGCTGATTCGTGAAAGACACTGATTTATTAGAAGAGATGTTTGAGTTCCTACCTTGCCGCACTCCGGCGCTGTGGATTGAGCAAGCGGTGCAGAATCTGGATATTCTGCTGATTGATCATGCTCAATGCGAGAAAAAAGCCGCTTCCACTGCGATGAATCTGATGTATCGCTACGTAGATCGCCCTGATCTGCTGAAAAAAATGTCTCAACTGGCTCGTGAAGAACTACTCCACTTTGAACAAGTGGTTGGCATCCTGGAAGAGCGTGGCATCAAGTACGAACATATCTCTGCAGCCCGTTACGCATCTGGCCTGCGTGAACATGTGCGTAAAGGTAAAGATGAGCTGATTGATATTCTGATTATTGGTGCCTTTATCGAAGCCCGTTCTTGCGAACGCTTTATGGCGCTGATTCCACATCTGGATGATGCACTTGCGAAATACTATCGCTCATTAGTTCGTTCCGAAGGCCGCCACTATCAGGATTACTTGATGCTGGCGAAGATGTACGCCGAAGAATCGATTGATGATCGTATCGCTTTCTTTGCTCAGGTTGAGAAAGAGCTGATCGAATCAGATGATGATACTTTCCGCTTCCATAGCGGCCCGGTGGTAAAACAAGCGGCTTAAGTCGCTTGTGCGAATTTGATTCGCCCCTGCTCCCCTTCAAGTTTAAAAAGAAAAAGCCCTGATCAGATAAATCAGGGCTTTTTTGCAGCTATTTAAGCCAGTTTCTGCCGTTAAGCCGCAGAATAAACCACTGCCAACTCAGAAATTCGCTTCAGCATCGCATGCAGACCGTTGCTACGAGTTGGACTCAGGTGTTTATCCAAACCCAGATCCGCCAGAAAAGTCGGTTCTGTTGTCAAAATCTCTTTCGGGCTACGCTCATTGTAGATTTTCATCAGCAGAGCAATCAGACCTGAAACAATCGCTGCGTCGCTGATCGCCTGCAGCTTGATTTTACCATCAGTAAACTCATGGTGAATCCAAACCTGAGACTGACAGCCTGTAATTTTGTTTTCGTCAGTTTTCAGCTCTTCAGGGAATTCAGGCAGCTGCTTACCCAGGTCAATGATGTACTGATACTTGTCCATCCAGTCATCAAAAAAATCAAACTCTTCAACCAATTCCTGCTGGGCAGTTGCAATAGACATAGATAGCCAGACTCCATAAAGGTGTTAATTTTCAAAGTATTATAACAGTCACTTCCGATCAGGTGCGGCTGAATCTGTTATTTTTTCCGACTGCTTAAACCGTGCTGGTACACCAGAGACACCCACAAGCTGGCTCCGGCCGCCAGAATATCATCATTAAAATCATAGTGCGGGCTATGTAAGGTACAGTTACCTTCTGTAGGACCATTGCCCAGCCAAAAATAGCAACCCGGCACATCCTGCAGAAAGAAAGAAAAATCTTCAGCCCCCATACTTGGTGGCAGCTTACTATGCACCTTCTTTTCACTAAGCAAGGTACTGGCAACCCGCTCTAAAGCAACAGTGGCTGTACTATCATTGACCGTCGCTGGATAGGTTCCGCCAAAAATAACAGAACCAGTAGCACCAAACCCCGCGCATAAATTTTCAACCAGATCGCTCATACGTTTATGAAGGAAGATATGTGTATCGTTATCCAATGCACGGGTTGTACCTTTTAATACAACATGATCAGGAATAATCGTTGCCATAGTACCAGCATCCATCTGGGTCACGCTAATAACACCGGACTCCAGCGGACTCAAATTACGACTGACAATACTCTGCAATGCAGTGATCAGATGCGCAGCAACGATGGTTGGATCGGTACCCAAATGCGGCATCGCCCCATGAGTGCCATTACCTTTTACTTCAATTTCAAAGGTATCCATACCAGCCATTACAGGACCATCATGTACCGCCACTTCACCCGCTGCAAGGCCCGGCCAGTTATGCAAGCCAAAAACATAATCCGCAGGGTATTGTTTAAATAAGCCCTGCTCAACCATTACCCGGGCACCGCCTTCCCCCTCTTCCGCAGGCTGGAAGATTAAAACAACTTCACCGGCGAAGTCCGGGTGTTCTGCCAAATATCGCGCAGCCCCCAGCAGCATAGTAGTGTGGCCATCATGACCGCAAGCATGCATCTTGCCTTGGTGACGGGATTTATGTTCAAAGGTATTTTTTTCATCCAAAGATAGCGCATCCATATCTGCGCGCAATGCAATCACAGGACCAGGACCACCTCTACCCTTAATCCGGCCAACCACGCCGGTTTCGGCCCAGTTCGTTGTAATCTCTATTCCCCACTCTTGCAGCTTTTCCGCTACCAGGGCTGAAGTTTGTTGTTCCATAAAAGCCAGCTCGGGATGTGCATGGATATGACGCCGCCATTTAATCATCTCCATATGGCGGCTGGAACCCGGTGTAATCACAGCAGAATTAAGTACTGATTTTGGGCTCATTAAAGTGCTTCCTTATTATGTTGTTTGTTGACTGCGTCGTGCCAAGCTTCGTCTTCAGCATGGAAGTAAATTGCAGTGGTTTCCAGCTTGCTATGACGTGCAGTTTTACTGACTAATCTCAAGTCTACACCCTGGTCCGCCAGGTGGGTAATGGCGGTGTGTCGAAACCAGTGAGTAGACGCTTCCAGCATTCTTGCGGCTTGCTCGGGTCTTGATGCTTTTATAGCGTCTGCTGCATCACTGAGCATTTTTTTACTCAGCCGATACACCATATTAGCACTGATCCCCTTAGTGCCATTAATGGAACGGATAAAAGGCGAATCATCATCAGGTTCTGGCAGATCGGTTAGTCCCAGGTGCTTGCGGTATTTAACCAGCTGTTTCAATAATGGATCAGGCACTGGAATTTCAGCGTACTTTTTACCTTTGCCCATCACCCGCCACCACCAGCGCCCCCGGCGCTGAAAAAAATCATTCATTTTGCAATCGGCCACTTCACTGGCCCGAGGTGCCAGGTAATAAAGGAAGTAAAGTAAAGTGTGTTGCCGCATCCACTCTTTGTGAATACGGGGTGATTCAAAATCATCAGGAATCTGGTTGAATAGCAGCTGGATATCCTCCAGCTCAAGATAGCGTTCGATTTTTTTCACTACGGCTTTTTTATGAGGACTTTTAATCAGCGCTAAGGGATTGCCGCGCAGATAATCCGCGTCACGCAGATAATTAAACAGTCCTTTTAATATAGTCAGTGTCTGTTTTTGACTGGATGGACTTAAGCCAGCTCGGAAGGGCTTCCACTGCTCGGAGTTTCTGGGCCGTTTTTCACCACACCAAAATGAACTTGGCTGCGGATCTTTTAAGAACTCCTGGTAATCAGCAATATCCTGACGATTCAGATCAGACAGTGCTTTGCCCTGCTTATGCCAGCACCATAATAGTAGGCGCTCTGCTTCCCGACGGTAACTACGAAAAGTCTCTTCAGAATTCTGATATTCCAGCAACCAGCTTTGTACAGCATCAAGATCGTTATTGGCGGCAATTTGCGGCTCGTGATCCAGACGATTTCTGCCCCACTGCCCTGTTAACACTTCTGGCAGTTGAGCAACCACATCCTGCATATATTCAATAGGTAGCAGATCAGTATTAACCGCAATAGAAGTGGAAACATCCGCCGCCGGATACCCAGTCTCTGCAGTACCTGCCGTTGCAACATCGACTATAGCTTTTGACCTTGTGTTACCGGTTTCATTATTTTTGCGCTGAAAACCTTCCTGCAGTAATTCACTGTCTTTTACTGATAGAAATTGCTGATCATCGTTATCAAACATGGCCTTCCTTAATTTCGACTGGTTTTGCTCTAAAACAGCCTTAACCGACTTTTTAAGACAACCACCAGCCCTCTGCTTACTTTTTAACCATACGCGTTCTATTTATTACGATTTTTTTTCGCTCGAGCGCTTTTAAGCCGTTTCTCGCCTTATTTTCGGCACCCTTGGTGGTGACAAGGCTATTTAGGTTTGTTTTGCAGGGCTTTTCTACTCTCGGGGCTAACTTGACCTCTAGTGTAACACTGTAATTTTAAAAATTCATGGTTATAGCCGTTACCGTGAATTTAAAATAATTATGATATTTTATTTAACGTATTACGTAATATGTAATATAATATACAACGCAATTAGCAATACCTATAGACGTGGGAAAACATTAAAAATGGCAAGAATTGGCATCAGTTATGACGAAGTGAAACTGGCTATCGACGAAATGCTGTCTGAAGGCCTGAATCCGACAATTGCCGGTTTAAGGGAAAGGCTGGGCACGGGCAGCTTTACCACCATTTCAGAACACCTGAAACGCTGGCGCGGTGAGCGTCAGGAAAAACCTGTTATCGCAACAGGCACCCCTGCCCCGGATGCATTAAGTGGAATGATGCAAACCTTATGGCAGCAAGCGCGGGAAGAAGCCAATAAAGAGCTGGAGCAATACAAGGAAAAAATTGATGTCGAAATGAAAACGGCATTAGATGAGAAACAAAAAGCACTGCAAACAGCCCTGGATACGGAAAACAAAAACCGCTGGCTGGAAGAGAAAAATAACAGCCTGCTTGAGCAGATCAGTGAAGTACAGAAAATCAATGGTCTGCAGGAAGCTCAACTGATACAAAAGCAGGAACAGCTTGAGCTTGCGCAACAGCAACTCGTTTCCGTAAAAGAAACAGCAAAAAAACAACACGAAGAAATTCAGCAGGAGAAATCCGCCCTGAATGATCAACTGAAAGAACATCAGGATAAAGTGCTGGAACTAAGTAAAGAGTTCCAACAGCAATTAAAAGAGGAAAGAGATCGCGGCGAGAAAAGTGAGCAACACTGGCTGGCACAGCTGGATAGCGAACGCCAGAAAGCCAAGCAACTGTCTGAACTCTTGAGTGCAGAAAAAGAAACACAGCAGAAAGTCTCTGCATTGATGGAGTTGCTGAAAACACGCCTGGAGCAGATCAATAATCAGCAGTCAAAACTGGCCGAGCAAATTACAGAGCAAAAACAGGCTATCAGCAGTGAACTGGAACAATACAAACAAGACAGCCAGCAAGCTCTTGAACAACAGCTGCAGCAACAGTTACAACAGCAATTAAAACAAGAGCTGGGAGAAATCAGTGCTCAGCTGCAAAAACTAACGCCACCCTCTTCAACGATATGGGGTGTAAACTGGCAGGATATTTCTTAATGTACTGAGCTAACACAACAAAGCTCTTGCAGCTAAACAAAGAGCAGAACAAAAAATGGCTCTTAGCAAAATTGACTGAGAGCCATAGCGGCGTTCGTTAAGATAGCTTTACCGTTAGAAGCCATTAATCCTGATTTGGCTTTTTATTCAGCCCCAGCATATTCAGATGCCAGATCTGTTCTGCTCGGCTACCCAGATACCAGAAGCTAATACCTAAAATCGCAAAGAAAATCGCCTTATGAGTGCCATCCCAGAAATACTCAAAAAAACGGGTATATAGATTTATAAAAATAAAGGTGATTCCAAAGCCACGAGTCATACCATCATCAAACTTGATACCGTGCCAAATTGCGCCAATAGCCGCTAACCCAAATAGCAACGACCAATGAAATAGCTCAATTTGTCTTGCCCTTTCCCAGCTATCCACATCGCCGTAGTTACCAAAAATCGACATAAGCCAAAGTGCGATAAATAGATACAACAGCCCTACGGCTCGGGTCGGCCGTAGAAATCCAGATCGGCTTTGCCACTGAGTGAAGACAAAATTGCCCGCAAAAATCAGGACCAAGCCCAAAAGCACAAAACGCACGGGATAGTTCATGCCCAAATAATAGGCACCCCAGCCGGAAACATACCCCGTCCTGGCACCGAACCAACTGGCCAGAGAAACCAAACAAAAAATCCAAACCAGTTTCGAAGGAAACCACAGCCCCAGTGCACCGTAGATAATCACCCCTAATAACAGCAACATGGAAAAATCATCCGACTCGGTTTCAAGCGCCCCGCCAAAGAAATAGATGGACATTGCAGTAGCAACAACCCCGAGGAAAAATATCGCCTCGTTACTGAATACTTTTTCAGGAGTGATATTTTTACGTCGAATACCCCAGGTATATAGAAGAGTGGCAATGACAACCATGCTGATACACTTGGTGGCCTCGGTCGCATTGAAAAGTTTTTCCACCAACTCCATTAGCCATTCGTCAGCCAGAGCAGAAAAGAAAGCAATCAGGGTACTAAAGATGGCTAACCAGAAAGAGTATTGGGCTGCACGCTGCCAATCAAAAGTACTGACTTGGTAGGATTCACGCAGTTTTTGTTCATCTTCGGCACTGATCAGCCCCCTTTCGGACCACTGCTCCAGCGCTTTATTGAGGGTTTTACCCTCTTTCTTCGATACCTGCATAGCGAATTCCTTGTCTTGAGATTGCTTAAAGATATGTGATTAGATTTGATTGCGCTGGCAAAACGCGTTAGCCGTATTATTGGCTTGTTTTGTTATCACTTTCAGCCAGGCGTTTAACCCAATCATCAATCTCATTTTTACCGCGAGGCGATAAGTGGTAGATGCCTTTGCCTTCACGATCAAACCAGCCATACACATCACGGTAAAGAATATCCCGTGCCTTTTCAATTCCCAGAGTTTTGGCAATATTCGATGCTTTAACGGATCCGTTTTCCTTAAGGTATTGGGCAATCGAAACTGCTTGCTGACGATAAGCTGTTATCGTGCCTGTGCGCTTATTTACACCGCCAAGATTTGGATCGCCTACCCGCTTGGCAAATTCTCCTAATAAGCGCTCTTTTTTGTGCCCCACTTCTCTGGGTTTATATTCCGCCGGATCAAGCAGGGTTTTAACATTGTTTCGACTATCGACTACTAATAAACCAATAGCCAACATTTTCAATAACTTGAGAATGCGCTTGTATTGGTTATTCAGGCTTTTGCACTGCTTGGGAGCTGCGATATACACCTTAGAGCTGAAGGCTAATCGATCAACAGATTGCAAAATCACACTCAGATTAAAACTCAGTTTCAGCTCGACTATGACTGGGGTTTCTCCCCCTCGCACCGCTACCACATCGCAGTTATGAATTTCGCTTTTGACCTCATAGCCCTGGGCTTCAAGAAAGGCTTTTACTGGTAGATAAAGATCAGACTCTTTCAAAGCACCTCCTTCAATGAGACTTTATTGAAAACTGTATATTTAAACAGTATTCGATGAATTCGCAATAAAACTACTATTTCAGCATTCCATAATGGTATTAGGCTCTTGTTCCAACAGCGCAAACTCTTCTTCCTTTAAAAAACGCCACTGTCCCGGCTCCAGCTCACTATCCAGCTCCAGCATACCTATTGAATGACGATGCAATTCAATGACCTGATTACGAAAATGACCAAACATGCGCTTAATCTGATGATAACGGCCTTCAGTCAGCGTGATAATAGCTTGATAATCATTGAGAATTTCCAGCTCGGCTGGTCGAGTGGTGATACCTTCGTAAGCAAAATAGATACCCTGCTGGAAAGTTTTGCGGTAACTGCCATAAATGGGATTCGCTAAGGTAACGTGATAACGCTTACTGATATGGTGGTCGGGATGGGTGAGTTTTTTCGAGAAGCGGCCATCATTGGTGAGTAGTAACAAACCAGAAGTATTAAGATCCAAACGCCCCACATGATGCAGCTGATCTTTATTGGGATGATCAATCAGATCCAGAACCGTTTTGTGCTCATCATCTTTAACAGCAGTTACGACACCAGCTGGTTTGTACAGCATAATATACAGCGGCTGATTATCCTGCAGTACCCTATCGTCCAGCTGGACATGAGTAAACTCATCAATAGGCTGACTAGCACTTTTTGCGGGTTGATGATCAAGAAAGATACGCTTTTGCGCCAGCAACAGCCTGATATCTTTGCGATTAAACTCAGAATGCTGACTGATAAAACGATCCAGACGATGACGCTTGGCAGACATGATTCTTATAAGATATTGAGCTACTTTAAATAGCGAGTTTGTGTAGAAAGAAGAACCTGTAATAAGCACAGGCCTGATAAAACTAAGCCCGCAACTGATATCAGCTACGGGCTTTTAGACTTACCTACCGGATATTACTGAATACCCTGACTCTTCAGGTAATCATCATATGTACCATGGAAGTCCACAATACCTGTCGGCGTCAACTCGATAATACGAGTTGCCAGCGAGGATACAAATTCACGGTCGTGGCTGACAAACAGCAGCGTGCCTTCGTAGTTTTCCAGCGCCAGGTTTAAGGACTCAATGGATTCCATATCCAAGTGGTTGGTTGGCTCATCCATCAGCAGGATATTGGGGCGTTGCAGCATGATCTTACCGAACAGCATACGCCCCTGTTCACCACCGGAGATCACCTTAACGGATTTATCGATCTCTTTCTGGGAGAACAACAGACGACCCAGAGTACCACGAATGACCTGCTCGTCATCACCTTCCTGGCCCCAATCGCCCATCCAGTCCAGCAGTGTTTTATCTTCTTCGAAGTCTGAAGCATGATCCTGAGCGTAGTAACCCAGCTTGTGGTTTTCAGACCATTTCACCTCACCGGCATCCGGTGTCAGATCACCCACCAGACATTTCAGCAGGGCGGATTTACCGATGCCGTTAGGGCCGATAATGGCGATACGCTCACCCACTTCAACCATCAGGTTCAGATCAGAGAACAGTGGCTCTTCAAAGCTCTTTGCAACACCTTCTACCTGAAGGGCCAGACGGTGCAGCTTCTTCTCTTGCTCAAAGCGGATATATGGGTTTTGACGGCTTGAAGGCTTGATCTCGTCCAGTTGAATCTTATCAATCTGCTTGGCACGAGAGGTGGCCTGCTTAGACTTGGAAGCGTTTGCAGAGAAACGGCTTACGAAGGCTTTCAGTTCAGCAATCTGAGCTTTCTTCTTAGCGTTATCTGCCAGTTGACGCTCACGGGCCTGGGTCGAAGCCGTCATGTACTCATCGTAGTTACCGTGGTACAGACGCAGTTCACCGTAATCCAGATCAGCCATATGAGTACAGACACTGTTCAGGAAGTGACGATCGTGGGAGATGATGATCATGGTGCAGTTACGCTCGTTCAGCACCTCTTCCAACCAACGAATGGTGTTGATGTCCAAGTTGTTGGTCGGTTCGTCAAGCAGCATGATATCAGGATCAGCGAATAGTACCTGGGCCAGCAGTACACGCAGCTTCCAACCCGGTGCTACCTCGCTCATAGGGCCATAGTGTTGTTCAGTAGGAATACCCACACCCAACAGCAATTCACCGGCACGGGATTCCGCAGTGTAGCCGTCCATTTCAGCAAATTCGCCTTCCAGCTCACCGGCACGGATACCGTCTTCTTCGGTCATATCTGCTTTGGCATAGATAGCATCGCGTTCTGCTTTAATCTTCCACAGCTCGTCGTGCCCCATGATTACTGTATCAATCACACTGTATTCTTCGTAAGCAAACTGATCCTGTTTCAGTTTACCGATACGTTCATTGGGGTCTTTAGACACGTTGCCTGCTGTAGGCTCCAGATCACCACCCAGAATTTTCATAAAGGTGGATTTACCACAACCGTTCGCACCAATCAGACCATAACGATTACCCTGGCCAAATTTAACGGAAACGTTTTCAAAAAGTGGCTTAGCGCCAAATTGCATGGTGATATTTGCAGTGGTTAGCAAGGCTTAGACCCCATAAATTCGTGATTCAACAGCCGTGTACATAAAGATGATAGAAACGGACTGCTATTGAAAGCGCGCTATTATGCCAGAATGCTCTTGATATGTCAGAGGTGTTGCCGAGATAAAAGGAATTTCCGGGGTTATTTTTCCTCGGTCTTTTCTTTGGTAAAGTGCAGATCACTATCATTCGAGACCCCAACCTGCAGGCTCTGCTCAAAATTCAGGATGATTTGCTCCAGCTCGCCGCTGTCCTTGAGTGCATCAAACGCTTTAGTGAACTCGCGAATAAAATCAGACCGGTAGGGATATTATCGAAAGAAAAGGCAAGATAGCCCTGCTGAGAGCTTAAAACACTCATCTGGACAATCTGGTCTGGTTTTATATCTGCCGCTTCCTCAACCAGATTTTTCAGATCCCAGAATACGGACATGCGTGAATTTACCAGACAGCTCATTCTACCGGAAGCCAACTTTAATAGGTTGCCGCGGTTACTAATACCCTCTTCTATATGGTAAAACCCCGAATGATGTTTACCCCAGAAATCATCCTCCAACAGCAGGTAACCTGGATTAATACCGACCACAGCCCCTGCAAAATCTTCTGGCCAGTGCAATTTGACACGATTTAGGCTTTTTTTCAGACCCTCCACATAGCGTCGACTGCAAAACAAAGTTACCTGCTCCTCCAATAAGGGGGGCGAGTAATCAGAGAGATAGGGCCTTTTATCCGGGAAGTAGTACGGTGGAAAAATGGCAAAGCCTGTGCCCTCTTGCATCATGGCCAGCCCCCGACGCCAGGGTAAAGGCCGAACAATCACTTTATATTTAGGCATCCTGGCAAACACCGCAGTCAAGATCTCTGGGTAAAGTCCAGCAGGCTTAAACCCCTCGCGATAGGAAAACGGCGGATAATTATCATCGGCTATAATCTCAACCTGAGTGACAGCATGAGCGCTGCTGTATGGCAGGACTAACAATACAACCATCAGCCCCCAACGCAGATAGCGACCCAATAATCGCTGCTGCAGAAAATAACAGAGTAGATTTAACTGCATATCCGCTCCTTTCTGATCAATCTATTCATTCTTGCCATAGAAACGTCCACAGATAAAAAATCAGCATTGAACCCATTTCAAAACATGCGCAAGCCAAGTCTTATCTATACTGATCACAGGTAAATCAATATGCTTACCTGGTGTCAGTAACAAATATTGAGCTATCTTTTTCTTATTATTCAGCATAGCCCCAAAAGGATTTAAGTATGGATCTTGATAGAGCTTTTTCTCCAGCAACGCATATTAATCTGAATATTCGCGGTATGCGTCAATCTGCGACCGTTGCGATAAACGACCTTTCTAAACAGATGCTAAAAGACGGCCATGAGGTATTTAAGTTGGGTCTGGGTCAGTCTCCATTCCCTGTGCCTGAAATTATGACTCAAGCTTTACAGGAGAATGCCTTTCAAAAAGACTACTTGATGGTGAAAGGCCTGCCTGCACTCCGGCAGTCCATTGTTGATTATTATGAACGCACTCAGGGTCTGGACTACAACCCTGATCATGTATTAGTTGGTCCAGGTACAAAAGAGCTGATGTTTATTCTGCAGCTCACCTATTATGGTGATCTGGTGATTCCAGCGCCAAGCTGGGTGTCCTATGCGCCCCAAGCAAGAATTATTGGTCGTAAGTTACATTGGCTGCCAACGGCGATAGAAACCGGTTTAGGTGTCACGCCCGACGAGCTGGAGAAACTGTGTCAAACTGATCCCGATCTGCCCCGTTTGATGATTCTTAACTATCCCGGCAACCCTACAGGCATGACTTATAGCGAGGATCAACTAAAAGAGATCGCAGAAGTCGCTAAAAAATATCGGGTGTTAATCTTATCTGATGAGATCTACGGCGGCGTCACTTTTTCCGGTAATCATGTCTCTATCGCCCGCTTCTATCCTGAAGGCACCATTATCAGTAATGGCATCAGTAAATGGGCCGGGGCCGGAGGTTGGCGTTTAGGTGCCTTTGTTTTTCCTGAAAGCCTCAGCTGGCTGCCGGAGCCTATGACGTCTGTAGCCAGTGAGACCTTTACTTCCACTTCAGCACCGATTCAGTTTGCAGCAATCAAGGCCTACGAACAAAGTGCAGAAATGGATAGTTATCTGGAACATTGCCGGGAAATTCTGGCCGCATTGTGCACGGATGCCTGGCGTCAACTCACTGCGATCGGTGTAGAGCTGGCAGAGCCAAAAGGTGGATTTTACCTTTTCCCGAATTTTGAACCTTTAAGAACGGCCATTGAAGCGAAAGGCATTACCAGTAGCATGCAGATGTGCGAACGCCTATTGGCTGAAACCGGGGTGGCTTGCTTACCGGGCAGTGTCTTTGGCCGTCCCGATAATGAGTTCTCTGCCCGTATTGCCTGTGTCGACTTCGACGGGGCTGAAGCTTTGAAGGCAGTAGCAAGGGGCAACCCGGTTGATCAGGCGTTCCTGGAAATTTATTGTTACCCCGTTGTAGAAGCCACTCGACGTATCTGCCAGTGGCTTACACAAGATGATGCATGATCAAGAGAATGGTGAATAGCCTCAAGCGACCTAATCAGCAGAGCCATACTGACGTTACAACACATTTATAGCGAGCACTTTCTCTCGAATCTCAGTATATCTCTGCGCTTCACAACTGCCAAAACCGGGTGATTGGCGCACTTTGTTACGAGTAAACACCGGGCCGGTCAAACCAGCCAGAAAGCGACAACAGCTTTCCAGGCTGGTTTGCTCTCCTGTCTTAGAGGACAGATGCTGAATAAATCCGCTCAGGTTAGATATCAGCTGAGAATCATCGGGCCATCTTGGTGGCTGGCTATAATCCAACTTGGCGACCTGACCACGACAAACCGAGCAATGACCACACTGCTCCGGTGCAGCTCTATCATCAAAATAACGGGCCAGGTTATAACTCAGGCAGCGATCTAACTGGAAAAAGCGTACTAAGGTACCGATACGCTGGATCTCTTTTGTTTCCTTATCATGGAAGTACTGCTGTAACTGTTGCGCCAGATCTTCCGAATGGATTTTTTCACTATCAACCCGAAAAACCTCTGTCATCTTGCTGGCAGACATCTCTATCATGCCTTTTTCCTGTAGATACTCCAGCGCACTGATCACCCTTGCCCTGTCTGCACCATAATGCTGGTAAATAAGGTCAAAGTTTGGTTGTCCCCAGACCTTTTTCATATCGGTGTTTTTAAAGACAGCCTGAAGGAATGCCTGACGCTCCCCTTGAAACTGTTGCAAGATATCCTGCTGACTAACAGAAAAACGATACTTAAACTCGGCAAAATAAGAGTAAAGCGACTGCAAAACGCCCATCAACTCAAGTTGAACCAAGAGTGTTTTTAACGGCAGCTGGCGTACATTGGTAGCATTAGACAGAGTGACAAGTTGCAATTCCCATTTATCATCTGCCGCTTCAGTACGGATATTATTGATTACGGCTTCAACCGCATTAAGCTCTGGCGTATCACCGTAGACAAAGTTCTCCAGCACCGGAATACCATCCAGCTCAGCCAGAGTAATGCAGTGAGACAACTGACCATCACGCCCCGCCCGAC
Organism: Oceanospirillum beijerinckii DSM 7166; assembly: GCF_000422425.1. Taxonomy (GTDB): domain Bacteria; phylum Pseudomonadota; class Gammaproteobacteria; order Pseudomonadales; family Halomonadaceae; genus Oceanospirillum; species Oceanospirillum beijerinckii. The sequence continues at coordinate 85,932 of NZ_KE383828.1, forward strand.
CAATCTCCTGACTGTAGTTTTCAATGGATTTTGGCAGATCAAAGTGGATGACAAAGCGAATATCGGATTTATCAATGCCCATACCAAAGGCAATAGTCGCGACAATCACCTGGGCATTACCAGACATAAAATCCTGTTGAATCTGCTGGCGTTTTTCATCGGGCAACCCCGCATGATAAGCCTGCGCATTGATACCTTGTTGCGCTAAAAAATCAGCAATCTGCTCAGCACTGTTTTGCAGCGTAACGTACACAATACCACTGCCCTGTTGCTGACTCACCAGTGACAATAGCTGCTGCTTTTTGCCACCAGCGCCAGTATTAACAGGCAAAACAGTTAGATCCAGATTATTGCGATAGAAACCTGTCTGAACGATATGCTGTGGCAAAATATTAAACTTCTGCGCCATATCCCGCTTAACCTTGGCTGTCGCCGTAGCGGTCAATAGCAACACCAAAGGAATCTTTAACTGCTGCTGATAGCTGGGTAGCTTCAGATAATCCGGACGGAAGTTATGACCCCACTCCGAGATACAGTGAGCTTCATCAACCACCAACATAGAAATAGGTATGGTTTCGATAAACTGGCGGAAACGCTCGTTTTTAAAACGCTCGACCGACACCATAAGAATTTTTAGCTGACCGGAGCGAATTTGCAACATCACCTGCTGATGCTGTTCAGAACTTAACGTCGAATCGATACTCGCAGCTGGAATGCCTTTTTTCTGCAAAAACTCAAGCTGATCTTTCATCAATGCTAATAATGGCGATACAACCAGTGTCAGATTAGGTAACTGCAACGCGGTAAACTGATAACACAGGGATTTACCAGAGCCGGTGGGAAATATCGCTAACGAAGAATGCCCCGATAACAGCTGTTGAACGGTTTGCTCCTGCCCATGACGAAAACCATCAAAGCCGAAAACCTGCTTTAAGTCTGCTATCCATTTAGGTGCCACTAAGCGATTAGTCGCCATGTCGATGTTTTCCATGCAATTCTACTCTTTTAGTGTTTCGAGGGTAGCCACTCAGTTTCTAGGGAAGCTTGTGATATGCGCTGTCATTCCAGATAAACACAATGTTTAGGTATAGAATGTGTATCGTTCTTTAAGATGGGAAGTTAAACCAAAGTTACAAAAAACATACTTTTTTCGCCGGAATAGTAGCGACTAAATCGGTAGAATTAATATGCCTAAAGCTTAATGCAATTATCCCTAAATAATAAAAAACCCCCCTTATAAAGAAGCCATAAGCCTAATGACACGTTATCTATCCATTAAAAGCAAGATTCACCTACTAACTATGCTGTTAATTATTTTTACAGCAATTGGTACTTTTGCTATCCAGACCTATCAAATGTGGCAGGATATGGAAGAACGTCAGTTTACGCAATTGCAATCCATGACAGAGTTACTGGATCAGCAGTTATCAGGCTATCAAAGTTTGATTATACCAGAGCAGTTAGCATCATACGAAGAGCAACAGGGTCACCTTAATCAGCAGTTACAGCCTATTATTGAGCAACTACTTCAGGCGTTTCCTGGCTATGGTGCAGGTTTTTACAGCAAGGGCCTACAGAGTATTGTTGCATTCGGGCCTAACTTCGATCGTCTTGGATTGAAAGATATCCGAGAATCTTCCAAGGCACGTATTGTTTATGACACACTGCGCCCTTATCGCTTTACTTCTTTTTCCCAAACCCGTCAGGCGAGAGTATTAGCTATTATTCATCCGATTATTCGTGATGGGCATGCTATTGGTCACATCTGGGCTAATGTAGCAGCACAGGATTTTCAACAGATGTTCTGGCAGGTCATGCTCAAGCAGCTGCCAGTTTTCTCTCTGATTATCCTGGTCGGACTGTTGGGCACCCACCTGGTGGTTGGCCGCTTTCAGGAGAGCTTAAGTGTTTTCCTGCATCGGGTTAAGGGCCGTGATTTGGATACCAGAGGTGCGCAGCAGTTTACGGGAGAATTACAGGAAATTTACACCGAGGTGTCCAGGGCATATCAACATATTTCAGACAGTGAAAAACGTTTTAAGGATGTTATTGCTGCGTTTGATGAGATTGTGTGGGAAACCGACGCTCAGGGGTGTTACACCTATATTTCCCGGGATGATCAACAGTTATACCGGCATGCCTTAAGAAATGAAGCGCTCTCCTATCATCCGACGCCCAAAAACTATATTGGCCATTCCTGCTTTCAGCACGTATACACAGAAGATGCCGAACGCGTGAGATCTGCCTTTAAAGATGCCATCAACGAAAGGCGTCCTTTCTATGATATTGAGTTCCGTTGCTCAACGGGTAAAGGTGAGATTCGATGGTACAAAAGTAGTGCCGTCCCGATCAAAAATACCCATGGACAAGTACTGGGCATGCGCGGCGCGACACGTGATATTACTCATAGCAAGCAACAGGAAGAGCAGATTCGCCATTTGGCCTACCACGACCCGCTGACAGATTTACCCAATCGTTTAGATTTTGTGCAGACGTTGGCCAGCTTGATCAGTCGCAGGCAAAACCTGGCCGTGCTATTTATTGACGTTGATCGCTTTAAAACCATTAACGACTCTTTGGGACACCCCTTTGGCGATGAGGTTCTCCGAGTGGTTGGTCGAAGACTGCAAAACCTATTACCCACAGGTGCTCTTTTAAGCCGTTTCGGCGGGGATGAGTTTCTACTTGTTGTCCCCGACTGTTTAAAAAAACAAGCAGAACTACTGGCAGAAAGCCTGATCAATGACTTTCATTACCGACCTATGGCCGTGAAGGATCGCAATGTTAATCTCACGGTCAGTATAGGTATCTCTCTCTATCCTCAACACGGCACCAGCTCCGAAGAGCTAGTAAAGAATGCTGATGTAGCCCTGTATCAGGCAAAACAGTCAGGACGTGATGGTTATCAATGCTGCCAAGCAGAGATGACACAGAGAGCCAACGAAAAGCTGGAACTGGAGCAAGAGCTGCGCAGTGCGTTAAAACATAACCAGTTCTTCCTGGTTTACCAGCCGCAGGTTAATCCTGAAACAGGTGCTGTCTATGGTGTAGAGGCCCTAATCCGCTGGCAACACCCGGTAAAAGGCGTTATCTCCCCTTTCCACTTCATTCCTATTGCAGAGGAAAGTCAGCTCATAGTCTCCATTGGACAATGGGTGTTACAACAAGCCTGTTTACAGGCAAAAGCCTGGCTGGATGCCGGGCACCCGGTCAAGATGGCTGTCAATGTTTCCAGCATCCAGTTCAATCAGGATAATTTTATCGAGCAGGTTAAACACACTCTGGAACAAACAGAGCTACCTGCAAAGTGGTTGGAACTGGAAATTACCGAAAGCGTGGCGGTAAAACATTTGGATTGGGTAAGAAAACGCCTGTTATCCCTAAAAGCTTTGGGAGTTAACCTGGCTCTGGATGATTTTGGTACCGGCTTCTCCTCTCTCAGTTACCTGAAGCAGTTTCCAATCGATAAACTTAAAATCGATCGCACTTTTATTATGGACATCTGTCATGACAGTGATGAAACGGTGATGACAGAAGCGATCATTCAGATGGCCCACGGTTTAGGTATGCGTGTTGTTGCGGAAGGGGTTGAAGAGAGTATTCAGCTTGATTTTTTATTAGCCAGACACTGTGAGTTAATTCAGGGTTACCTTTATAGTCCTCCCGTAGCCCCCGACCAGTGTTTAGCATTAATACAAAGTGGCTTTAGCTTAGATTCCACAAAAGCAGAGCACGTAATTTAACGTTACCAGTAGAAGCCCCACTTAGCCGATGCATCCAACACGTTAGGACACCGGCATAAATATTTCTGTGCTTTCTGGCCTGCGGCCCGGAGAGCACAAGGATATAAATGTCAGAATTTTTTGGTTAGTGCCTATATAAATGGACTCAAAACAAGCAGTCAAATGACCGCCTGTTTCGTCATAACGCATTTATCAGCTAACAAGCAGAATCAACTATTCAGAATCTTTAGCGGCAGGCCTAGAATGGAGTCTCCTGTTCCCGCCAGATAGATAATAATGCCGACCAGACCTGAAACAGTCGCCAGATACCAGATAACCGATACAATCTGGCCATAGCGATCCAGTGGTAACAGGTGGCTTTGATGCCTATGCTTCCATTCAAAAAAGATTTCAACACTGCCAATCAGCAGTAAGAAACCTAACAATGCTAAGCCAAGGCTATAACTGATTAAGACACCCAGTCCTGCCCCGAGTGCACATAACACTAATCCAACCACACTATTCATGGAAAAGCTGACGCTTTTTAAGATGTGACCACCATCCAAGGGCAAAATTGGTAGCAAGTTAAATAAATTCAACAGACTGTTAAATGCAGCTATACCGGCGAAAAAGATCTCTCCTGTGATCCAGTAAGCCAATAAGGCTAACACAGACATTCCCAGGCCAAAAAACGGCCCCATCATAGAGATTACGACATCCTGCCAGCGGGTATTAATCTTGCCATCACTTAACGCAAGTCCTCCCATAAATGGAATCAGATAGATCCCTTTTGTTGGCATGCCAAAGTACTTCATTGCCCGAACATGGCCATATTCATGTACAACCAAACAGGCGATCAGACTGAGAGCAAACGGCAGTGAAAATAACCAGGAATAGGCTGCAAGGCTGGCGCCTGCCAGTACTACCTTGATCACCTTGGCACTCTTGAACAGCTTAAACCCCAGAGAAAGCATACCGATCATACTGGTATCCCTTTTCACCTTTGGCTTTACCGTCGGAGTTTGACGCTCAATATCCTGTACACCACGCTGGCCTTCTGTAACCAAGCCATCGTTGACCGTTAACTGGTAATTAAAGTCAAAGGGTTGCCAGTTTAAGTTAAAGCGCAGGCTGCAACTGATCTTCTGCTCGTTATCACCCTGTCTTTGCAGCAGCTCGAAATTCAGTTCAAAATCACCGTCAGCGTTACCATCCGCATTTTTTCCAGCGACAGGTTTATTATCCCAATATAAAACCTGCCAGCCTGCCATTGAGGCCTCTAAACGTAAAGGGCGCCCCAAAAACTCAGTATTTAATAGTTCCACATTAAAACCGTTATCTATTAAGGAATTGCGTCCGCTATTATGCCGAAAAATGCTTCGTTCGGCAGGTTTAATCTGCCGTTACCAGATCACTTAAGCTAATGACCCGGTTACGCAATATCCAGTTGTTGGTGCAAAGCTTGCAGTAACGACAGTGCCTGATCAAACTCGAACTGATTCACCTCGTTGGCAATATCTTCGATAGTTTCCTGCCAGGATGAACCACTGCTGGACTTTTGTAATTGCCCCATTAACTCAAGGCAATCAGTATCACCAGACTCAAGCATTTCAATCAGGTGAGGGATTTTATCTTCAAGCAAACGGCCAAGATCATTATCAGCAGAAGGATCAATTTCAGGTTGCTCTTGACTCTCCTGCCACAGCTCAACCTGTTCAAATACCGTAATAAACTGCTTCCAGGCTAATACTAACTGCTGCAAACAGGTACCAACATTTGAAAAGTGTTCTAAAGATACTTTTTCTATCTCTTCGGCAACTGTTGCCAACCCCTTTGCGCCAATGGAGGCTGCTGCGCCTTTAAAGCCATGTGCGACTGCTTTTATCTCAACAGGATCTTGAGCTTGCATCAGCTGATTAAAGCGCTGATCGATACTGCGATACTCAGTGGCAAACATCTCCAATAATATTAAATAGAGGCTTTCATCTCCTCGAATTCTTTCCAGTGCTTGCGGCACATCCAGCACTCTAGTATCAATATTGAGTTGTAACAGACCCGAACTTTCCACTTGTGCAAACTCTTCCGTAGTTGTGGTTGATTGTTGAGGTTGATCCGGTAACCATTTTCTTAGCATATTAAAAAGATTTTCCGGCTCTAAGGGTTTACTCAGGTAATCGTTCATACCCGCTTCCAGGCTTTTTTCCCGATCACCAGAAATAGCATTTGCAGTCAGCGCGATAATAGGTAGTTGTTTAAACCGGTCTTGTTTCCTAAGTTCCTGTGCAGCCGTATAGCCATCCATAACGGGCATTTGAACATCCATCAACACCAGATCAATCTGCTCACTTTTCTGCTCAAGTAACTCCAGGGCCTGGATACCATTTTCTGCACAGATGACCTCAAAGCCATACTTTTTAAGCAGAGCCACACTGACCTGAGTATTTATTGCATTGTCTTCAACTAACAAAATAGTGTTATCACTGCAGAGAGGTTCTTCAGCCCCATCTGAGCGGTCATAAGAAAACTCTCTGGCGCTCTGAGTCCCGGAGATAACTGAACCTGCACTGACATCCTGACCATGCAACACACCTACGGTATCCGAGGCAATTTCAAAAGGCATATCAACCGTGAAAACACTACCTTTACCTTGTTCACTGGATACCTGGATATCACCATTCATCAAAGCACACAACTGCTTACAGATCGCCAGCCCCAGTCCGGTGCCTCCATAATGACGGGTTGTACTGTCATCTGCCTGAGTAAAGGCATCAAATAACTTTTCTTGCTGAGCTTCACTGATACCAATACCACTATCAGTAACACTAAAGCGTAAGATGAGGGTTTGTTCGCTTTGCTGTAACGGTTTAACACTGATATTAACCTGGCCGTCAGGGGTGAATTTGATAGCATTGCTGGCCAGGTTGGTCAGAATCTGGCTTAGGCGCAGAGGGTCACCAATCAGATGGTCAGGGATTGAGCAATCCCGGGTAATCAGAAAATCAATTCCCCGCTCTTCAGCCTTCTGCTGATTGACGGTAAAGATCTGTTCAAGAATATCATCCAAGTTGAACTCAGTGCGTTCAATAGCCATATGGCCGGATTCAATCTTAGAGAAGTCCAGAATATCGTTAATTAATGCCAGCAAGTTCCGCGCTGACAACTGGATTTTCTGCAGATAATCTCTCTGCTCATCATCCAGATGGCTATCCAATACCAGATAGGTTAAACCTATAATGGCATTCATTGGCGTACGAATTTCATGACTCATATTGGCAAGAAATGAGCTTTTATGCTGATTAGCCTGCTCTGCACTTTGCAGGGCTCGCTGTAGCTCTTCCGTACGCTCCGTAATCAGAGACTCCTGAGACTTTAGCAGGGCTTTCAGACTTTCATTGGCCATAAAAAGCTCAGACGCTTTGGCTTCCAACAGCATCTCAGCTTCTTTCCTGGCGGCTTTTTCCCTCTGTAATCTGCGCTTATAACGCTCCGCTTCATCCATCATAACTGAGCATAATCACAAAAGTGGTAGAATAGTAGTCATCAGTATCTGACGATGAGTAACTGACTTCCACCTGTTGCTTAAAATGTTGGGCACATCCCTTGATTAACCCTAGGGCTAGCTGAGAGAAAGGCCGTTTAGAGCGATATGTCATCTGTAATTGATCTGGAGATAAGCGTTCAGTGGAAAACTTGGGGAGTTCAGCTTGAGGATAGAGCTTTAGCACTTCCTTATGTACGACAGAATCGATGGTTTCCAGAAAATCCAGTACATTATTCTGGTCTTCCACTAATACAGGGTACCTGGCAACTAATTTACCAAACAGGTGTTCGCCAAAAGCAGAGATCAGATCATCAATGGGGACGTTAACTGTTTTGCTTAATGTCACTACCATCTTAATCATATCGGTATGTTCATAGTAGCCGACAGAGGTATAAGCTCCTGAGGTGCTAAGATCTGGCGTATCCAACACATCATCCAACACATCGTCGGAGAAACGTTCCTCTACCATTTCAACAAATTCAGTAAAAACAATACCTAACATATTCACCCCACCCTGGATAAAAGTTCGCTCTAAGCGCTCAATGCCATGGTAGTCATGACAATTTAACTTCACTCTGATTAAGCTTCTTCAATATAGCCAAATATTTTTTGACCTTGATCAATAAAAGCATCACTATTAGTAAGCGTAGGTAACAATGAGTAAAGACACCAAGCTCAGTATCTATTCTAATACGTACGTAAGGCAATAAAATATAAATAAAAAACATAATTGCGCGACTTTATTTACACATAACCTACTTTAGGGTCAGAGGATATCATGCTATTCAACGGTAAGCTCAAGCAAGAAAACGACCGGCTGAAAGAAGAGCTGGCGCAACTCAGAAAACAGCATCAGGATGAGATCAATCAGCTTCAGGAGCTTATTGCCGAAAAGGAAAATCATATTCGCCATGTTCAAAAGACCTCAGAAGATTATAGCCGGGTTATGCCCTGCATTCTAAAAGGCGGTGCCATGTTGGGCACTATTCGTGAAGGTTTGGCAAGTACCGCAGAAAATTTGGTAGAAGAGCGTAAAGAGCAGAAAAAGCTTGACGGCATCTTTGAACAAACCCGTCAGGCATTAGGCAGACTGCAAACCCGAGCAAATCACATCAATGATCACGCTGGTAAAAGCATGTCCGCCGTGTCAGTACTGGATGAAACAGCAACTTCTATCAGCAAGCTGGTTTCATCCATTCAGGAAATATCGGATCAGACGAACCTTTTGGCGCTTAACGCTGCCATTGAGGCTGCGCGAGCCGGTGAAGCCGGACGCGGTTTTGCCGTAGTGGCTGATGAGGTACGTCAGCTGGCCGCAAAAGCCCACGAAGCAAGCAGCGGCATTGAAAAGCTTGTGATGCAGGTTATCACTCAAACTAATGGTATTAAAACCATGGTTGATGAAAACCAACAAAGTGCTGCGGAGGTATCGGCCTCCTCTGCTCAGATTGATCATGTTGTTGAAGAGGTGCTGGATCGCTCTCAACATATGCAGGCTGTTATTAGCAATGCGACCACCGCAGCATTCCTGAATACCGTTAAGCTGGATCATGCTGTATGGAAAAACCAGGTGTATAGCCATGTCGATCGACAGGCATTTGACGAAGTGGTTAATGCACACACAGAATGTCGCTTGGGTAAATGGTACTTTGAGGGATATGGCGCAAAACATTACAGTCATTTACCCAGTTTCCGTAATCTGGACGAGCCTCATAAGATGGTACATCAGTCGGGTCGTGATGCACTTAAAGCGGGTTTGGCGGGCAACACAAAAGAGATGTTGCGTCATCTGCAAATTATGGAAGATGCCAGCCTTAAAGTGGTGAACTGTATTGATCAACTGCTAGCCGATACGTCCAAGTAGTTTTTCACTTTTAGGATAGAACAGCCATTCTGGTGTCAACAGACGCCAGAATAAATATTCACCTTATTGACTCCTCTTACCTCATTGATTTTACTGACTTCTAACTGCATATCCCTTGCTTTTGTCTTGTTTGTCTACTGTCATTTAGCTTATCAGTACTGTCCCCCGCTAGCTTTGCGGATCCGGGGTTAAACGAGTATTATCGTCTTGTTTACATTAAAGTAACTGCTCCAATGGGCAATACTCACAGTCACTATTAGAACGATCCCCATGACAGAAACACTTAATTTTGATAATAGCGCGGATAAAACCAGCCAATATCAGCAACTGCTTCCACAGCTTGAAGCTCTGATTTCAGGTGAAGACGATTTGATCGCTAATCTGGCCAATATCGCAGCAGCCCTTAAGCAGAGTATGAATTTTTTCTGGGTTGGTTTTTATCTGGTGAAATCAGAAGATATGCTGGTACTGGGTCCTTTCCAAGGCCCGATCGCATGCACACGAATTCCCAAAGGGCGTGGCGTCTGCGGAGCTGCTTTTGAACAGGGTCAAACAATACTTGTACCCGATGTGGATGCTTTTCCGGGTCATATCGCTTGCAGTAGTGATTCAAAATCTGAAATTGTGCTACCTGCATTCAAAGATGGAAAGGTCGCCCTCGTGTTGGATGTCGATAGTGACCAGCTGAATGATTTTGACAATACCGATCAACACTATTTGGAACAGCTTATGGAGATTATCTCCCGTAAGCTGTAGATTTGTCTTTTCTTTAGCCAGGAAGAATCGTGTATCAGGGTATTCTTCCTGACTTGCCATCCGGACTATTCATACTTGCCAACGCCTTTTCCTTCAATTTACCCGAACAGCTAATCGAGACTGTTCACTCTATCGGTATCTGCTACTTTCTGGTGCAATATTAGCTATGCCAATTGGTACAACGGGCTTGCTCTGATCGGTAGTTATCAGGCGTATCTATCTCACCATGACGACGACGGCGCTCACTTACCATAGGTTTATGTAATTGGGCCATCTTTTGACCGAGAAGCTGTTTTAGCCGTTTATTGGTCTCTTTCGGTGAGCGTGTATACAAGGGCCCAATACTATTGGCATACTGCTTAAGTTGTTGAAGAATTCTTGGCGCATGGTAATCCATAGCGTCGTGATTAATTCGAACATGCAGGTTTTCATGGCGCAGAATGGAGTCATACTCGCAAGTCCCTCTCAGGTATTTGCGGTTCACATAGACTTTCATCTCTTTGTATCCAAGACCCAGTTGAATTTTATCCAGCATCACGCAATAGCCGCCATTCCCCAGGTCGATAGCCCGGACCGAGAGACGCAGGCTGTATTCTTCCTTCGTCTTGGTTAAGCCCGCTTGCTCCCAATTAGCTCCCGGTAAAGGCTTGCGGTTCTGAGTTAAGCTTCTGATCTGATTGGCACTTAATCTATGGTTGTAGCTGACAGGCGCTGAGTGCATTTTCAGCTCAACATCAACCTGTGCGCCAGACTCAGGGCATTGGCGTTGTTGTGCCCACGTCAGACTACTCATCAGGGATAAACCGAGGGTAACAACGAAACAGCTAAGGGACTTGGAATTAAGCAAATCAACCTCTTTTAAGTGGGTCAAACGGATAACGTTATGGCAGTACTGGGCCATATTCTCATGTCTATCTGGTCAATCTTTTATCTCCAACCCAGATTTAGTGCAGTGCAGTGCAGTGCATTGAAAAGACTTACGGCTGAACAAAGCTTGCTCTGAAACCTTCTATGCTTCTGGCCCGGAGGGGTATACTGACAACCCTGCATTCCGGGGTTAAACATCTTACAATGAAACAGGAGAGCTCTGTGAAAAAAACTTCCATCAACCCCGCACTTGTGGGCTATCTTTGTGCTTTAGCCGCCACTATTATCTGGTCTGGTAATTTTATCGTTGCCAGAGGGTTGATGGATACGATACCACCTATCGCATTAGCCTATTGGCGCTGGCTGGTCGCCATCACCTGTTTTCTACCTTTTGCATTAAAGCCAACCATTAAAGATTGGGCGATCATTCAAAGCCACCTTCCCTATCTTATGGTCTGTGCTTTACTTGGCGTTACCGCATTTAATACGCTGATCTATATCGCAAGCCATAGTACAACAGCGATCAATCTCTCTCTGATTGCTATTACATTCCCTATTTTCGTGATCATCCTGGCGCGCATCTTCCTGACAGAAGTGTTAAGCATGAACAAAATTCTGGGTATTATCCTGGTGATTTTTGGGGTCTTATTGCTGGTAAGTAAAGGTCAGCTTGATAACCTGTTGGCACTGACCCTGGCCAAGGGAGATATCTGGATGTTACTCGCTTCTATTTGTTTTGCCGGGTACAGTATTCTAGTCAAATATAAACCTCAGGGACTGAGCAGCATAGCGTTCCAGTTTTCGACTTTTTTATTAGGTATGTTGCTCCTGTTACCTTTCTATTTATGGGAAGCCCAGACTCACTCCTTTAGCATTACCCAAATGACAAGCTCAGGCCTCAGTGCCATTTTCTATGTCGGCTTTATGGCATCACTGGTTGCCTTTATCGTCTGGGGTCAGGCCATAGAAAAAATAGGGCCAACCCAGTCCTCAGTAACCTACTACACCTTACCTGTGTTTAGTGGTCTGGCTGCATTCCTGTTTTTGGGTGAACAAATCACAATGCTGCACTTCTTCAGTATGATTTTAATTATTGCAGGTGTTTTAATCGCAGCCCTGAGAAAGAAGCAGAGTCGTAATTAACGAAAATAGAGTCCAGGCCTGCACTAAACTCATCCGCAAAACTACCTGAAGATAGGTCAAATACCGCTTAGTCGAGAAAAAGCTTTAAAATCAGATAGTAATTTATAGATTTTCGCGAATATTCCGGTATCCTAGCGCCTTTTTTGCAGGAATCTCTTCTCCTGCAGCTCACTATGGTCAGAGATAGCTATTCCGAAATGTTATACAACGACAAGTTACCCGTTCGATATCCCAAATCAACATTTGCTATGGTGGTTGTTTATTTCCTAACCAGTGCCTCAGTGCTGACCTCCATTTTCTTTTCTTTATTGCTGTTTTTATCCATCGATGATGATTGGGTGATGATGGCACTGTTTGGCAGCCTGGCGATCATCTTTGAGCTGGGTAAGTTTTTTGCGTGGTATGAGTTCGGCGAACGTCGCTCCAGAAAAAACTTTGGTGGTGCCCTCTCGGCATTGGTGTTTTACGGCATTCTGGCGGCCATCTCTATTGGCGGCTCCGTCGGTGGTATCAATAGTGCTACCAATAAAGCGCAAAATCATGTCAATGTACAGCAGGCTAAAGTGAATGCGTTCAATCACCAGATTGAAACCATTGAACAACAGATTCAGCTGAACAATGAAGCGGCGAAAAAATATATTGAGATGAGCCGTATCGCCGTAGGTTTAAAACGCATCCAGAGTGAAAATGAACAGCTGCGCCTGAAGCAGCAAAAGCTGGCCCAGGAGCGGGATAGCCTCCCCGTGGTAAGCCAGGGTTCAGTACTGGGGTTGATCGACAGTCTGGCCAGAGCGCTGAATATTGATACTCAATCTGCCAGGCTGGGACTGGTGGTTTTCCTGTCTGTACTACTGGACTTCTTTGCTGCATTCTTTATTGGCCTGATTGGTGAGGAATATCGCTTCCGCCAGGGTTTTCGTCAGGTAAAACCCATTACCATCGATAACGATGATGAGCAGGATGCACCGAAACTGCTGACCCATCAGGTTGTTGTAGATGATAATGTGGAAGATGCTGTTGAAGTAGAAGACGTTATTGAACCGCCAAGCCTTTATCAGCAAGCAATTGATGCACTGGAAAATAATAAAGTCAGTTGTACCAAGAAAGCCCTGACTTCTTTCCTTAAGATTGACAGCGAAGAAACGGATGCCCTATTCAAGCGTTTTATGGATGAAGGTTTAGTGAGCCAGAAAGCCAATAAGCACTACTGCTGGCATGGTTTAAAAGTGGATTAACCCCACCAGGTTCTAACGTGTTTACACTGTGAAACGATAGATCAAACAAGAATGCGGCTTTTAAGGCCGCATTCTTGTTTTCAGTCACTATCAGCTTCCAGGTTCAGGTCTTCTCAGGTCAATCATTACAGCGCAGTGGCTCCTGTACCGCAATATCTGATGCTGTAATATAGCGCTGCATGCTGATCCCCGCGCAAAACATCACTATTGCGATCACAGCAAACCCCCACTCTGTAATCTGCCAGTGAGCCAAAAAGGCGATAACGACATAGCCTAAACTCTGTGACAAAGTAGAAAACATCTTCAAGCCGCCATCAATTCTGCCCCTTTCATTGGTGTCAATCACCAGGTTCATCTTATTAATCCGGGCAATACGGTTCAGTGCATTAAAGAATCCTATCAGTAATGTCATCACAACCAGAACCCAGGGTAGAGGTGCGAGCGTCATAATAGACAGCACAAAGGCGATGGTAAAAATAGCAGATAGCATTAATTTCTCATGGGAAAACCGGGTCATTAACATCACTACAGCCAAACCACACATCATGGCACCAAAGCCATAACTTGATTTCCACAATGCAAACCACTCGCCACTGAAACCTTTATCAGCCAGAAAAATAGGGACCAACTTCACCAGATACATCAACACGGGATATGATAAGCATGACATCGCCAAAAATAGCATAAGTTTGGGCTGTCTCAGAAAGAGGGTCTTACTCTCGGTTAACTGCTTAATAAACCTTCTTTGATGATAATGACGAAGCTTCCTGCGATAAGGCATAAGAGCATAGCTTATTGCCCCCATTGAAGCGGCCAGACAGGCAAATAGTGCAAAATAGTGTATCGGCCAAAGTTCAAGTAGAAACACACCCAGGGCACCTGAAAGAAGCATTACGCCCTGCATCAATACTTCCTGATAACTACTGATTCTGGGATATTCCTCTTCAACAAAGTTTTCCTGAATAAATGCTCCGGTACAGTTCCAGGCGAGATCAACAGTCACCCAATAGATCAGCTGAGCACTTGCCATCATCAGAGTCGACACTTCCCCATCGAGACTAGCTAGCATCAGCAAGAGTGCCGTTAAGGCTTGAGCAAGCTGAACACAGACCAATACATATTTTCGGGAAAAGCGATCAATAGCAGTAGAAAAGATCGGAGTTAATAAAAATGACGCCAAAGTACAGACCAGGGCAATAAGTGCAACTAAGGTGGCGTTATCGCCTTGCTTTAGCATCAACCAAGGCAAAGCCATCATGAACAGTCCCGTAGAGACACCTTCGAAAAAAAGCCCAGTTAATAGCCGGTAAACCCGAGCATCCTGCAAGAAAAACATAGTCAAGCTCCTGTTAAATAAAGTACAGGAAGTCACTTTAAAACCTCAGGTTAACTTGAGGTCAAGCAGGGAATATGAGAAATTTATCGTTACTGACTGAAAGGCTGAAGGATAGAAATATGGTCGCCAGAAATAAACCTGACAATAGAGAAAAAGAGGCAAAAGCCGTAAAAAAGATCAAGCCTCAATCCTCTCTGTCTGTCGGTGCTGTAGCAGAAAGATCCGGGGTTAAAGTTTCTACTCTGCACTTTTACGAAGAAAAGGGCTTAATCACCAGCTGGCGTAATAACGGCAATCAACGACGTTACAACCGAGGCGTTCTGCGACGGGTAGCCGTAATTAAGACAGCACAGAAACTGGGCTTTACATTAGAAGAGATAAAGGCCGTATTAAAAGAGCTTCCAACCAATAAGGCTCCAAACAAAGCGGATTGGCAGAAAATATCCGCCAGTTGGCGCAGCAGTATTGATGAGAGAATCCGGCAACTGACTCAGATGCGTGATGAACTTGATCAGTGTATCGGCTGCGGCTGTCTGTCATTGGAATATTGTCCGATCCGAAATCCAGATGATGTGTTACAAACAGAGGGCACTGGCGCAGTACTCTGGCCTGGTACAAAAGAATGATTAGTATTGTAATTACTTGATCATAAAAAGGTTTTACGCTAAAAACTAAAGCCATCTATCGCTTTCTATCGAACACAGGAATTATCGGCAGGCTCCGTTATGAAAAAAGAATCCTATCTCTCCTGGCCCAGCTATTTTATGTCCATTGCAGTACTGTCAGCTTTTCGTTCCAAGGACGCCAAAACCCAAAACGGGGCCTGTATTGCGGATAAGAACAATAAAGTGATCGGTATTGGCTACAATGGCCTTCCCACTGGCTGTGACGATAATGATCCCGATTTTTGGGCTGATAACGATGATGATGTACTGCAATCAAAACATACCTACGTCGTTCACGCTGAACAGAATGCCATCTACAACTGCATGCTTAATGACTTCGAAGGTTCTACCATTTACGCAACCCAATTTCCCTGCCACTCCTGTGCGCAGGCCATTATTCAGGTTGGTATCTCAAAAGTGGTTTACCTGCGAAGAAAGGAAGGTGACAACCATGAGAAATATTTTCAGGCCGTGTGCAAAATGTTTGATCAGGCTGGCGTCTATTACCAGCAGATTGAAGATATCGAGGGCTTCGATCAGCAGTTCCTGGATGGTATTGTGAATTTAGCGCCTTAGCCGCAGGCCCATAAACCACTACGAGTAGGCCTTCATAATAATCTCAGGAATCAGCTGCAACGGAACAATCTGATCTACAGCACCTAGTTTAACCGCTTCTTTAGGCATCCCATAAACTACACAGGTCTTCTCATCCTGAGCGAAGGTTTGGCTTCCGGCATTGTGCATCTCTTTCAGTCCACGGGCGCCATCATCCCCCATTCCGGTCATAATAATACCCACTGCATTGGGGCCAGCAGATTGTGCAACTGAGCGGAATAGCACATCAACAGATGGCCGGTGACGACTTACCAAAGGACCGTCTTTGATCTCTACGCGATATTGAGCGCCACTACGTCGCAGCAACATATGTTTACCACCGTTAGCAATCAGTACCTGACCAGGTATTACCCTATCGTTATTTTCCGCTTCTTTTACATTAACCCGACACAAACGATCCAGACGCTCTGAAAAAGCGGCGGTGAATTGCTCCGGCATATGCTGAACGACCACAATACCTGGTGCATGACTGGGCAGCTGAGTTAAAACAGCCTCAAGAGCCTGTGTGCCGCCTGTAGATGTGCCTATAGCAATGATACGGTCAGTCGTCTCAAAAAACTGTTTTGGTGCTTTAGACGCCATAATAATCGCATCTGCTGTTAACTTGGGAGCAGGTTTAGTGGGATGTTCTGTCCTGACTTTTGCCAGCCCTGTATTTACAGCCTGCATACGGGCAGCCGCAGCGGCTTTAATTGCATTGATCAGCTGCGCTTTGCTCTCCTCCAAAAAAACTTTTAGCCCCTCTTTGGGCTTGGTGATGATCTCTACCGCACCAGCAGACATCGCCTCCATCGTCACCTGAGCACCTTTGCCCGCAAGCGTAGAGCAAATTACTACGGGGGTTGGCCGTTCCGACATAATTTTCTTCAGAAAGGTAATACCATCCATTCGGGGCATCTCGATATCAAGAATAATAACATCGGGCCACTGAACCGCCATTTTTTTCATGGCAAAGATAGGATCAGGTGCCACAGCCATCACTTCAATGGCGGGATTATCACTCAATTGACGTGTTAACACCTGTCTGACAACTGCTGAGTCGTCCACTATAAGAACTTTGATGGTCACCCGTTTAACACCCGATCTGAATTTTATTTACCAAACAGCTCACAGTTTTTTAAAAAATTGTGTTGCGCATTCGCATACAGGTTTTCGATATTTAGATTTTATTTCATCCCCGGCACTGGCAGGAGTGGATAGAAATATTCATGTTGGCGTGTTTATATTGCATCTGAAATACTTTTACCAGAACTGTATCGAATTCTCCTTCTTCTTTCTTTCCTGTTCGGATATCTCATGCTGGTAAAAACGTCGCTCTTCTTTAGCGAGGCCTTGTGCTTCTGATTGCCCGATACGTTTCATATAGACTGAAAAATCATTAGCCGCAAAGTGAATGATACGGCCAAAGTTACCCCCAAGATTGGAGCTAACCAAGGGAATCTTTTCATTGCTCAAGAATTCCGTAATAAAGCGGCAATTCACATCACCAATGGCAAAATGACTATCGCCTTGATTCACGCCCATCAGTACATTACTGCCACCAAATGCTTTAGCCTTTAACAGATGCCGATTGGCCCCTTTACGCTGCATGGCATTGATCAACAGTTCCGTGGCATGAATACCATACCGCCCCGCCTCTGATGCAATCAAGGGTATATCTCTACTATAACGCTTATTCGCCAGTAGAAAATGGTTCATACCGACAATATGATTCACCGGGTCCCAAAGGCAAGCAGACACACAGGAACCCAGTAACGTTGAAATAATTATATCTTCATCACTGACATAGTATTCACCGGGATCAATAATGAAACGCTTCTTTCCAGCATGACTGGCCAATCTCATAGTACTTTCCGGTAAATGGATGGCTTCAGCATAGTAACGCTATTGCTAATGCCATGCAGTGTCTCTGAATGGCTGACAAACAGCAATCCCCCAGGCCTGAGATGATTTAACAGCTGATTGATTACCTTCACCTTGCCCTGATTGTCAAAATAGATCATGACATTACGAATAAAAATAACATCGAATAATCCAATATCAGGCAAAGCCTCCATTAAATTAATTTGATGAAAGTAACAGCGAGAACGCAATGACCTGTCAATTAAAAACATCCCTTCTTGAGAACGAACACCTTTGAGGCAGTACTTATGCAATAATGCCTGAGGCATTTTTCCTGTTCTAGCCAGGGGATATATACCCCGGCGGCAACTCTGTAATACCTTAGAACTGATATCAGAGCCATGAACCTCCCAGGGGCTTTGACCCATAATATCTGCCAGCAGCATTGCCAGACTGTAGACCTCTTCACCAGAAGAGCAAGCGGCACTCCAGACTCTCAGACTGTGCGAGGATTTATATTCACTCAGCTGTTCTCGCAAAAAATCAAAATGTTGCGGTTCACGAAAGAAGTAGGTTTCGTTAGTGGTTAACAGATCCACCATAACCTGAAACTCTTCTGGGTATTTATTCGACTGTATTAATCGGTAATACTGGCTAAAATTTTTGAGAGAATAATGGGCGACTCGTTTTGCCAAACGGCCAGCCACCAATGTTTTCTTTTCCGGCGACATGGCAATACCTGCCACATCATAGATCAGAGCTCTAAACCGATTAAACTCCCCCTCAGAGATGGGTTCTATAGCACCATAACCTGTTGACTGCATGGAAGCTGGCACTGTTGAAGATAGAGATGACTCAGACATGCTGAAAACTCAGTTTCAAACTCTGGAAACCTTCCAAAATACGCCTCTTGGTATTACCTTTGATGCCAATGGGACACCCTGGCTGTAAAAGGGAGGTGCGATCTGTCAAATTGATCTCACTAAAGGGTGGTTGCTGAGCTCTGGTGCATCCTCTTCAGCTGCTCCAGGTTGGTGATCTGCTCATTGGATAAGATATTTTCAATATCAAGCAGGACAAAAAATAATTCATCAACCCGTCCCATTGCTTTGATAAAACGGGTATCGATACCATCTCCCATGGCAGGGGCAGGTTGGATATGGTCCTGCGAAATTTCTACAATTTCATTCACTGAATCCACCAGCATACCCACAACCTGGTACTGGTTATCACTCAGCGGAGTTTCAACCAGTACGATGCAACTACGTTTATCCAACTCACTTCTGCCTCGCTCCATGCGCGCAGCCAAGTCGATAACAGGCACAACAGCACCACGTAGGTTGATCACACCACGAATAAATTCGGGCATCATAGGAACGTCGGTCATCTCACTGACTTCAATAATTTCATTAACATCCAGGATGCCAACGGCAAAAGTCTCCCCTGCAATCAGAAAGGTCAGATATTGAGCGTTGCTCTCATCATGACTCTCCTTGGTTTCTTCATATTCAATATTGTATCCCGTAATCAGTTCAGCCACAGAGATGCTCCTCATATTGATTTGAAAAATCAGGCATGATCCACCAGCCCTTGTTTATGGCCACCTCTTTGACTGGCTAAACCAATGACACCCTGCACATCCAGAATCAGGGCAATATCACCACTGCCCAGCACAGTAGCACCACTGATGCCTTTTAATCCCTGGAACAACTTGCCCAATGGTTTAATTACCGTTTGCAGCTCTCCAAACAGTTGATCGACGACCAAACCTGCCTTAGTACGACCAAAACGCACCACAACTAAACTCTCTCTTCGGTCAGAGTGATCGCCAACTTCATCGTCGGGCACATCAAAAAACTCCCTTAGGCGGAGGAAAGGCATTACATCGCCGCGCAGGTTTACGTAACTGCGTTGTTCATCCAGTTGATGATTATCTATCTCCACGCACTCTTCCACCATACTCAGAGGAATCACATAGCGCTCACCGGAAACCCCAACCATAAAGCCATCAATAATTGCCAGAGTCAGTGGTAGATGAATGGTCACCACAGTGCCTTTATCAACACTGCTATCGACCTCAACCGTGCCCCGCAGGGCATCAATATTCCGCCGTACCACGTCCATTCCCACTCCCCGACCAGATAAATTACTGGCTTGGGTTTTGGTACTCAGGCCCGGTTCAAAAATCAAGCGCAGCGTTTCACGATGACTCAATACCTGATCCGGTTTAACCAGGCCGATCGCTTCTGCTTTGGCCCTGATTTTTTCCACATTAAGACCGGCTCCGTCATCGGCAATCTGAATCACAATATGACCGGAATCATGCAATGCATTTAAGCGCAACACCCCCTGAGCCGGCTTCCCCTTGGCCAAACGTTCTTCCGGTGATTCGATCCCGTGATCCAATGAGTTTCTTACCAGGTGAGTCAGAGGGTCATTAATCTTCTCGACAACGGTTTTATCCAGCTCTGCTTCGCCCCCGGTAATGACCAGCTTGATATCTTTATTCAGCTCCTTACTGACATCCCGTACTACGCGGCGAAAACGAGAGAAGGTATCCCCAATCTGTACCATACGTAATTGCAGGGCGTGATCACGAATATCTTCTACCAGATTATCCACTCCCGCGACCACTTCCTGGGCTTCCTGAATCTCGTATTTATCTACCATCAATTTAACGGCAGCATTGGAGATCACCAGCTCGCCTACCAAGTTGATCAGCTGGCCCAGACGATTGGCGTCAACCCGGATATACTGTGCATCACGGGACGCTTTTTCCCGGTTGTCTTCCTGTTTTTTCAGTGCTTTTTCAACCACCGGCTTAGCAACCACATTGCGCTCAACCAGAATTTCACCCAGAGGTTTAACCTTCTGCTCTGGATTAGCTACCGCCTCATCAATGATAGCTTCCTGCTCGTTCAGCGCACCTTCCAGTTCCTGTTGGGTTACCGCTCCGATACCCACCAGAATATCACCCAAGCGCTGCACGCTCTCAGGCTCAACATCTTCCAGTAATTCCAGATAGGTTATCTGCTTGGAGTGCGGTGGCAGGATACGAATATCACAATCATCAACTGCGAACTCAAATACCGACTCAATCTCATCCTTATTTGAGTCACTGTGCAACGCGATACGAAACGACAGGTAACAGGTCTCGGGGTCCATCTCATTAGCCGCTGGCATATCATGGGTAAAGGTGATGATGTTAACGATCTCACCTAAACGCTGCAGGTACCGAATAAATGACAGAGGATCTAAGCCATTACGCAGTGCATCCTGTTTAAAGTCCAGTGCGATAACCCAGTTATCATTGGGGGTGGCTTTTTGAGGCTCTGCCTCAATAGGACTACTAGCACCTGCTACCGAAGGTGTGGCCCCTTTAACACTGTTGTTCTCACTGCCTTCACCGGTCAGACGTGCCAAAATTTCACAGCCGTTCTCTAACAGCTCTGCCGGCACGTTGTCTTCATTATCGGATGCCACCGTCTGAACCAGATTCGCGGTATGATCCTTACACTCCAGCAACAGCGCCACCAGATCAGAATCGACGCTGCGATTGCCGCTACGTACCTGATCCATCACCGTTTCAACAGGATGAGTAAAGGACACGATAAAATCGTAGCCAAAGATACCAGCAGCCCCTTTGATGGTATGCATAGCACGAAATACGCTATTCAGATGCTCCTCATCATCGGGAGCCTCCTCCATCGCCAACAAAGCATCTTCCATCTGTTGCAGTAGCTCCTCGGACTCCTGCAAAAAGGTGAGCTTCATATCATCAACCATTATTGAGCCTCTCCTGCAGGAAGAACGATCGGATCACCGAAGTGAGCCACCAGATCTAAAATCTCTAAAACATCGATCACTGCCTGACTGTGTTTGACAAAACGCAGCTCTTTCTTGAGCTTTTGTTCCTCACTTTTCAGCAGTAGCATAAGTTGTAAACCTGCACTGTCCATCTCACTGACATCTTGCAGAGAAATTTCCAGTTCATCACAACGAGTCAGCTGATCCATTAGATCAGTTTTCATGGCAGCAGCCGTGTAAATGGTCATTTCATCTTTGACAACCACTCGGCATACACCGTTATTATTCTCGACGTCTATGCTCATGGGGCAGATTGTCTCCTGCAGGTTTACGGTTGATGACGTTGTTAAAAACATGGCGCGTTTTTTAAACGCAGACATGTTTAAGTAACTGATTAAGATAACCGTTAAGGTAAAACCAGTTTGGCCACTGCATCCAGCATCTGAGGTGGCTGAAAGGGTTTAACCACCCAGGCTTTTGCACCTGCCGCCTTGCCCTCTGCCATCTTGTCTCTACCCGCTTCTGTAGTCAGCATAATCACTGGGGTAAACTTATATTTCGGGCTGGCCTTAACCTGCTTTAGAAAAGTAATACCATCCATATTAGGCATATTGACATCACTGATGATCAGGTGAATTTTTTGCCCCGTCATTTTTGCCAAAGCATCTTTACCATCACAGGCTTCGATCACATCGTACCCCGCCCCTTTCAGGGCGATGCTAACAACCTGCCTGATAGACATGGAATCATCAACAACCAGAATTGTCTTTGCCATTATTAAAACCTACTCTAAAACATGAAATGGAATACGGTGCTTTGCTCTGTTAATACTGAACACAAAGCACAATCAAACCGGAGTGATCCACTACACCGAGCACTCAAGCCAATACTAGAAAAAGTTAATTGAGCCACCTGCCGCAGATTCGTTATCAACCTGCGTATCTTTGGGATTATGCTGACGGTGTTCTTCTACGGTGGTGTAGTTTGTTTTCATCTGCGCCAACACACCATTCACATCAATCGTCATCGAGTGATCTTCACTGGCCTGACGTAACTGTACGGAAAGACTGTCCATACTGGTCAGTACCTGAGATAAAATCTGACTTACTCTATCCTGAAACTGAAGTTCAACCAGGACCTGCTCGATCTGTTGTTGAATCTGCTGATTGACCTGCAATAAGCTTTCGCCTTCTGTAATCAACTCACGGGCAAGATTCTCCAGATGCTCAATAACCTCATTGATGTAGGACTCACCTTGATCCAAGGTTTCATCTTCCTGGTCTCTTGCTTTGTTGGCAGACTCCAGGATATTACCCATTACAGCTTTTACTTCACTAACCTTATGAGCGATCTGCTCACCAGTACCACCGGATTGGGAAGAGAGTTCACGCACTTCCTGAGCAACCACGGCAAAACCTCTACCAGCATCACCGGCACGGGCTGCTTCAATTGCAGCATTTAATGCCAACATATTGGTCTGTTCCGCAATATTGGCAACAGCCAGTGCCATCTGATCAAGGTCATTAGTGAAGCCCTGTAATGACTCGATCTTGTCAAATAGCTTATCAGTGGCTGCATCGTAATCTTTCAGACGATTGAAAAACGTTGTCAGCATCTTCTTATCATGGGCAAAGCCTTCGCCATTGTCCGTCTGCTGATGAGCCAGTGCCACGTTACGAGTATCGACAATTAGGGTGACTAAGTGGCTGAAACGCGCACTTAACTCATTAATCGCACCTTCTGACAAGTCACGACTACTAATCAGGTGCCTTTGCCAAACAGGAACTATTTGCTCCCAGACCTGACGATGCTGGTCTTCTACGCGGCTATTCACCTGACTTTGCTGCTGCAACTCTTTTAGCTCAATTTCAATCTCTCTGTTACGCGTACTAATCTGTTTTAACTTGTTATAAAACATCAAGCCTATGACAGCCCCTGCAACCGCCCATAGCACCGCAAAATAAGGGATATAGGCGTCAAAAAAAACCGCTCCAGCCCCGAGCAGTACTGCAATGATAAAGGGCGTCACCAAATAAACCTTCAATTCGCCGTCCATTTTTGCTCCCGTTTTTTCTGGCTAGATATCAAGTACATACACACAATAAAGCCTAAAGTGATAATCCGTTTAAGGCCTTTTAACTGTCTTACGACAAATTATCCAAGGCCAGGTGTTGCTGAACCTTCGTTGCGGAAAGATCGTCAATTGAAAATACTCTGGCGATATTTAATAAGATGATAAATTCATCATGATAACGCGCCATCTTATCAATGAATTCGTTATCAATATCAGTACCAAAGTCTGGGGCTTTTTGCAGATCGGTTTCTGGAATTTCCAGAATTTCATTAACCATATCCACCAACATCCCCATGGTTTGATACTCCTCTTCAACCTTAACCTGCACCAATACAATACAGCTGCGTTTACTTAACACAGAAGGCTGGTCTGCCAAACGTGAGCGTAAATCAATCACTGGCACGACATTGCCCCTTAAATTGATGACGCCACGGATGCAGTCCAACGTCATTGGAATACGGGTCATACTGCCGACTTCGATAATCTCTTTGACATCAAGGATTCCAATAGCCATCAGCTCACCTAATACAGTAAAAGTGAGGTACTGCAGTGTTTCTTCACTTTCAACTGAGCCAGGTTGTCCAGCAACTATATTGCCCATTTAGCACTCCAAAATCTTTCCACACTCAAATTTTATTTGCTAAGCATGAGTACAAAGAACTTTGTTTCAGAAACGCTCAAAGTCACTATCATCAAAAGCAGAGTCCACTTTAGCTTTAGATAAGGGTTTGAAAGGTTGTGTGTTCACTGCCTGATCAGCCTTTTTCCCAGCTTGATGGCCACTTTCTTTGACCCTGAAAAAGGCGACTGCTTGCTGTAGTGATTCTGCCTGAGCATTCAACTCTTCAGATGTAGCCGCAAGCTCTTCGGAAGAAGCCGCACTTTGTTGCGTTGTTTGATCCAGCTGCAACATAGCACTATTAATCTGCCCCACACCTGAGGACTGCTCATCAGAAGCTGCCGCGATCTCCTGGACCAAATCCGCAGTTTTACTAATACTAGGCACAATCTCATCCAGCAACTTACCCGCTTCCTCGGCAATTGAGACGCTGTTAGTCGCTAGCTCATTAATTTCCTGTGCGGTAATTCGGCTGTTTTCAGCCAATTTTCGTACTTCCGCCGCAACAACTGTAAAGCCTTTGCCATGCTCACCGGCCCGGGCTGCTTCAATGGCAGCGTTAAGCGATAGCAGGTTAGTCTTGTAAGCAATATCTTCAATTAAACCGATCTTATCTGCGATATCCTTCATGGCATGAACTGTTCTTGTCACGGCTTCTCCGCCCTTTTTAGCCTCAGATGCGGCTGTGGTCGCCATGCTATCGGTTATACGTGCATTTTCTGAGTTTTGCTGAACAGAAGCGTTTAACTGTTCTACAGATGCTGTTGTTTCTTCTACACTGGCCGCTTGCTCAGTTGCCCCCTGACTCAGGCTTTGTGCTGTTGCACTCACTTGCTGTGAAGCGCTGACTAAGGCATCCGCGTTGTTACGAACCTGATCAATAATATCACTCAGACGCTCCGCCATATCCTTCATAGCGGCATAAACCCCAGTAGGGTTCTGGTTGTTAAACTCAAAAGCCAGATTTCCGTCTGCAATCTCTCTGGCGATACTTTCCATCTCCCTAGGTTCACCACCCAGAGGCCGTTTAATCACACGTACTAAGATTATTGAGAGAAGGATGCTGAAGAAGACCGCAGCGATTGACACCCAAATCACGATTGAAATCGTAGTTTCATTATCTTTCTTGACCTGAGGCCCTAACAGGTCCTGATCCGCTTGAACAGAAAGTTTAACCTCTTCGCTGGCATCAGATACTCGGGGGCCAACTTGATCAAGCTCATCTGCAATGATTCTGTTTCTCTCTATGACAATTTGATTAATATCATCAAATGCCTTGGCATAAACCTCTTTAGCTAGAAGAAATTGCTCCAATAAGCGGCGACGTTCAGGATTTTGTAATTGTCCATCCAGTTTATCAATACGCTGAGACAGTGCTCCATCTAACTCCTGATGTGCTCGGTCTGCGTCAGCTTGAATATTGGAGGTCAGATATTTCGCCACATAAAGACGGGCTAACAGAAGAGATTCCTGAGCTTGTCCCGCCAGAAATGCAGCCTCCGGATCTTCATCCTGATAAGCCGATTCCATAATACGGGTCATAGCCTGACGCATTGCCAAGCCGTTTGGATCAAGCTGCTCGTAAACAACTTTATTTCTTCGCTCCATCAGCGCAACAATCTTTCCAAACGCCAGGTTATATTGCTCCATTGAGCCTAAAACCAGATCAACCTTCTCTGCTCTCTCAGGCTTTTGAATCTCTTTGTCCGCTTGAGCTACCAAATCTTCAAGTAAAGAGAAACGCTCCTTAAGCGCAGCAATAGTCTGCTCATTGTGTTCCAGGATATAGTCTTTTGCATAAAGCTGAACCATAAGCATGTTGGCCTGAACTCGCCCAGCCAGGTTGGCATCCCGGGCAAGTTCACGATAGCTATCAAAACCAGTAATCGCTTTTGATTGGCCAAAGTAAGCGGTAACCGATACACCGACCAACATCAACATTACCAACGCATAGCCTAAGCTCACCTGAGTGCTTAATCTTAAGTTTTTGAACATAAAAACAGTCTCCCTTATCGCAGTGCTGTTTACATTAGCTTATTGGATACATTGTTTCAGCCTAAGCCATGTGTACTTTAAATAGCCGCACCAAACCTTGGCCTTGCAATAAGGTTCAGCATTAAGCCTCTATGCGCTATCAAGTATTATTTAAAAACGCTCAAAGTCCTTCTCATCATATAGACTATCTTCCACAGAGCTTTTATTGGCTAGTGAAGAAGGTCGTTGAGATTTTGAAATCTCGTGGACTTCGTTGCCTAAGTCGTCTTCTTTGTCCTTGTTCTGCTGCTTTTTATAAGACAATGGCTCGCTGATCGCCTTTGATGACTCATTCAACTTGAAAAAAGCAACAGCTTGTTGTAATGCTTCTGCCTGAGCACTCAGTTCTTCTGATGTTGCAGCCAACTCTTCTGAAGAAGCTGCATTTTGCTGGGTTGTTTTATCCAGTTGGTACATAGCATCATTGATTTGCGCCACACCTGAGGATTGCTCATCAGAGGCCGCTGCAATCTCCTGTACCAAATCCGCTGTTTTACTGATACTCGGTACAATCGCTTCCAACAGATGCCCTGCTTCTTCTGCAATAGAAACACTGTTTGAAGCCAGTTTATTAATCTCTTGGGCCGTCACACGGCTATTTTCAGCTAACTTTCGTACTTCAGCGGCCACAACGGTAAAGCCTTTACCATGCTCACCAGCACGGGCTGCTTCAATGGCTGCATTTAACGACAGTAGATTCGTTTTATAGGCAATATCTTCAATCAGGCTAATCTTATCAGCGATCTCTTTCATCGCTTTCACAGTGCGACCTACTGCCTCTCCACCCTCTTTTGCTTCAGAGGAGGCCTGTGTTGCCATACTGTCAGTAATTCGTGCATTTTCTGCATTTTGCTGCACAGAAGCATTCAACTGCTCAATAGATGCCGTGGTTTCTTCTACACTAGCCGCTTGTTCAGTGGAGGATTGACTCATGCTCTGAGAGGTTGCACTCACCTCTTTAGACGCACTGGCCAAAGAATCAGCACCGGATCGTACTTCACCTACGATCTGGCTTAACTGATTTTGCATATCCTGCAAGGCATTAAGAACCTGACCTGTTTCATCTTTGCCACCTACAGGAATTTTAGTGGTCAAATTACCCTGAGCGATGCTCTTACACGCATTAACGGCTTGTTGTAATGGATTTGAAATGCCTCGGGCAACCAGAACAGCAATGGCGATACCAATTAGTGCAGCAGCGGAGAACAATGCCAGCAAAGTATTAATAGCAGTACTGGCGGTACTGGCAGCGTTATCGTTAAATTCAACAGCCTTGTTGTCAGCAAAATCACGAATTTCGGTCAGGGCATTGTTCAACTTAGCCAGATGAGGTGCACCTTCGACACGGGTAATCTCTCCTGGGTTTGCAGCCACCTGAGCCAAACGCATCTTAATCACTTTATCCCGGATCTGTTTCCAATCAACAAATAAGGTACGAGCTTGATTGATCTGGGCTTTATCACCCAGAAAACGTTCGTTGAGCAGTTCAAACTTTTTAATCGTTTCTTCTGATCGCTGTGCAACCAACTTTGCTATACGTTCAACCTCTTCTGGTGAGCCTGCGACTGAAAGATCTTTCATATCTTTAAGAATTGTCATGGCATCTGCCTTAATGGACACGGCAGTAGTCGCGACAGCAAACGGGTGCTTGTAGAACTTTTCTACTAAGCCGCTGGTATCAATACCAAACTCACTACTTTGTGAGCTTAGGTAAAATTCATGAGCCTTTCCATTAGCGAACTCAATCAGAGTATCGAGACTTTTAAATATTTTTGCGACATGAGGAGCACCTTCAACACGGGTGACCTCATTGGCATCGTTTTCCAGCTGGATTCGACGTTGGGTAATGACTTTGTCACGAATGGGAGCCCAATCTTCAAAGAGCTGCTTCGCTTGATTGATTTTACTTTTATCACCCAGAAAACGTTCATCAAGCAGGGCAAACTGCTGATAAGCACTTTGAGCGTATCCATCTACCTTCTTAACATTTTCATCAATCTGCTCCAGAGAGTTCACCATGGCAATATCTTTCATACTGCGATGAATCGCCACCAGACTGGTTTGAATCTCGCGAATACTGGTTCCCACGGCCAGAGGGTGCATATAAAGTTTCGAGGTCAGATTGGCCAGAGTAGATGAGGTATCAACTGCCTTTAGTCCCCCCACCACCATCAAAACGATGACTATACCAAAGCCAATACTCAGTTTTTTTGCGGTTGAAAGGTTTCTCCAAGACATATTGATCTCACAGCAATTTAGTAGGAATTAAAATACATCATTCTTATTTAGTATGCCGAGAAAAAGGCAATTGATCAATTATTAATCAGAGTAATTTCACTTTGTTTTCAGTAAGATGCAATTAGAATTTGTTTAATTTCAGCACTTGGATATTTTTGCACCAATTAAAAAACATTAAGCAAAAAAACCTCTCTTATCTCAGCTTTATTATCCTGTTTTCCATTGAAACCATTGAAACAGGACTCCCACTTAATCTTGTTTGTAGACATAGAATGGAAGTCTTATCATCCATCCATCCTGACCAATAACCAGCAATTCATTATGCTCAGGTGTTTCCAGGGATAGCTTCAGTTTTATTTGGCTAGCATTTCCAGCAATACGATTGCCATTTAGATACCAGTGCCGTGCGACAAAGCCCTGTTCCAGCTTAACAGGTACAACTAGGCTATCTTTTTTAAGCAGAAAAACCTGTCCTGGCTTCACGCCTGACAAGTGAATATCACGTTTATCATTTAGATAAGAGAGGCATTGCCCTGCCCACTCCGGTAGGCGTGTTAGTACTTTCTTATCAGACGGCAGCCATGGTGCAAGAAAATCAGGCCATAGCGATACCTCTGCTTTTTCAACCTCCCCCTGTAAACAAGCCCGATTAACTCTAAGCCCGGTATTCTGATCCAGTAAAATAGTATGACTCGGATCATAAAACAGTTGCTCAGGGTTGAGATCCAAAGTCCTTGGAGTGACACCCCGGATAGTCAGTGCCAGAAAAGATTGGTCACACTGTCTTACAACGGCTTCTGAACGACCATCAGGCCAGCAAATAACATGCTCCTGAATCCCTTCCGGTTGTTTGACTGGACTTACTCTTGGACTAATCGCGCGAAACAGATCAAATAAAATCGGACCGGAGGTGTTATAACCCGTACGCCCCTTAGTCATAGGTCTTCCATCGGCACGCCCAACCCAGACACCAATAGTATAGTTCTGAGAGACCCCTATAGCCCAAGCGTCCCTATGCCCCCAGCTGGTACCGGTTTTCCAACCTATTTGACCAGACAAACGTCTTGCCGCATCTACACCCGCTGATGTAGGAATTCTCACTGCCCGTAAGGTGTCCCAAGTAATCCATGCCGCTTGAGGGCTCAAGAGATGGCGGAACTGATGCGTTTGTTTCGCATCAGATAAGTGATGCACCCAATCGGACCGATCATCTTTTGTATTCCTGCTATTGTCTTTACCGGAGTCAGCCTCAGATAAACTAAATTTAAGCTCAGGGACTTTACCTTGATTAGCCAGGCTGGCGTATAAACGCACCAAATGCTCCAGCTGAATGCCTGCCCCCCCTAAAATCATAGCAGGGTTCCCTTCTCCACCAGGCACACTCAGATCAATACCACTACTCAATAGTCGATTCATAAAGTTTTGTGCACCATATGCCTCTATGAGCTGCACAAACGGCAGGTTTAGTGATAACTGCAACGCTTGGCTGGCACTGACAGGGCCTGAAAAGTGACGATTGAAGTTCTCAGGTTGATAATGCTGACTGACAAATGGCACATCAGCTAGCAGAGACTGGCTGTGAATCAAGGATTTATCCAAGGCCAAGCCATATAAAAATGGCTTCAGTGAAGAACCTGGCGACCGAACTGCCTGCACCATATCAACTTGTCCCTGCCGCTCTTTTGCCAGGAAGTCTGCAGATCCCGCATAAGCCAATACATTATGATTACGGTTATCGATCACCAAAGCTGCCGCCGAGACTTCCCTACCCATTACAGAAGCACCATACGCCAAACGGCTCTCTACCTGCAGCTGTAACTGCTGATCCAGTGTTGAGTAATGCACACTGGTTTCAGGCGTTGCTTTATAAAGGCGATAAGCCAAGTGAGGGGCAACCAAAGGATTATCCATTGGCCGAATATCTACAGGCTCCTGCTTTGCTCGCAGTACTTTCGGTTTATCCCACACACCCTGTTCTGATAATCGGTCCAGCACTTTATTCCTGGCTTCTTCCGCGCGTTGAGGATAACGATCAGGACGATAGCGTGATGGTGCTTGGGGTAAAACAGCCATTAAAGCTGCCTCTGCAGGACGTAAGCGGTGAGCTGGTTTACTTAGGTAATGGAAACTGGCTGCCTGAATCCCCTCCAACACGCCACCAAATGGGGCATAATTCAGGTACAGTTCAAGAATTTGCACTTTGCTTAACTGCTGTTCTAGCTGTAAAGCCCGGAACATCTGCCAGAGTTTGCCTGCAACACTGCGTGAGTGAGGGTCAAGAATACGCGCGACCTGCATAGTCAACGTAGAACCGCCGGAGATTACCCGACCATGACGCACAAACTGTCCCAATGCTCTCAGTAAGCTGAGTGGATTAATACCGGGATGCTGATAGAAAAATCGATCCTCATAGGCAAGTAATGCCTGTAAATAATCATCAGATACTTGATCAACGGATACCCGATGACGCCAGATACCCTCTTGGTCAGCAAAATAGCGTAATGGCTGCCCGTGACGATCAAGCACCACTGAAGCAGGTTGTCGGTCACTACCAGGCAGAGTCAATGGCCAAAGCTTGTCGGCAGCGGAAAATAATAACGCTGGCAGAAGCGTTATTACCACCATAACTGCCAGCGTTTTCTTCAGTGTGTTCAAGATGTTCCGTACTTAACCTAACCAGGCGTCAAAGTGCCTGGGTTCTGGATTAACCGTATCAAGGGATAATATTAATCATTGGCAATCCGACACCCTGGCCACGAATATCAGGCTGATACATGGATTCAGCAAGAACCGGGGGGACCCGATACTGCCCAGGCGTTACCACTCGGGACAGATAATACAGATCAGCCTCTTCTCCTTTATAAAGCTGTAACACAGCGGCATAACGATCATCCAGATAAGCCTCATAGTCCAGTTGCGCTCGAGTCTGTACTGTCTGACCTTCCAAGGTAATACCTTCCAGCTTAATCGCGTGCTTGAGCTGTTGGTTCTCCAGCTCAAGTCCCGCTGGCAACAACGCCGAGACAAGTAGATCGGTCAGGTCTTTATGGCTGCGCAGATTGACATGTGTCAGAACCAAATCACCAGATTGAAGTTGATCCTGCTCCGCCAAAGGTAAGGCTTGATTATTTTCCACTTTAAAGTAGTTGGCACGTACCGCAATCCCCTGATCGAAAGACTGCGGTTCTCCCTCAGGCAAAGCCGTCCAGTTATAGGACGCGTACAGCACATCGGTGTGTTGGTTATTCTCATGCTGACTGTCATTAGTTCTGTAGATGAAGCGGGTATCCTTTAGCTGTGCCCTGTCCAAAGCAACTATTCGTTCTTTCCTGGCTTGCAATAAAGTTAACTGATCCGATTGTGCCAAAGTACCTTGCCAGGCTTTAGCCGAGCGCTTTTCCAACTGAATCGCCAGGCGTAATAATGCACTATGCTCCTGAGTGCTCAAATAGCGGGCCTGCTGAACCTGAATCACCAAATTTCGTAGTTTTTTCTCCAGTAAAGCTCTGCTGTCCTTATCGAGATATTTAACGGCTCCCTCTTCAAAGATCAGGGCCGAGGTCAGCGCTTCATCTCTAATTTTGGAACCATAGTCACCGGAATAGTGCTCTCGCTCCTGTGACAGAGCCTGAACAATCAGATCACTCCCCTCCGCTTGTTGACCGGTATAAATCAGAGCATAACCTGCCAATACTCCGGCAAGAGCACCGTTACCGTAGCTCAAATGATCCTTAATCAAACCACGGACTTTACCCAAGGAGATACGCCCCTCTTTTGCCAAGACATAAGCAGCATACAGTCGATATGCTGAGTCGTAATAGGCATTGCGGCGAGATGAATGATAGCTATAAGCATAGTTTTCAACCCGTTTTAATGCCGTATCCAAGAGGCCATCAGGTAATAGATAGCCTTCTTTCTTGAGTCTTAACATCAAGTCAGTAGTGTGCACGGTCAACCAATGCTGCTCTGGAGATTGCTGATACCAGAGACCAAAGCCCCCATTTTCATGCTGTAGCTCCGCCAAACGGGTCATCGCGGCCTTAAAAGCGGAATAATCGTTTTGATATAACAGTGTACTGGCTTTACTGGTGGTCTGTTCCAGACAGGCATAAGAATAGTTCTGTAAAAAATCCAGATGGCGCTGCTTATCTAATCCCAGAACGTTACTGACTCGAAGCTGAGCCTGGACACTGTCAGGCTGGAAGCCTTTCAGCTGATCAGCTGGAAAGGCAAGGCCTTGACCATCGTCCAAAGCCTGCATAAAAGAGTGATAAACAGCAGGTACGGCACTACGTACCGACACGGACCAGTGACGTTGTAGCATGCGTTTGTTTAACTCAGAATCAGGGGAAACGGGATCGTTCAGCGTGATCTCAGCCTGAATATGGCCTTGTCCGATAGAATTAGCGGTAACAGATACAGGTACAATATGACGTTTACCCGGCATCAGGCGAACTTTCACAACCTGTTTTATCGCTTTTGTTTCTTGGGATACTTCACTTTCTTGGGGTTCCTTGGTTGCTTGTGAGGATATTGAAACGGCTTCTAAGGCAGTTGTTGAAATAGCTCCGGAAACACTCAATGCGACGTCAATCTCTAACGCCTGCTCACTGGTATTCGTCAGCTCAAACGTCAACTGACTCTGATCACCTTTAGCCAGAAAACGGGGACGGGCCAGATCGGCGACAACCGGTGAAACCACTTTCACTGATTGCTGTTCTAAACCAAATGAATGACCGGCAAAAGCTGTTGCCATCAAGGTGACTTCACCATCAAACACGGGGAGATTAAAACCCAGCTTTGCACTGCCATTTACTACTTTAACAGGCTCATTAAAAAGGCTCAGTAATTTGACATCTACGTCAGGCCGCTGCCCTCCACGAGCCAGCAAACCATCACCACCCCAGCGCACACCTGCTGCCTTATATAACGTTTGCTCGGCGACGTCAGCATACATGTCACGCCAGTTGGCTCCATAGCTTCTCGGCGAATAGAAGAACTCAAATGGATCCGGCATAGCATAACCGGTAACACTTAAAATCCCGGAATCAACGACTGCCAGACTGATCCAGGCCTCGCCGTTAAAAGCATTGCCATCATTATCTGTCACGGTAACCTGAAGCGTGTTTTCACTTTCCGGTATCAGACGTTCAGGCAGATCCATAACCATATTCAGTTGTCGCGCTGAGCGATCCAGAGGTAAATGGGCAAAACCTGCACTGCGTTTTCTGAACTTATCATTATCATCTGTTGGCGCTATAACAAAGGCACTGATATAGGCATCATGCCGATCCAGGTTCTCCGGAACTTTAAAGGTAAACGTCGCTTTCTTATCTTTTAGCGTGACCTCTTGAGAGAATAACACCCGGTCAGTTTCCAATAGAATTAATGCCCGTCCTTCTGTTGGGGCATTTAAACGCACTGTCACCTCATCACCAGGAAGATAAGCATCCTTATTCAACGCAAGATTAACTCTATCCGGGCGTGCTAACTGATCACTGGCCATCCACTCGTTAAACCAGGACTCACCGGCCTGAAACGGATAAACTGTCCGGGTACCTGATATCTGATCCACCAGTTCTAAACGATATTTACCCCACTCTACTGGAAGAGTCACTCGGGCAGGCTCATTTTCAGATAGAGCGACTTGTTGTTCTGCAATCTGATATTCATTGCGCTCTACTTCATGGAACCACCCCCGCTGCTGGGTATAACTCCAGAAATGGTTCTCCTCGATACGATGTAGCTCTAATTGGATTGAGCCACTGCCCAGAGATTCACCTTGAGCGTTCGCCCGAATAAGGTCAAAGAAGACTTCACTGTTTTTAGCAGAGATATGATTATCAAAACCCGGTTTCACACCTGCAAAGCTTTCGGCTGGCCAATAAAGAGCATAGGTAGCACGATTAATCGCCCTGCCCCCTTGTTCAAACAAACTTAGGCTATAACTGAGTTTTAGCGGTGTATTGGCTTTAGACCAGGCATAGTCCTTCTCTGTCAGCTTTAATCCTGTTTTACCGTCATCATTCAAACGTTGCGCTTGAGGGAAAACCGTATGTAAAACCTCTTTGTCTGGCAGACCAAAATAGTAATCAGCCAATGACTCCAGCGGCTGATGCCAAGCCGTAATAGTAACCGTACTGTCCAGTTTATTGCCTGCGGCAGGTGCTCCGTACAGATATTCACCAGTAATTTGAAGTTCAGGTAACTGATTAGCAGAAAACAACGCTATATGATCTAAGCCACCTTCAACATCTAAACGTAATTTCTCCGGCAAAAAATCTTCTACCAGAAAATCGAACCATTGGATCTCTTGCTCAGACTCAGGGCTGGAAACCTCAAGCTGCCAGGTTCCACTGGGGGCATTATCAGCTAATTGATAATTCAGAGAGTAGTAGCCAGGAATACCCTGTTCAGACAGCATTTGTTCCGCAACTACATCGCCGTTAGGCTGGTGGACTTTTAGCTTGATATCACCGCCTAATAAACCGCCATCATGGGCGCGTTTTAACACTGCGCCAGAAAATAGTTCACCTGGACGGTAGATATTTCGAGGAGCCAATATCAGGTGTTCAACGGACTGATAGGACGTTTTATTAAGCTCAAAAGCCGAGAGATCAACCCAGGCTCTGTGGTATTGCAGCGCCGTAACCTGACCATTCTTCAGCGCCAATACCAACTGAGGCTCTTTATTCTCCGCCCACTGGCTTTGCCTGCTCCACAACCCCGAAGCATCGGTTATACCGGAATCCAGCAATTCACCGTTATAACCCAGCAAACGGATTTCAGTGTTCGCCAATGTCTGACCGGTCGCAATATTCTGGGCAATAAAATAAAGCTGTTGACTGAACTCTCGTACCTGAAGGCCTATTGATGACAGGGTAAACCAGGTTGAATCCTGAAACCTCAAACGACCGGCCTG
This sequence comes from Oceanospirillum beijerinckii DSM 7166, assembly GCF_000422425.1. GTDB lineage: Bacteria > Pseudomonadota > Gammaproteobacteria > Pseudomonadales > Halomonadaceae > Oceanospirillum > Oceanospirillum beijerinckii. Next base: position 121,212 of record NZ_KE383828.1, read on the forward strand.
ACGAATCATAGCCAGATAGATCCCCTGTTGTTGAACGGCGGGGATATCCCGTAAAGGAATGTTATTCTTATAGCGCTGGTTACGTTTCTCTCCCAATTGCAGCTTCATACTGTAAACGTGTTCCAGAAAGGGCTCCATATTGGCACTGGAGTACCACTCCTCTTTCAGATATTGGTACTCGCTGAAAAATCGAGACATGGAATCAGACCTGACCCGATATAGCTCAAGGTCTGCTTCTGGCACATTAACAGACATCACGGGCAAAGCATCAACTTTCCCGGGCACCATCACGGCACCATTAACTTCAAAGTTGACTGTTGCAGGCATGGCGCGTGTTTTTAGTGTTTTCTCACTGGCTTCTGGTAGCCACTGCCCTTGATTCGCTAAAATCTGCTGATCTACTACAATCTGATAGCTTTTTTCTGGCTCAATACCGGTAAAAAACAGTGTGCGTCCGTCCTTACTTAAAACAGGATCAGGCAAGTGAGGTTGAATTTTAATCAAACTGGTAAACAGTTGTTCCGACTTAAGCGGCTGGCTGAATTTCACAGCGATAGCATTTACATCACCATACATCTGTTCAGAGATATCCAGCAACTTAAAGGGTAAATGGCTTTCATACCCGATTGATTCAGCAACTGTACTGCTGGACGTAGACTTGAAATTATTCTGAACCGGCTCTTTTTGAACGTCTTTTGATTGAGGTTCGTCTGAACAGGCTGATAGCAGAGCAAACATCACTAAACTGATCAGATAGCACAAGAGACGTTTGCACATAGTTATTCCCTTCCAAAATTGATTTCAGCCACAAGACACCACTGCACTCGATTTACGACACTAATGCCCGAGGTATAGAAAAATATGTCACTTTTGAGGTTTTGATGAATAGTATAGGTCGTACGCTTGATTCATTCTTTGAATATCGCCGTTGATAATCATCCTATTGAGCTCGGAATCAAACTGCTCGATAAAGCTGCCCAGATCTCGCTTTCTGGAAAAACCAAAATAGCCTTTATTGACAATAATTGGTGGCAAGATCATTTTAACCTGTTCTCTGATATTAAGTTTATCAATTACCCGATTGGCGGCCCTGGGGTGACTGGCGAAGAGCTCAATTCTATCAAATAGCAACATTCTAAAGCTGGCATCGATATTTTCCACTTCAAAGATATTGAGCTTAGGTTTGTATTGATCAAACTCCGAGCCAAAACTCCATCCTCGGGTCAGGCCTATCTTCTTACCTTGTAATGATGACAAATGCCCATCCCATTCAAAATCGCTCTCCTCTCGAACATAAAATGCCATTGGATCCTGGTAGAAGTGTGATTGCGTAAAAATCATAAACTTCTCCCGTTCTTCCGATTTATACGGGCCTATAAAGCCATCTGCTCTACCCGTTTCAATCATTCGTAAGGCTCTGCTAAAAGGATAGATTTCGATTTCTATCTGATGGCCTAGTTTTTGACCGATTACTTTGGCGATATCAGCACCTAAGCCTCGAATTTCGCCTTGCTGACTCTTTTCCAGAATAAGCGGGAAACTGGTACCGACAAAATAGTAGGTTTTAGCCAGAGTATCATTAGCCAGAAAGAGCGAAAAAAGTAACAGCGATGCTTTTATGTTCACCCTTCTACCACTCCGGCTCGTATCCTAATTAACAGGACGTTACTTATTCTGATTTTTATCAAACATGGAATTTTGACAAATCGAGATATCCTGCGCGATTCACTCTCACTCATAGCAGTATCTAACATAAACAGTGTTATAGCAAAAAACAGTTGACAACCCATGAAATCATTATCCATTTAATTTATAAAGAAAATAAATAATATCCACCTAAGACAGTCATCCGTCAGCAGACCTGCCGAAAGATAGATTGAAGTGGAGGAAGCAAGGTACAGCTCCTCCCACTTCATCTCTCCTTGTTACTCCTCTCGCTACATGGGATCGTTTATCTCCTATGCGCCAGAGCTTTATCAGGGCAATTAAGTGCTACTCTTTCCGCCTCTTCATCCAGAATCTCCTGTGGGAACTGCCCCATAAAACAGCAGCAGATATTTTCACCAATCATAGTACGCGGACCTAACGGGTGGCCGATATGGCGGTAAACGCCATGGTGGTGATGGCCATGCTCGCCATGAGAGTGACCGCCATGGGAATGGCCGTGAGAATGCTCGTCATGCCCGTGACTGTGAGAATGACCATGACTATGGGAGTGCTCGTGGCTGTGAGAACGCTTATGTGAGTGGCTATGATCACCATGACTGTGAGAATGTTCATGACTGTGATAGTGATCATGGCTGTGCTCACCTTCAGCCTCTGGGTTAAATTCCGCATGGTGGTGATGCACATCCACCTCCCCTGCAGCCAGGCGGCGTTGGAAAGACTCCATCAGCGTTTCATCACCTGTTGGCTTTTCACCCGGAGTCAGATCCATAATCTCGCGTACTCGAATCTCAAAGGCATCAATCACTTTTTCGTGATCATTCAGGTACTGGGCCTTAATAAATTCTACATCAGGGTATTGCTCTGCTACGTGATCAACATAACCGTAGATACGCTTGATCAAACGACCGGTAAACAGGAAGTAAGGTGCAACTACGACACGCTTAAAGCCCAGTTTTAACAGTTTCTCCAGCCCTACACCCACAGACGGATAGGTGACGCCGGAGTACACAATATCGGCCCAACCAAAACCCATATTCTCATTGACGATACGGGTCAGTTTAGCCGCTTCGGCATTAGCATGGGTGTCAGAGGTGCCGCGGCCAACCACCACCAGCATGGTGTCATACAGGCTCTCTGGCGGATTCTCAGGATCAAGCCCCAGGGATTCATAGATACGTGCCTGGAAGGCTTCAATCATGGCATCGTGCAGGCCTAGTTCACTACCGTAAGATACTTTCAGGCCTTCGTTTTTTTCACCGAAAGTGGTTAGTACTGAAGGAATATCATTTTTAGCGTGGGTCGCCGCAAACAGCATACCGGGTACCGCATAGATCTCTTCAACGCCCTGATCCAATAGTGAATTCAGTCCCATATGAATATTGGGTGCTGAGAACTCCAGAAAACCGTATTCCACTGGAATATCAGGGAAACGCTTTTTCAGGCCTTCGGCAACACGACCAAATTCCCGTTCGGCATCTTTATCACGACTGCCATGTCCACACACCATAATGCCTTTTTTTGCCATGTCTTTATCTCTCATCTTCTTTGTCGTTGATCTTATTTCTGATCAATGTTTGCTTTGTTAACTCATCACAGCCCAAGCTCTACCGAACAGTAGAGCCTGGGCTGCCTTTAAAATTGCTTGTCAAACTTAAGCCGGGCTATCGGCTCTTTCGTTCTGTTCATCCAGCTTCAACAGTAGATGTTGTAACTGTCGGGCATAGTCACCGGGTTCCTGCCAAAGCCCTCGCTGTGTCGCTTCCAGCAGACGCTCTGCCATCTCTTCTAAGGCGTGAGGATTATGTTGTTGCAGGAAGTCCTGATTCTCACGATCAAATACCAGAGCATCAGCGACTTTTTCGTATTGATAGTCATCAATCAGATCTGTTGTGGCATCATAGGCAAACAGATAATCCACACTGGCCGCCATCTCAAACGCGCCTTTATAGCCGTGTTCACGCATGGCGTTGATCCACTTCGGGTTCAGTACGCGGCTGCGAATTACCCGGTTCAGTTCCTCTTTTAAGGTGCGAATTTTTGGCGCTGATGGGTTGGAATGATCACTGTGATATACCTCAGGTGCTTCGCCCCGGAAGACCCGAACCGCGTTATTCATACCGCCCTGGAACTGGTAATAATCATCGGAATCGAGCAGATCGTGTTCCCGGTTATCCTGGTTCTGCACCACCACTTCCAGTTGGGACAGTCGATGCTGAAATGCCTGATGAGCCGCAACACCATCACCGGCCTGATTACCGTAGGCGTAGCCGCCCCAGTTCAGGTAAGCTTCAGCCAGATCACTGCTCTCTTCCCAGCAACGTTCATCAATCAGTCCCTGTAACCCGGCGCCATATGCGCCCGGTTTACTGCCAAAGACCCGATAACTGGCCTGACGCATCGCCTGCTCTGGCGACAGCCCTTGCTCAATCAATGCTTGTTGGCGAGATAGGATATTGGCCTTGATGGTATTGCCGTTACCCGGCTCTTCCAGCGCAGCAATTTTCTGAACTGCCGCATCATAGAGCTTCATCACATTAGGAAAGGCATCCCGGAAGAAACCCGAAACACGTAAGGTGACATCGACTCGGGGACGCCCCAGGCGCATACAGCTGATCACTTCAAAGTCGGTAACGCGATTCGACCCTGGTGCCCAGATTGGTCTGACGCCCATCAGAGCAAATGCCTGAGCGATATCATCGCCACCGGTGCGCATGGTGGCCGTCCCCCATACCGATAAGCCAAGCTGTTTCGGGAAATCGCCATGTTCCTGCAGATGGCGCTCGATCAATGCCTGTGCTGAACGCTCACCAATGGCCCAGGCGGCGGGTGATGGAATTGAGCGATTATCGACAGAGAAGAAGTTACGTCCGGTGGGTAAAGTATCCAGGCGGCCACGGGTGGGCGCACCGCTGGGACCTGGTGGCACAAACTGACCGGCCAGGCCATTTGTCAGGGCAGATAATTCCTGCTCTGCACTTTGCTCTAGTGCGGGGAGCAAACGGGCTTTGGCGTATTCCAACTGACGGGCTGTGCGTGGTAGACATTCTGCTAACTCAGCACCGAATCCCTGTTCAACGTTCAGAGACGTAGGTTGGATAAGCGAAGCGCCATCCGACATTGAAGCCTGCTCTCGAAGGACGGAATCTTTCAGCAAGAACACCTTAACTAACTTCAACGCTAACAGCTCAAGGCGCTCACGAGTATCTGCAGCAGTTCGCCAGTGAGTGTTCTGATCAACCTTCAGCAGACATTCCGGTCGTTTGCCCTGCCACGGCTGAGTATCTGCGGCGAGAGGATCAAAAAGTTCATCAGATGCCGTACGCAGATCCAGATCCTGACTCAGGTTATGTAAAATTCCCTGGCTTTCAGCATCCGCGCCACGGGGTAAACGCAGCAAAGCCACTAAAGTGTCCGCCAGTTTATCTGTATTCGGCAACTGCCCCAGAATATGCAGGCCATGACGGATCTGGGATTCTTTAATCTCACACAGGTAAGCATCCAGTTCGGCCAGTACTTCATCATCAGATGATTCTGCCGTTGCTTTACCCAGCTCCTCCAGCAGATGCGTCTTGCGCACCTGCTGCATAATTTCGTCGCGCAGCCATTTTTCCCGGCGCTCATCCATGCCCATTGCCTGATAGTATTCATCTACCAGGCTTTCCAGTTCTGCCATTTCGCCGTAGCTTTCCGCACGGGTCATCGGTGGCATCAGATGATCAATAATTACCGCCTGAGTACGACGCTTAGCCTGAGTGCCCTCACCAGGGTCATTGACAATAAACGGATAAAAATGCGGCACCGGCCCTAAGGCAATATCCGGCCAGCACTGATCAGATAAAGCAGTCCCCTTACCGGGTAACCACTCCAGATTGCCGTGTTTGCCCACGTGCACCACAGCTTCTACCTGATAGCAGTGACGTAACCAGAAATAAAACGCCAGATAGTTATGGGGCGGAATCAGATCCGGGTCATGGTAGTTAGCCGCCAGATCAATATTAAAACCGCGGGCAGGCTGAATACCGACAAACACCTCTCCTAAGCGAAGGCCAGAAAGCATCAAGCGGCCATCACGACACTTAATATCCTGTTCTGGTGCTCCCCAACGCTCCAGCACGGCTTGCTGACATTCCAGGGGGATCTGGCTGAAGTGATGACGATACTCATCCAGCGCCATACTTTGCCAGCAGGGTAGCTGATGCAGTGTGTTCGGGTTATTGGTCACGGATTCCAGTAACCATTCGATCAGCTCAGTGCCGGTTTCTGGCAACTGATCCAGCGGATAACCCGATGCTTTTAAGGCTTGCAGAATATTAACCGATGATTGAGGTGTATCCAGTCCGACCCCGTTACCAATACGACCGTCTTTAGTCGGGTAATTGGCCAGAATAATCGCCAGTCGTTTATCCCCATTGGCTTTATCTGATAGCTGACAATAACGCCGGGCCAGCTCAGCAATAAAGTTCGCTCGTTCCTGGTGCAACTGGTAACGCACCACCGAGACCTGGCAGCGTAGATCAAACCAGGACTCCGCCTTAAAACTAACTGCACGGGTGATCACCCGACCGTCCATCTCTGGTAACACCACCTGCATGGCGATATCACGACTGCGCAGCCCCTGGCTATGTTGTTGCCAGTCTTGCTCCGTACTACCGGACAGTACCAGTTGCAGTACGGGGATCTGACGTTCAAACGGAGAGGCAAACTCAGTCGGCTCGGAACTCAGATCCGGGCTATCAACACGGTTACTGGCAAAACCTGTGGTATTGATGATTAAACGGGCATCATGTTGCTCTGCCAGATGATTGACCAGGGCTACAGATTCATCGTCTTTTAACGACGCTATTGCTACCGCAACCGGGTTTAAACCCTGAGCTTGTAAAGCACTCATCAGGCCATCAAAAACGTCAGTATTGGCACTCTGCAGATGACTGCGGTATAACAGCAACAGACATGTTTTTTGAGACAGCCCTGAGCCTTGGAATAGTCCTGAGTTTTTAAAAAGCTCTGAGTCTTGAGACTCACTTTTGCTGCCTTCCTTTCCTGCCGCTGGGAAATAACGCATCGCATTTGGCAGAACCCGAGGCTCCTGCCATTGCTGTAGATAGGTGATCTGCTTTTGATCAAAGCTTGTCTTTTCACTCTGCAGACAAAATCCAGGCGTCCAACCGTTGCCCAGTAACACTTCCTGAGTTAAAAATCGCAGCAGGTTTTCACTGTTTTCAATGCCACTCTGACGCAGGTAACGCCAGACTTTCTGGCAGGTATTCAGATCCTGAGTCGATGCAGTAAACAACTCAGGATCAGGGGTATCATCCCCCGGCACAATAATCAGCTGACGGGCACGTCCCGATGGTGTCTGGCCTTTGCTCCAGTCCAGCAGACGCTCAAAACCATATTCCCAGTAGTTCTGCCCTCCTAGTAAGGACAGTACCACCAGCTCAGCCTGTTCCAGCACTTTATGCTCGTACAGATCATAAGCAGCAGGTTTTAAAAGCTGCATCCAGTTAGCTAAACGGATCGCGGGTGTCGGTTTTTGCTTTTCACCTGCTTTAACCTCTTGCTCAACTTTTTCAACACTATCGCCTGTGTCTGATAGAGAAACATCGCGATAGAGCTGCTGATAAAAGCGTCTGGCCCCTTCAGATAAAGCCGCCAGAGAGGTATCCGCTGCAGAAAGAATGATGATATCACCGGGAGTCTGATCCAGGTCGATAATCCCCTCATCATCCACAAAACCACCGGGTTGTGCCGCCAGCAGGTGCATCTTACGCCTCGCTTACTGCAGGCTCAGTCACCTGAGCACCGGCCAGAGCAGCGGTAATCTCTGCTTCAGAGATCCCTTTACCGATAAATACCAACTGAGTTTTGCGCGCTTCTTCAGGTTGCCACAGACGATCAAAGTGAACATCCAGGCGCTTACCTACCGCCTGCAGCACCTGACGCATCGGTTTATCTGGTAGTGCGGCAAAACCTTTGGCACGGAAGATATTCTGAGTATTAATCAGTTCATTCAGTGTCGTCTGCAGACGATCACTGTCCACTTCACCCAGGGTGACGACAAAGGAATCAAAGTGATCGTGAGCATGGTCGTGTTCTTCACCGTGATCGTGGTGATGATCGTGGTGGTTATGAACATGGTCGATACGGGTTTCAGAAGCCGCATCCAGGCCCAATAACAGATCCAGCTGCGCTTCACCGTTATGGATATAAACGGTTTTCACAGAATCCGGGACACGAGCATTCACTTTGTCTGCCACGTTAGTGCGTTGCGCTTCATCCAGCAGATCATTTTTGCTGACCACAACCAGATCAGCTGCGCTCAACTGATCTTCCAGCAGCTCCTGCAACGATGGATCATGATCCAGGCTTTCATCTGCTAAGCGCTGTTCCTGCACTTTATCTTCATCATGGGCAAAACGACCTGCAGCAACTGCAGGGCCATCCACCACAGTAATGACTGCATCAACGGTGCAGTATTCTTTAATACCCGGCCAGTTAAATGCCTGCACCAGAGGCTTTGGCAGTGCCAGACCACTGGTTTCGATCAGGATATGGTCGATATCATCACGGCGCTCAACCAGTTGCTGCATCACAGGCAGAAACTCTTCTTCAACGGTGCAGCAGATACAGCCATTGGCCAGCTCGTAGAAACCTTCTGAAGATTGCTCCGCAGTTTGGCCTTCCTCTTCACACTCCAGAGGACAGGAGCGTAGCAGCTCAGAATCGATATCCAGTTCACCGAACTCGTTGACAATTACGGCGATGCGCTTACCGGCAGCTTGCTTCAGTACATTGGATAGCAGCGTCGTTTTACCGCTGCCCAGAAAACCGGTGACGACAGTGGTCGGGATTTTATTTAACTGCATGATGATTCCTTTATTAATCCGTTATCCGTTTCTTTATGTCTTTGATTTTTTAACTTTGGGACGGTAAATATGGGCCTGATCCTTGTGATACAGGTAAGAATCCGCAAAGTCATCGCTATCCAGTACATGCCCTACCAGAATCAGTGCAGTGCGGGTAAAGCCTTTTTCACGAACCTTAGCGACGATATCTTTCAGCGTACCTGTCACCTTGTCCTGATCTGGCCAGGAAGTGCGATAACACACTGCCACTGGGCAATCCTCGCCATAATGAGGTAACAGCTCTTCAACAATTTTGTGAATACGGGTAATACCCAGATGAATTGCCAGAGTAGCACCACTTCGCGCCAGTTCAGGCAGGCGTTCGCGTTCAGGGAATGGGGTTTTACCTTCGTAGCGAGTCATAATGATGGTTTGAGATACGCCAGATAGCGTCAGCTCTTTACCCAGATAAGCGGCAGAAGCGGCCACCGCACTCACACCAGGAATAATCTGGTAATCGATCTCTTCCTGCTCCAGACGACGAATCTGTTCGCCAATGGCTCCGTACAGAGAAGGGTCACCAGAGTGCAGACGAGCAACGTCTTTACCCTCTGCATGAGCTTTACGGATATAACCCATAATCTCATCCAGATTGGTCGTTGCGGTATCAACAATCAGCTCTGCTTGATCTTCGACTGACGCCAGAATCTCACGGGGCACTAATGATCCTGCATACAACACAATCGGGCACTGCTGCAGAATACGCTGACCTTTAATGGTCATCAGTTCAGGGTCACCGGGACCGGCACCGATAAAATAAACCGTCATGACTGAGCCTCTTCTTCTGACTTTTGCTTTGACTCGTCTTTTGACTGAGAAGAATCAGCAGAACTATCGGTAGCCTGGCCCAGTTTTTTGCGATAACCGCGAGGGGTATAAACCCATTCTTTACTACCATTAACGATATGACGGGATTCACTGTTACCCACACTCACCAGAGTGAACATATCCACGTCTTTGGCATCCAGTTCATCCAGTCGGATAATGCGAATACTCTCGTCCTCACGGGTCAGCTGACGACCCAACAGTACCGGCGTACTGGCCGGGCGATACTGCAGCAAAATATCTCGGGCTGTATTCAGCTGCCAGTCCCGCTTGCGGGAAACAGGGTTATAGAAGGACACGACAAAATCACCCTGCCCGGCACTATGAATACGCTGTTCGATGGTTTCCCATGGCGTTAACAGGTCTGATAATGAGATGGTACAGAAGTCATGGCCGAGCATAGCGCCAACACGACTGGCACCGGCTTGCATAGCAGAGATACCCGGAATGACTTCGATCTCAACATCCAACCACTCCGGGTGATATTCATTACTGCCAGAGCTGCCCTCCTGAAAAGACAGCTGTTGATCTAATAGTTCAAATACCAGCGTCGCCATGGCGTAAATACCAATATCACCACTGGAGATCAGAGCCGTAGTTTTACCGCTGGCAGCCAGATTCAGCGCCAGTCGGGCACGACCAATCTCTTCGCCTAATGGCAGATCATGGTGAGTTTTGCCCTGACAGACATCACCCAACAGATCCAGGTACAAACCATAAGCCACCAGATCGCTACTGGCCTGAATGGCAGTTAATGCTCTGGGTGCAACCAGAGACAGATCGCCGGGGCCAGTGCCCACAACAAAGAGTCGACTCATACGTTTTTATTCCTGGAATCTGAAGTATTCGATGTTTTAGCAGCGCTCTGTTGAGTAGATGCTGCTGAAAATGAAGACAAGGATGAAAGCAAAGCTTTATCTGTAGCCGGATAGATACGGGCAATAGCGCAGGTGGCTTTGCGTGTTTTCTGTTTAACCAGAGCCAATTCAGGTTGAGAGCCTGGCGATACCTGTTGCGAAGACGATGGATTGTCTGAAGTCTGATGCTCGCTTGTAGCCATTTCCGGAGCAGTATTAAGATCGGACTTGATTAGGGCTTGTTGAGCACCATATAAAGCGGCAGACTCCGCCACGCCATAGACTCCCACGGTATTAAATACATACTCAGATCGGGAGTTCAGCAGATGATCCATGGTATTCAGCTGGTCTTTATGCCAGGTCTGAAATGGCTTATTCAGACTCTGGGCCAGCTCAATCAAACCAACCTCATCCGACTTAATATCGATGCTATTAATCGAGCTGATCTGATCAATGCTCAGGCCCGCTTGTTGCAAACAATCCTGCAGTAACCTTTCCAGTTCATCCCTGGGGCAATGACGCTCGCAGCCCATGCCTACGGTATAAACAGGGTTAAGATAATGGCCTGCAGTCGTAATTACTGGCTGAGCATTTAACAATCCGGCAATCTGGTTCGCCAGTTGGTTTGCACCACCTTCGTGACCCGACAACAGAGGAATAACAAATCTGCCCTGCTCATCCATCACTAATACAGGAGCATCCTGGTATTTGTTTTCCAGTACAGGAGCCAGCGTACGCATCACAATGCCTGTAGCACAGATAAAAATTAGCACACCCTGCTTCTGCTCGGCCTGAGAAAAGACATGCTGCACTGTCTGCTTAAACTGTATGGGTCTATGCAGAATCTGGCATTCCAATGTTCTGTTTTCTGATGCTGCAGACGTAATCGTTTCTAATTGATCTCGTAGCCGGTAAGCCAGCATTTTGCCTGCGTCGGTCAGAGTAAAAATAGTGATCAAAGGGCTTTCCCCTTACTGCTATCAGCTAAACGCTCCGACGACTGACGGTTAATCACGAACAGTGAGAAATAAGGCCCGGCCTGATCTTCCAGCTGATCCATATCGGATAAAATGCGCTGATTTTCACGACCGATATATTCCAGGTAATGGGCATCATCACGTCGCCCTGTCTGACTCAGTAAAGCCAGAATGCGCTGACGGGCACGACCTGCCTTCATAATCACCACGCTGTCATGATCCAGCAATGCCCGGATAATCTGAGTATCGCTATGGCGACCACTGACGACGGCAAAAGATTCTTTCAATAGCGTCAACGGTTGTTGCAACGCTGAGGCTGCAGCATGGACTGAGGAAATACCCGGTACAACCTGACAGTTAAACTCACTGTCCAGACGTTGCAGCAGATAAGTAAAAGAGCCAAAAAATAGCGGATCACCTTCACACAGAAAGACCACGTCGTTGCCCTGTCGCAATTGCTCAGCAATCTGTAAAGCACCTTCGTCGTAAGCTTGATTTGCCAGAGTACGATCCGTACTCATAGGCATAGCAATCGGGATCTCCAGCTGGTTTTCTGATTGTTCAGCTGTTTGCAGAGCAAAGGCTTCCCGTGCAATAAAACGTGCCTGAGAGCGGTAGACAGGCTGCTCTGCTTTCTGAGCCTTGTTATCATCGGCGCGATCACTTTTTTCAGCGCTGGTCAGGTAGCTAATCACTGGCGCTGACTGAATCAGGCGCAATGCCTTAAGCGTCAATAGCTCAGGATCACCAGGGCCTACGCCTACACCGTATAAAGTGCCCATTGTTGTCGTTTCAGTCATTAGCTCTACCCTGATAGTTATCGTCTATGGTTTGTTTTTCTGGTTGAGCTTTCTTTTCAACTACTGTCTGCTTTTCAAAGCGAAACAGCGTGACTGGTAGTGTCGGGCGATACATCAACTGCCCAGCCAGTTCAGCCCCTTTGCTAATCGCCACTTGTAATGTGTCTAATTGAGCATCAGTTGCTTGCTGCCGTTGCTGATAGAAGTTCAGCAGGTGCTGTCGGGTGTTTTCTGTTACGGCGCTGGCCACCAGTACACCCTGATCAGGCAACTGCTGCCAGCAAAGATCGAGCAGTTTTGGCAGTTCACCATCACTACCACCGATAAAGGTTTTGTTGGCCGTTGGCAGATCGTATAAGGCTTCCGGCGCACGTCCGGTAACGACTTTTAAATTGCTGACGACACCAAAGCGTTCCCGGTTAGCTTCCAGACAGACCAGTCTCTCTGGATGATGTTCAATGGCCCAAACCTCTGCACCGGGTTGCCAGTAACTCAGTTCAACGGCAACACCGCCACAACCCGCACCGATATCCCATAGCACATCGCCTTTTGCCAGTTGCAGCAAAGAGAGAATATTCAGTCTGACTTCACGTTTGGTGATCATGCCCTTACCGGCAGGGCCATCAGTAATAAAATGCTGGTCAGGAATTCCCGGAAACTCGGGCAGGTAAACTCTGTCTGGCTGGGACTGTTCTGATTGAGTCTGGCTGGACTGAGCTAATTCAGTCCGAACCTGTTTTAACTGCAGTACAGACACATGCAGAGGTGAGACGTCGCTCAACGCTGATAAATCTATCTGTTGCTCAGATGATACTTCTACTGTGGTCACTCGTTCTTGCGGGTATCCCATGTCTTCACATACCGTCAGAGTGAAACCGGTAAAACCTGCTGTCAGGCATTCTTGTACAATCGATTCGGGGTATGAGTGCTTGTCAGTCAGCATCACCAGTGTTTGATTCTGTTTCAGGTGACGTCGAAGACTAATCAGAGGACGACCGTGTAAGCTAACAACCTGAACATCTTGCAGAGACAATCCCAATTTGTGACAAGCGGCCTGAATACTGGATACTGCGGGATAGAAGCTAATGCCCCATTGTTCAAAATGTTGTTTCAGCCAGCGGCCAATACCGAAAAACAGAGGATCGCCGGATGCCAGCACGCAAATCGTTTGATCATCAGATAAACGGTCCGTCAGTTGATCTTTTAACTCGGTGAGTCTAGGTAATGCGCATAAATCAGGGATACTAACAGCAGGATGAGATACGCTGTTATCATTCAAATACGCAGTCTTATCTGTTCCTACAGCATCTGTTCCTGCCCTGCTTTCTGGACATCTAGCGCTTTCTGTACATATAACGCCTCCTGAAAAAGAAGCGTCTTTAGAACCAGTAACCAGATAGCCTGATACTGTCGCCAGCTGACGGTCAGAGCCATAAACCGCATCACAACTTTGTAATGCTATAACGGCTTCATCACTTAAACGGGCTGTATCGCTGACACCCAGGCCGATAATATGCAGCATCAGTAAATCTCACCACGGTTACAGCGCAGCAAAGCATTGCAGGTTGCCGATGACACCGCACTGCCGCCCTGTCGGCCCAGCAAGGTAATACACTCAATCCCCAGGTTCTGATGTACTTGCCATAGCGCCTCTTTCGATTCAGCTGCACCGACAAAGCCTACCGGCATACCGATAATCACAGCAGGCTTATCTGCCCCTTGTTCGATCATCTCTAATAACCGAAATAGTGCCGTTGGTGCATTACCGATCACCACTACACTGCCAGCCAGATGCGGTCGCCATAATTCCAGAGCGGCCATTGATCGGGTTTCCCCTCTCTCTTTGGCAATCTGCTGAGTGTCTTTATGATTTAGAAAGCAAAGCGGTTCCTGCTGGATCATCCGCTTGGTAATCCCCTGCTTGACCATCTCCACATCACACAGAACCGGGGCATGATCAGCCAGTGCCTTTAAACCGCTTTCACAGGCGTTATCACTAAAACGCACCTGTGCTGCCACCTCTGGCATACCTGTGCTGTGAACCACTCGCATAACGACTTGTTGTTCAGGCTGAGTCAGCCCGTCCAGATTTGTTAATTGACGAATCTGACGGAAACTGTCTTGCTCAATAGCAACAGGATCGATGACATAATCAAACGGCATATGCTGGTTTTTTCCTTTCTTATCGGTGCAAATATCTGGCCTGGTCAGAGGCTGCAAATTTCAGCGCTTATAAGTATCAGCGGTTGTAATACCATTACTGATAAATTATTTGATATTTAGGTAGGCTGGATAAGCGAAGCGCCATCCGACACTGACCTGAATACCTAATTATTGTCGGAAGGCGCCTACGGCTTTTCCGACCTACAGCAACTTATCGGGATCGGTATAATTATCAAAAGTGTGTCTCAGGGTTAGTAAAAATCTGGCGCTATAAGTGAACACCCCTGGCAATCAGTTCAGCAAACACCTGATCCGGATCGCTGAAGCTGCGTGTTGCTTCGGGTAGTTCCGGGCGCTGCAACATAAAGACTTCAATACCTAATGCTCTTGCCGCATCTAATTTGCCTTGAGTGGCTTTGCCACCACTGTTTTTGCTGACTACCACCTGGATACCATGTTCTTCCAACAAGGCTTTTTCATTGTCAGCATCAAATGGACCGATTGCTTTAATCCAGTGAATCTCTTCCGGTAACTCGACACGACTGGGCGCGGCAGTGCGCATCACGATTCTTAATGGCTCAGGCTCTGATCTATCCAGTGAACCCTGAGAAACTTTTCCATGGGAAAGTTCTGTGGTTTTAACTGCGGATTGATTCACTGCATCCATCAATTGATCTAATTCTGACTGAGTCAGCTGCCCTGTTGTCAGCAATACACCACCTTGTCTGGATCTCAGCTGTTGCAGCATCTCGTGCCAATCAACAAAAGAAGACCAGCGGTCACCTTCTTGCATCTCCCAGGCTGGACGGTGGAAACGCCAGCATGGTATCTGTACGGCTTCCGCTGCTTGCACTGCGTGAGTGCTCATATTCACGGCATAGGGGTGGGTAACATCCAGAATCAGAGCAACCTGTTGTGTCTTCAGAAAACTCACCAGACCGCTAACTGATGGGTTCTGCTCTTCTTTATCTAAGACTCGTTCAGGAGCAAATTGACTAAAACCACCCGAGATTACTTCGCAATCCAGTTCCGGCATACGCACTAAACCGGCGACACTGTAGATCACCTGGAATCCAGCTTTATGCAGTCGGGCTGCCAGCTTGCGGCCATCGGAAGTGCCGCCCAGTAATAGGATTTTGCTCATATCAGCTCAACTCTTCTTCTTAGCTTTTCTTTTTAGCTTTTGCAGGATAACCACCAACAAAATTGCCCTGACGATCAATCGCCAGCACCTCCAGCTCTGTACCTTCAGGCAGATACTTACGTGCTTTTTGCCAGGCGGTTTTGCATATCTGATCGCCAAGGGCCACACCTGCACTCTGGCACAGTTTTAATGCCTGAATGCTGGTATTACAGTGCAGAATTTGCTCGCACAGAGCCTGATCTGCCCCGGCCAGTCTGGCCTGCTCTACAAGGTGCTCAAAACTGATCGCAGAAGCCCGGCTATTCAGATCCAGATGCCCTTCTGCCAGTTTGCTGAACTTGCCAAAGCCACCGCATAGCGTCAGTTTCTGCATAGGTACCTGTTTTAAATATTTCAGCACCGCGCCGACAAAATCACCCATCTCAACCAGAGCCATTTCAGGTAATCCATACAGATCCGCCACTGCTTTTTCACTGCTGCTGCCTGTTGTGGCTGCAATATGGTGATGGCCATTATGTTTCGCCACACTGATCGCCTGATGAATCGAAGCGATATAAGCCGAGCAGGAATAAGGCCGAACAATGCCTGTTGTGCCCAGGATTGATAATCCACCCAGAATCCCTAACCTCGGGTTCATTGTTTTCAGTGCGATCTGTTCACCTTTTTCCACACCAACGGAAACTTCAAAACCGCCCTCGTACTGCCAGGTATAAGCGGCCTGGGCGAGATGCTCAGTGATCATTTTTCTGGGTACCGGATTGATCGCCGGTTCACCCACGGCTAATGCCAGACCTTCGCGGGTTACTGTGCCAACACCATTAGCCGCTTTAAACTCGATACCCGGTTGTTCCGTCAGACGTAGTTCTACGTAGACGGTTGCGCCATGAGTCACATCCGGGTCATCACCTGCATCTTTAACTGTGGCGGTACGAATCCCTGATGCCCTTCTTCTGATTGGCTCTCTTGTTGCCGCTCTTTTTACCTCTACAGTCTCTTCAGTTGCCATTTCTGATACCGCTTCTGGTGACTGCAATTCATCCGTATCCAGCCAACGGTAATCACTGATCGGAAGATTCACTTGCTGCCCCTTGGGCAACGTGATTTCGACTGACTCGGGCTGACGCTGAGCAAACAGAGCCTGAGTTGCCGCCACACAACAAGCTGTTGCACAGCTGCCGGTGGTTAAGCCGGAGCGTAAAGGCTTCGGTGATTCAGAACTCTCTGGCCACATAATTTATGTCCTGGTGTTCAACCTTCTGACTAACAGCCCGCTACTAACAAACCGCTGATGGCGTAGCAGCAGAGGCAGATGAGGAAGCTGAAGGTACAGAAGCAGCAGACTGCTCAAAATCACCACCAAAGATCCGGGCGATAGCCTCCGGATTCGATGGGAAGAACAGATGCAGATAACTGGCCGTCAGGCCTTTGTTGCGCCAGATACCTTCACCCGGTGCGGGATGTCTTTGGCGACGTCCATGGGCAATGGGTTCATCGGTATCAAAACAACGGGATCTATGATGCGCATGGGCTCGTACTTCACCTTCAGGTAAAGGCGCTGTTTGCATACCCTGACACCCTCGCTTACCACGCATCGCACCATGTCCGGTCAGCAGTCCTAATAACGGATACTGGTTGTCTTCCAGATCAGTTAACGTTTCCAGGCTATATAAGAAGCCGCCGCACTCAGCCAGAATCGGCTTACCGGCCTGATGGAATGTCTGAATTGTTTGCAGCATGGCGGTATTTTCAGAAAGCTGTCTGGCGTACAGTTCCGGATAGCCACCCGGTAACCAGAGTGCATCGGCTTCTGGCAAAATATGATCTGTCAGCGGTGAAAAGAAACGGTATTCAGCACCCAGTTCATTTAATAAACGCAGGTTAGCGTCATAGATAAAACTAAACGCCCGATCACGGGCAATGGCTACGGTTTTACCTGCCAATGGTTGGAATGACTTGACGGAATCTGGAACGGATTGGTCTGTTTCAGTAGCACAATCTTCAGTAGCACAGCGTTGCTCAGTTTCAGCAGCATAAAAAGTGACTGCTGCAGGCAGCTCGGTGATCGGTTGATTATTCAGCCAGCTCACACCGGCATTAAAGCGCTGTTCCAGTTCTTCCTGCACTTCTTCTGCCTGAACCAGGCCCAGATGACGCTCAGGTAAAGTCACTTCAGGATCTCTTGGTAAGGTAGCCAGCAAAGGCAGGCTTTCTGGTAATGCATCGCGAATCAGCTGGGCATGACGTTCCGTACCGCAGGAGTTCGCAATCAAACCTGCTACCTGAATATCATCACGGAAATTAGCCAGTCCCATCGCAATAGCGGCAGCCGTTTGCGCCATGCCTTTGACATCCATCACAATAGCTAGCGGGATATTAAAGCGTGCCGCCAGATCTGCACTGGAAGGTTCGCCGTCAAACAGGCCCATCACGCCTTCCACCAGAATCAGGTCAGCATCCTGTGCCGCCTGATATAGCATCTGCTGACAGTAGGCTTCGCCCGCCATCCACATATCCAGCTGCTCAACCGGTTGACCGGATGCCTGCGCAAGAATTTGCGGATCAAGATAATCCGGCCCGGTTTTAAAAACCCGGACCACCTTGCCCTGTTGGGTAAAGGCCCGTGCCAGCGCCGCTGTTACTGTGGTTTTACCAGAACCTGAACCCGGTGCCGCCAGAAACAGAGCCGGACAACTTGCTGAAGCGGTTGTGATGTTTTTCATATTCATGCTTCCAACTGTGCAACGGGTAAATATTGAGCGCCTAACTGTTGTGCAAATTCCTGTCCCCGGCCACGTTTAACGACGCTTTGTTCCGTGTCGATCAGGACGGTTTCTCCAGGTAGCTTCAGATCCTGCAATGAACAGGTACTACGGCCATCCGTCAGCAGATAACATCGACTATTCAATCCTGGCTGACGCTGTATCGCCTGTTTTAAATAAACGATGGCATCTTCTACTGCCTGACGTAATGGCGTACCGCCACCCGCAGTTAATGCCTCAACCCATTGATAAAACTCTTTCGGTGCTCTTTTACGCGGTAATAACACTGCGGTTGTTTCATTACCAAAACCCAGAACTGCTAATTGCTGACGCTTCAGATATGCTTCCTGTGCAATGGCCAGCAAAATGGCTTTGGCTTTCGCCAAGCGGCCGGATTTTGCTGTACCTACCACAGGGTCTGCTTTATCAAAACCAGTTCCATTAAAACCCGGTCTATCGAAACCGGCTCCATCAAAGCCTGGTCCATCAAAACTCAGTACAGATGCAGAGGTATCCAGCAGCACCAGATGTAACACAGGTTTTGCCTGTCGCCTGGGCTGAAAGATCAATTTTTCGAACGTACTTTTGCCTCGGTTATGCACCAGGGTTTTAAACCAGTTTACCGATCCGGATTGAGTCTGAGACTTGCCTGTATCTGTTACCCGGTAGCGGCCTGAACCACCAGTACCTTTCTCTTTACCTGCAGGTTGAAGCAATTGATGGGGTGATTCTGATGTACGATAACGAGCCTGCGATTTGTCCGCCGAGTTATCGAAAATCTGATTTAAACCAGATAAAGATATTTGTGAGGTAATAGCCTGATACTGAGGTGCGGAGCCTGCTCCAGCTGTACCTGATGATTCTCCACCATTATGATCTGATGCATCTGAGCCGTTGCCGTCATTGTTCAGCGGGGCTGATCTACCTGAATCAGAATGTTGCTCGGAATTCCATTCATTGGATTGCGCTGGACGACGGCTGCTTTCTGGGCGCTTAAAGGGATGATTGTTTTTCGATGGGCGTTGATCCGTTGAATCACTTTCAGATTGCTGATTAGTATCTGAACCCAAGTCCCCCGAAGAACTACCAGAAGATCCATTAGATGAGTCATCAGAAGACTCATTAGAAGAGCCGCCAGAAGAGCTATTAGTATTCTGATTCGATTTACCGGAACGCACCTTTCGACGATGTACCAGTACCAGCTCTTCCGTCACCAGAATATCGACCAGTAACACCTGACTACGCTGATTCAGTGCTGCATGAGCAACCGCTGCCCGATACCAGACAATATCTGCCCTCATACCATCAACCTGAGCCTGACAACAGGCTTCAGCAATATGTAGACGTAAATCATCAGAGCACTGCACATCAGCCAGCAACTGTCTGGCCTGAATAATCTTTGCTGTCAGTGCTTGTTGCTCTGCTTGATAGTACTGATAAAAAGCCTCGGCATTCTGGTCAAAGGCCTCACGGCTTTGAACAATCCGGACTCGTTGTAGCGGGTCATAGAGATTATCCAGTTGTACGCAAAGACCAAATCGGTCCTGCAGTTGAGGCCTTAACTCACCCTCATCCGGGTTCATGGTGCCTATCAGCATAAACTCTGCAGGATGGCTGTGACTGATGCCATCGCGCTCAATGCGATTGATCCCACTGGCAGCCACATCCAATAGCTGATCCACCAAATGATCCGGCAATAAATTCACTTCATCGACGCATAGGACACCGCCATGAGCCTGATGCAGCAAACCGGGATGAAAGCAGATATCCTGCTGGTTCAGAGCTTTTTGCAGATCAATACTGCCTAACAGGCGCTCTTCACTGGCTCCCAGTGGCAGAGTGATAAAAGGTACGTTATCCGTTTGCTCCGCAGAATGAGCTATATCCTCATTCTGGTCTGGATCTTCATTCTGGTCATGTGTACCGGCTAACTGATCCTGAGCTGGCAACAGATCGGCTAAACCTCGTACCAGAGTGGATTTAGCACAACCTCTCGGCCCACTGACGACAACACCACCGATACCCGGATTAATCGCGGCTAACAGCAGGGCTAATTTAAAGTTGTCCTGACCGGCCACTGCGGCAAAAGGGAAATGGATGCTCATGCTTCTGCATCCTCTTTTACCAGGCTTTGTCTATCCGATTGCGCTTCAGTGCTGCCAGAAATTGTATTAACCGCTTTGCACTCCTCCATTAGTTTGGCCT
Organism: Oceanospirillum beijerinckii DSM 7166; assembly: GCF_000422425.1. GTDB lineage: Bacteria > Pseudomonadota > Gammaproteobacteria > Pseudomonadales > Halomonadaceae > Oceanospirillum > Oceanospirillum beijerinckii. Next base: position 141,515 of record NZ_KE383828.1, read on the forward strand.
CATCCAACGCTTTATCACCATCCAAAAACTGGCCTTCATTTAAGACTAGGGTTCGGGTTGCCAACTGAGCGAGAAAGTCATGATCGTGGGAGATAATAATCATCGCTTGCGGCAAAAATTTCAGAGTGTCGATCAGTCGCTGGCGCGCGGTTTTATCCAGTGCATTGGTTGGCTCATCCAGCAGTAAGACTTCCGGTTCCATTGCCAGTACACAGGCCAGTGTAATCATGCGCTTTTCGCCACCGGATAACTGATGAGTGATGCTCTCTTCAAACCCTCTCATACCCAGACAGGCCAGAGTATTCCGGGCGATTTCTAGTGATTCATCCCTGCTTCTGCCCAGATTCAGCGGCCCAAATGCTACATCTTCCAGCACCGTGGGACAGAACAATTGATCATCCGGGTCCTGAAACAGAAAGCCTGCTTTTGCTCTGACTTCAACAAACTCTTTTTCTGCACTTCGGGATTGGCCAAAAGCGATAATTTCACCCCCTTTGGCTTTTTTCAGACCCACTAGCAGATGCAAAAACGTGGTTTTACCTACACCGTTAGCTCCGGTCAGCGCAATACGCTCTTTCGGATACAGGGCAAAATCCACCTGATCCAGTACCACACCACGACGAGGGTAACGATAAAACAGCCCCTTTGTTTCGATTAAAGGCTCGTTTGAAGAATTGATTAATGGGTTAGCAGAAGCCGTGGCTTGTTCTTGATTGCCTGCTGTATTTATCTGAGTCATATACTTAATCCTGCTAACAGAGCAAACCAGAGTGCAGCGACTGCAGCTGCCTGATAGTCCAGTCGGGCCAGTGTCATCTGATCCAACAGATAAAGCCGTCCTTTAAAGCCACGGCATTTCATGGCGGCCATAATGCGCTCGGAACGTTCCAGAGAACGCACCAGTAGCATACCAATCAGATAGCCTACGGAACGCCTGGTATGCCAGTTCGTGCCCATCACAAAGGCACGGGCCTGCATCGCCCGGCGCATACGTTTAAATTCTTGTCCGATAACATCCAGATAACGCACGGTAAATAGCAACAGATGAACCAGTTTGTCAGGTACTTTCAGATGAGCCAGAGTATGGCCCAGCAAAGTGGCATTCATTGTTCCGATCAGGGATAACAGGCAGAGCACACTGGCATTAGCTTTCAGACCTATCATGATGGCGTGCAACAGACCTTCCTGACTGGCGGTCAGTCCCATAATGAAAAACAGCTCGGTGCCCGGTGTGGTAAACGGCAGCATGATCAGCAAGCCAACAATAAACAGATCCATCGCGATGACCCGGCGTAGGGTTCGCTTCAGATTCAGTCGGGCCAGTATTGCCAATGCAAATGCGGTGATCAGCCCGATAATCAGCACCAACAGCTGATCGGATAACACAATAAAAAACGCAAAAAGAGCGGCTATTACCACTCTGAGTCTGGGGTCAAGCTGATCAATCAGTGAAGGTTTGTGCTTCAGCTGCTGGCCTTTCCAGGAGGTTGCGCTGTGTTCCAGAGATTTAGGCATGATCCCTCACTCTGTCGCTGTCTTGATGCTTGGGGGAATTAGCCTGCTTTGCTTGTTTTCGCTGTTGCCACCAGATACCTAAACCGCATAAACCAAAGATATAGCCGATGCCTCCCAGGATATCCTGAAAACCGGCTTTTTCTTTATAGGCCGCCAGCTCCTGACGCAAGGGTTTCACCTGACGCGCCACCGCCTGTTCGATCATTTTCTGTAGTTCATCCGGGCTAATAGAGGCCGAATTGAGGTTATTTATTCCATTAGCTGGCGCGTACAAATTGACCGGCCCTGTTGATTCCGTGTTGGCTGTGGTCGCTGCAGATGCCTGCTGAGCAGCATCGCTATCCTGTTTGATAGTTTGTGCTGAAAGGTTTTCTGGTAATTCATCCGCTGGCAGCACCAGATTCAGGACATGACCGGCACTCATATCAATAATAAAGTGATGATCGATTTGCTCACGAGCTTCAAAGATAAAAAAGCCCTCTTCATCTGTTGTGGTTTCACCCAGTTTGCGACCATCTTTAGCCTGAATCAGCACAGGAGTCCCGACTTTGGCCATATCACCATTAGAAAACCCTGCCTCGCCTTCAATGGTACTGCCAATGGCATAGACGCCACCCAGCACGTTATGAGCCAGTGCCTGTACAGATAAAGAGGTTCCGATAACAAATGCCGCGATCCACTTTATAACAAACGTCAGTCTGATTAATGACTTAGCCATGCCGGGCCTCCTTGCTAACCGTATCGGGTGCAGAAACAGGGCTGGATGTAGAAACGGAGCAGGGTTTAGAAACAGAGCGAGATGCAGAATCTGAGATTAGAGCCTGCTCAAACCAATCTTCTGACAATTGCAGAAACTCAGGTTTCACTTTTCTTAATAGCAGGACTGCAGCGCCGGTGACAAAGCCTTCTACCAGCATCACCGGAATGTGGGCTATCAGTGTCAGTTTGGCGGCCAGCCAGAATGCTTCTCCTGACAAAGCCAGCGCCCCTGCAACAAACAGAGTGGTAAGAGCTACCGCCCCGGCACCACCAATAAAACCCCAGATCATGGCATTGCGGGGAACTGGAGAGGTGATACCTTTGCGACACAGATAAAACATGATCACGGCTGGCAGTGCGATATTCAGAGCATTTACCCCCAGTACCAGAAAGCCGCCAAAACCAAAAAATACCGTCTGCAGAATTAAGGCAACCAGCAAAGCAGGAAAGGCAGCCCAGCCCAGCGCCAGGCCAATCAGGCCGTTCAGAATCAGGTGCACACTGGAGAAACCCAGCGGTAAATGAATATAAGACGCGACAAAAAATGCAGCAGACAGTACTCCGACCTGAGGCAAGTGATCGTAGTCCATTTTCTTCAGGCCCAGACCAACACCGGCTGCAGCCAGGGCTGCGCCAATGGCCAGAACCTCTCCCGATAACGCACCATCAACAATATGCATAATTTGCTCTCTTACAGTGCCGGGGCGCTGATTTCAGCCTCCCGGCGATCGGTTTGTCTGCTGCTTCTTTTTTATCGCGTAATCGTCTTTGAACCGGATGGCCCAAACGACTTATTAATAAGTCACTGCTGAATCAGTTGCTCATCACCGGGTGTGCCTGCACCCAGATCACGGCATCCTGCGACAGTTCTTTGCCGTTATGCTCGGTATTCGGGCCTACGCCCAGAGCACAGAATCCCCACTGACCAGCTTTGGGCAGAGCAAAAGTAAAAGTACCGTTAGCATCGGCTTTAATAGTCATGGTGACAAAAGCATCCGCAGGAGGATTGATATTAGCTTTGTCAGCAAACTTATCCGCTGCCATATCCGGTTCGTAGTTGATGTATTCCACTTCAATCTCAGCAAATGGAACCGGTTTGCCCTGGCTTTTAACGATGCCAGTAAAGCTGCCACCTTCATACAGAGCGTAAGGTTTGGTTAGAGGTACAATTTCTGCTGGCAGATTCAGTTCTGCATCCCAGTCTGTTGGCAGGCTACCCACGTTAACGATAGTTTTAGCAAACTGCTGAATATAAATATCTTCAGACTCTTCCAGATAAGGGGCGCTTTGCAGGACAAAAATATTGTCACCCAGACCACGCAGGCGTACATCGGCCTGATAAGAAACACCGGTATTTTCGGAGCTGGTCCATTGGGTCGTCTTTACCTGATCCAGCAGATCTGTTTTTTTGCCTTTACGGATCTGATAAAACGCTTCTGGCTGGTCAATGGTCATCACATGACCGCTGGCTGCCGGGTGGGTAAAAGGCATTTTCAGAGATAGCTGACCACCCCGTTCCTGAAGCAACTCAGGGGTATAGATCATCTGAAAATGGGCTTGCGCTGTCGAGGCAGACAAGCAGCCTGCAGCAACAGTAGATAACAGCAGTTTACGCAGTGCTGAAGAACGATCAGAAAAACAGTTAAACACGAAGATTGCTCCGTCTGATGAAATAAACAGGCGGAGTTGGGGAGGAAAAGCATACAGGGAAACGACTGGAACTTATGGCACGTCCCTATTTCTGTGAGGGTGCGAGCAACCTAATCGTTTCCTTATCGCCGGTGAAGCCCTCCGCAACACCAATGAAACACTTTATCAGGCTGGTCTCCGGACTCATTGGTGAACCGTCAGAAATGATCGATTCGATTATTTCGCCTTCCCATCAAATGCATCTTCATTCGACAGTGGCCTATGAAATAACTACACCAATTTACCGTTGCGGGGGCAGTGTCGGGATTGTAAAAAGTAAAAACGCACCGACTTCCCATTTAACACTCTGCTGAAAACTGACAGAGTGACCAGATAACGGGCGCACAATACAGGGAGAAAACACAGAGGTCAAATTAGAGAATTTCAAGGCAAGTTGAAAAAAGTTATTGATCTCAACAGGTTAAGATCAATCTAAAGTAAAAAAATAGCCTCTTGAACAATTAAAGTTTTCAGAAAACACAAAAAAGCCCCGCTATCCAGCAATAAACGGGGCAAACAATTTGCTTAATCAAGGTATTAGTCAGCTTGATTAAGCAAAAGTTCAACTCAAGCCGAACCAGCACTTAACAAGCTAATGCAACAGCCAAGTTTCTGATCAGCCTAAACCCAGGCCAAACTTCAGTAGCATAAATACCAACATTCCACCGACAATGGTTTTCAGCAGATCCTTCAGTACCAAAGCAATAACCACTGATGCAAGAGCAGCTAGTAACCAAGGGTTTTGCCAGCTAAACCATACTTCTCCCTGGGGCATCAATACTGCAGGTACAATAATCGCCGTTAAAACCGCTGGTGGCACAAAGCTTAAAGCGTTACTGAGCCAGGTTGGAAAATGCACTCTGCCAGCGACAGCAAATAACAGGTAACGGGTACTGAAGGTGGCCAGGAACATACCAAAAATCAGCGCCACTTCGTTGATCGAACTATCAGCCATTACTTACCCTCCTCAGTTTTTGTTTGAGATGTAACACTTTGCTGTACAGCGCTTTGAGCTTCATTTGGCTGCTCTGCGTTTTGCTTAGAGATCTGTTCCGGCTTACCTTTGTCCAACATCAGTAGCGATAAACCCACGGCAATTCCACATACCGCAGAGACAATAAGGCCTAACTTATGGGGCATCGTAGCTGTTGCCACAGCCATAGCTCCCGCAACAATCACGGCTGCCCACATAGGCTTATTTTTCAGATAAGGGACAACCATACCGATAAAGGTCACCGACATGGCAAAGTCCAGGCCCCATTGGGTCATATCCGGGAAGAGTTCACCTAAGCCCACACCTAAAGCGGTACAGAGCACCCAGTTACCGTACATGGCACAAAAAGAACCAAGATAAAACCAGTGCGCATTACGTACATCATCCTGCAGTAAATAGCGGTTACTGACCGCTGCAAAGGTCTCATCGGTCAGACCAAAGGCCATTAACGCCCGCCAGTGTTGCGGTAGATGACGTACCTTAGGCACCAGATTCGCGGCATACAACATATGACGTAGATTAACGATAAAAGTGGTGGCAATAATCACCGGTAATGCAGCACCGCCAGCCAAAAGCCCCAAGGCAATAAACTGGGCGGAACCCGCAAAAACAAACAACGACATAGCCAGGGCACCTACAGCCGAAAGACCACTGGGCTCAGCCAGGGTGCCAAAAATAATACCAAATGGAATCGCACCCACGATTAACGGAATCGTCGCTTTAGCGCCTGCCAGAAACTCATGGTTCTTCGTTAATGGCTCTGTAACACTGCCTGCTGATGACATTGTATTTTCAACCGACATAGATCTTCTCCCACGCACGCTTTAACACGGATAACACGCTTTACAAATTCTTGCTCTGCCGAGTAGCTCCGGCATTTCTCATGGTCTGCATATCAAAAACTCAAATGAGCTAACGGACTACAGGCTTAAGGTCATATAGATATCCGAGCGGGGATAAATAGATTGGCCGTTGGGATGAGGTATCTCAACAAAGCCCATATTTCTATACAACTGAATCGCCCGCTCCAATTTAGTCGCACTCTCCAGATAGACCTCTTTTGCCCCCAGATCACGGGCTTTATCTAATGCGGCCAGCAATAACTTTCGACCAACCCCGAGACCCTGAATGGGCTCTTCCACCCCCATTTTGGAGATCTCGAAACGATCCCAGCTATGTCGTGCCAGAGCCACACAACCGACGATACGTCGGGTGTCTTCCGACAACTTCACCGCATCATCTCCTGAACCGCCATTAATCCGGGCAAACCAGATATAACCGCCTTTTGCCAGGTAATAACTTTCTGGCTGGTCCAGTGCCTGTCTATCCTGCTCAATCATTTCGCCATCAAAGAACGCATCCAGCCAGGCTTTATTAAGACGCTTAAAATGATCCCGTAATGCCGGTTGCCAACCGATCACCTCAACATCAATCACCTGTTTACGAGTGTTGAGTCGCTCCAAAACCGGCTGCACAAAGCCTTGCTTATTCAGCTTCTGTTCGAAGTCATTCAGTGACGGTAAAAACGGATATTCCTGCTCGTCCATCAGATCATCCAGATAACCTCTGATCTCACGCCATACCGGTTGAATCTGCTCTAATAGCTGACCACTTTGATCGGTCAAAAACAGTTGTTGGCGACGTTCATCCCTGGGGTCAGGCTGCTTGTTGAGCCAACCCTCCTCCATCATCTTCTTAGCGATTTTACTGACGGCAGGGTGACTGACCCCAAGATGCTCCGCTGCTTCCGTTACCGACATTGCCCCTTGCTGCAATAACAGATTAAACAGAGGAAAAAATGATGGATTCAGTGGAATACCATGAGCCTGATAGATGGCGGTTACATCCTGCATCATACGATCAGATAAACGCTTTAAGCGGCTACCCAAGGAAAGATTGCCAAAACCCTGCATTTTATCGTTGGACATCTTGTTCCCACTCGCTAAACAAAATCCTAGCCATTACGGCACTCCACATTCACTCGATATAGAAAAGGCATAGAAAAAAACTAGTTACGTAACCAGTTACGCAATAATATTTGATCAAACTCACAATGGCAAGACACTGGTATAAGCTGTCTCGTATTTTTACTCTAGTTGGATACTCTGGGGAAATAAGCCAGAAACGGGCTTACGGGCGTTACAGCACTACCCACTTCGACTGGCCAGATACAGCTCCCATAACTGTTGTTTCTCCAGCCATAGCATAGGGTCCGTATTAAAGAATTGCGCCAGTTTCAGGGCTGTGTCCGCGGAGATTGCTCTCTGACCATTGACGATCTCGTTTACCCGACGACGGGAAATAGCAAGCTGCCGCGCCAGGTCCGCTTGACTGATGTGCAGAGGGTTAAGATAGCAGCGTTCAAGAAAACGACCAGGGTGTTCTGGCTTTCTGACCTGAAAAGGTTTGTTTATGGATTGCCCACTATTGTTTATGGATTGCCTACTAAGATGTGTCCGTGTTGATTTATTTTTTACTTCCATTCTCAGGTCTCTTGCTTGGCTCTCTTTTCCAAAAGACAGTTGTTTTTAATAGCCCCTTTTATCAAAAGAGATTGGCTAAAATGGAAAAAAGCCGGGAAAAATCCCGGCCTGAAAGTAGTGCAGGCCCCGAAACCCATGACTTGCACCCGTTAAAGTATCATCCGATAACAGTAACCCCTTCCAATGAGGAGAAGGAAGTGGCTGATATTAATCGGGACGATCATCTTTAAACATGCGCCAGCCACCGACCATAGTCGAGATCAGACTCTGGCGGGACATAATGTCTTCACGAATCGCCACATAGACATGGATCATGACAAAAGTGATCAGATACCACATACCCAGATGGTGCCAGGTATGCACATCCTGACTCTGCCCCATCATAGGAATAATCCAGCCAAACCACTGATCAGCCCAACTACCGGCACCCAGCCCCTCTCCATACAAAGCAAACCCGGTAAAAATCATAAAGGTGTTGCCCAGAACAAAGAAAAAGAACATCGCCAGCTGACCCAGCGGGTTATGGCCAATATATTTACGTGGTGTCTTTTCCAGAAACAGATACCAGCGTAACTCGTGACCCACTTCCTTCCACCACTTGCCGCTAAACAGTGGTACCAGAAACAGTTCACGGGCGTGGCTATTACCGACAAAGGCCCAGTAGATACGACCAATAAAGGCAATTGCCAGAATATAACCTGCAGTAAAGTGGGCAAAACGGATATAACCCATCAGGTAATTATCAATCGCTTCGCCTGGCTGAGACGGCAGCGGCGAACCGATAAAATACCCCGTCACACACAATGTCACGATCGAAAAGACCGTGACCCAGTGCCAGAGCCGCAGCGGTGCTTCATACACATAAACCGCGGTTTGTTTGCGTTGTTTAAGCTCATCACTCATAACAAACTCCTTGAACCCTGGTCCCGGCTACTGAGCAAACAAATCACTCAGCAGCAGGTCTTCATGGGATCGTTAATGGACAGCGGTTAGCGAATTTTCACCTTAGTCAGCTCCTGACCATCCGGCGACATCACATGGGTGGAACAGGCCAGACAAGGATCAAAACTGTGCAGCGTACGCAGAATCTCTACCGGCTCATCCGGGCGCTCCATCGGCGTATTCAGCAGAGCCGCCTCGAAGGCACCGATATTGCCGTTGTGATCCCGTGGCGTACCGTTCCAGGTGGTTGGTACGATGGCCTGATAGTTTTCAATCTTGCCATCTTTGATCTTGATCCAGTGACCCAGAGCGCCGCGCGGTGCCTCGTTAATGCCGACACCTTTGGCTTCTTTTGGCCAGCTGGAGGGGTCCCACTTCTCGGTATTCGCCGTCGAGCTATCGCCGTTTTTGATGTTATTGATCAGCTGATGCCAGTCATCCAGCATGGAATCCGCACACAACTCACATTCCAGCGCACGGGCCAGAGTACGACCCAAAGTAGACGGCAGGAACTGCTTCAGGCCCAGATCATGGCCTGTGGCCTGATTAAAGGTGGACAGAGAACGATCTACCTGCTCCTGTATATATTCCTTACCGGAAGCATAAGCGATGATATAACGCGCCAGCGGCCCTACTTCCATAGCATGACCTTTCCAGCGAGGCGCTTTAATCCAACTGTACTTAGCCGATTCGTCCAGCTCTTTAATGTTGGTCTTGGTCCCCTTCGTTTTTGGCCCTAACTCGAACTTAGGTTCGGTAACACCATCCCAGGGGTGCAGCCCCTTAGTATCATCACCATAGCTGTACCAACTGTGGGAAACAAACTCCTGAATCTCATTCGGATCACGCACATCCACCGGCAGCACTTCATCCCAGTTACCATTAACAATGGCACCCGCAGGCAGCAGATCAGTGGATTTATCGTACGGCACCTGAGTATAGGTTCCGTAAGACAGCAGATTCTCGGACGCCAGACCACCGCCATAGAGCCAGTTCTTATAGATACTGGCCACCGCCATCACATCTGGCAGATAGACGTTTTTGGTAAAGGCACGGGCTTCGTTAATACGCTCCAGCACAAAGTTCAGGCTGGTCATATTCACCGGTGCACCGGCGGCTCCAACATCATCCAGGTTAATAGCACAGGCGACACCGCCGACCATATAGTTTGGATGCGGGTTTTTACCGCCAAAAATGGCGTGAATCTTGGCGATATCTTTCTGCAGATCCAGCGCTTCCAGATAGTGTGCTACCGCCATCAGATCCGCTTCCGGTGGCAATTTATAAGCCGGGTTATCCCAATAACCGTTGGCAAACAGACCGAGCTGACCGGTTTCAACAAACTTCTTCAGACGGGTCTGGATATCTTTAAAGTAACCCGGAGATGACTTGGGATGCGATGGGGAAACCATCTTCTGCAGTTCAGACGTGGCTTTCGGATCAGCCTTTAAGGCGTTAACAGGGTTTACCCAATCCAAGGCATGCAGGTGGTAGAAATGCACAATATGATCGTGCACCTGCAAAGTTTTATCCATCATATGACGGATGATATGGGCATTGAGTGGAATTTGAATATCCAGCGCATCTTCTACTGCGCGCACTGAGGTCAGTGCATGAGTCCCGGTACATACACCACAGATACGCTCTACAAAGGCCCAGGCATCACGGGGATCACGACCTTTTAGAATCACTTCCAGACCACGCCACATGGTACCGGTAGAAACCGCGTTACGAATAATATTGTTTTCGTCCACATTCACTTCGCAGCGCATGTGGCCTTCAATACGGGTGACCGGATCAACAACAATACGACGGCCACTGTTATCCAGATTACTGGCGTTAAAATCGTTCATTATTCCTGATCTCCCTTAGCTGTGGCACGTTTCACGGCGCTAACCGCCGCATGAGCGGCAATGGCGGTACCGACTGCACCAGCCACTGCTGTACCGATCTCATCGGCGTTTTTCTCAATACCAAACTGAGGGATATTGCTCAGGCGCTCATAGAAGCTGCCCTTGTCCCAGAAACCGTCTTCGGAACAACCGATACAACCGTGACCGGCCTGAATTGGGAAAGAGATACCTTCGTTCCAACGTACCGTGGAGCAGGCGTTATAGGTGGTTGGCCCTTTACAGCCGACTTTATAGAGACAGTAGCCTTTACGTGCGCCTTCATCGTCCCACTCTTCCACAAACTGCCCGGCATCAAAATGCGGGCGGCGATAGCATTTATCGTGAATACGCTGACCGTAGAACATCTTAGGACGACCCTGACGATCCAGCTCTGGCAGCTTGCCAAAAGTCAGCATATAGGTGATTACACCTGTCATAACTTCTGCAATAGGCGGACAACCCGGCACCTTGATAATCGGCTTATCGGTGATCACTTTATGAATCGGTACCGCCTGGGTTGGATTAGGACGCGCCGCCTGCACACAGCCCCAGGACGCACAGGAACCCCATGCAATCACAGCTTTAGCATCTTTCGCTGCATGTTTCAGCTGATCCAGGAATGGCTTACCGCCAACAATACAGAACATGCCGTCTTCATTCAGCGGCGGGTTACCTTCCACTGCCAGAATATATTCGCCTTTATACTTCTGTATCGTCTCTTCCAGAATCGCCTCAGCCTGATGACCTGCCGATGCCATCAGGGTGTCGTCATAATCCAGCGAGATCATAGAAAGCACCACATCTTTTACCAGCGGGTGCGCAGAACGAATAAAGGACTCGGAACAGCAGGTACACTCCAGACCGTGCAACCAGAGCACAGGAGTCCGCTGTTTTGTTTCCATCGCATGGGCAATCTGCGGGGCGTATGTCGGGCCTAAACCCAGAGCTGCAGCGGTCAGACTACAGTATTTAAGAAAGCTGCGACGGGTGATCCCCTGACGTCGCATCACCTCGTAAAAGGTTTCCAATTGGGGCATGCCAATCTCCTGTTCACCACGGTTCGGCTGGTATCCGGAATAGAATTCCGTTAACGCCTTATTTTTGTTGTCTTCATCTGAGCCTGGTTGAAAAGCTCACTGCACGAATCTCTATCCCGAGGTAACAATCAAAAGTTATGCCAAAGAAAAAAATCAATAAAAATCAATAAGTTAAAAAATAAAAAACATAAGCCCCACAAAGATCAATACCAACCTGCATCCAGACTGAAAACTAAGTTATCACAACCATAAACAAGCCCTATCCTTGTTGCTTAGCGCCAATCCTTACATATTTCTGACACTTCAGTCTGCCAGAGAAGATAGTCTCAGCGATCAGCCGAAGATCAAACTTCATCTATTTAAACAAAACAGATTAGAGGAGATGTTATGCAGGGAATGTATGCCCAATACGCTACAACATATTTATGGATATTAGGCTCAGTTACTACGCTGACTTTTGCGATTCCATTATTTGTAACGCCTATATCCTGGGCCAGGATACTGAGGTGGAAACTACCCGAGGAAAAGGACCTTACTGTCTATTTTGGTCGTTGTTTGGGCGCATTTATCCTACTTGTAGAATATTTTATCTTCAAAGCAGCTTTTACTGGTGAAAGTGTTGAATTTACCTTTGAGATGTTGACGCTAGTGTTCTCTTTTATGCTGGCAGTTCATATCTATGGTGCACTACGACGCATCCAGCCCATTACAGAAACATTAGAGATAGGCCTATGGATGGTGCTCTTAACTATCAACTATCTGTGCTACCCGGCTTAAAAGGAGTTTAGTCATGTTTATTCCGCAACCTCTATCATTGATCTACTTCTTATCGACTCTTCTGGTCGGCACATTAGCTATTAGTCAAATCACCCACGCAGAGCAGACTGATGGTGCCGAGTTAAATACCAGTGATCTGTCCTATACCGCCTGGATTGACAGTGATAAACGTATGAAATGTCTATATGGCTATGCCGCAGATAAAACCGGAGATCATCGGGCTGCTATCAGGATTTTTGAAGATTGTATCGAGCGTTGGAACGATGTTTATTCTATGTTATGGCTGGCACAGATTTATGAAGCAGGCGTTGGTGTTAAAAAAGACCTCCAAAAGTCTACGGCACTAATGAAGCGTGGAGCTCTGTCCAGGGATGAGGCAGGATATTCCAGTCTTGCTCGCTATCACTATGGCATCGCCTTGTATGAAGGTATTGGCACTCAGGCCGACAGGTCAGAAGCTGTTGTGTTTCTCCAGCTGGCGGCCAGCGAGAATATTTCTGATGCTTGTGACTATTTGAAAGTGAGAGGCTATGCCTGCGCTTCCGAACAAATCACCGATAAAGAAAGCGCTCACTAGAAACAAAATGGCCTCACTTGTCGGCTGACAACAACCAGGTTTAAACAACCAGGTTTAAACAACCAGGTTTAAACAACCAATAGGTAAGTACCGGAATATTTATGATCAAACTGGATTCTGCAGCTTGGAGCCTAATATCCCTGGTACTTATTCCCATTGTAGTTATCTCCGCTCTTGGCATAAAAGCACTCAACAATGAAAAGGCTTCGCGCCAACTGGAACAACAGGCCTTGCTTGAATACCAACTCAACCGTTTTACCCAGAGGATCGACCATAGGCTGCGTGATGCGCTAAAGCAGTGGCATCAACGAATTGAATTAATTGAATACAGCTCTGATCGTCTGAGAGAACTTATCCTATCTCGACAGGGTGTTGACCTGATTACAATCACGTCTCACGCTGGACAACGCATATTCCCTCCAGAAAAATCTGTAGGAGCCTTATTTGCCGAAAAGGTACTACTGCGTCAATATCAGACACAGTTTAATGCACTGACCCAACAAGCTCTAATAAGCCAACAGCAGCAGCTAGATACTACAACTTTTGCCTCCACGGATACAAAAGGCCAAATTTTGTTAAACTGCTGGTCTCCTTCAGGAAAAAAACAAAACAGCTATTGTGTCTTATTGAGCGCCCAGTGGCTGGAAGATGAATTAAGCCGGATAGTTTTTCAGGAGCAGGAGCAAGAACAACACACAAGTCTGTCACTGAGCTTAGTTCAAACTGCCTCTGTATCTAAAACAGCAGAAAAAAAGACTTCAGTTTCTAAGGCTATCTCTCAGCCATTAATGCCTCCTTTTGAAGCCTGGTCACTGAGATACTCAGAGCCTAAACACCCAGAACGTTCTTCAGCGTTACTCCCGGACAATCAATCACTCTATCCTGCCTATATCGCGGTGCTCTCACCTATTTATATCTTATTTATGGCACTGGCTATTCAGCTTTATCTCAAGCACAGGGAGCAACAGCAGCAGTTAAAGCTTCGAACCACCTATACTGCACAACTGGCCCATGAATTCCGCACACCACTGACAAATCTACGTCTATACTCAAGCCTACTCAGAGACGAAGCATCCAAAGATGAACGTGAGCACTTTTGTGACGTCTTGGAAATGGAGTGCCAGCGGCTCAGTAATCTGGTAGATAATGCCATCATGCTAGCCAGCCCGGCAGCAGACTCTGCTACTGCCCTTGTGTCTACGATTCCAAACCTCACTATTACAGAAGCGGTTAAGAGCTTCCAGCCAGCACTGTCATCGGAAAATATCAAAGTAACAACAGACCTAGCGACACCTGAGACCGTCGCATTTAACCAATTGGCTCTGCAATGTGTGTTAAATAACTTACTGGATAATGCGACCAAATATGCTGCTGGCAGCCTCGTGTTTATACGCTCAGAGTTTAAACAACAGATGCTGGTGATTCAGTTTACAGATACTGGCCCAGGTATTCCTACCGAAAGCATCAGTCATATTTTCCAGCCCTACCAGAACTCTAAAGCACGTGAAAAAGGCTTTGGCTTAGGTCTCTCAGTTTGCCACCGATTGGTTCACAGAGCAGGTGGAGAGGTGCGACTGCTAAAGCCTGTTACAAGTGACAACTCTCATAAACACACAAAGCAAGGTACACGCTTTGAGATCACCCTGCCCTACCAACCTTTGCAACAAGAGTAATACCATGAAAATTTTGTTAGCGGATGATGATAGGAATATCAGAAATGGTTTGACCGCATTATTTAAAAAGCAGGGTTATGAGTGCTGTGCAGCTGCAGATGGAAGAGAGGCTTTGAAACTGGCACAAAGCTTTCGGGCTGATCTTTATGTACTGGATATTATGATGCCTCATATAGACGGCACTCAACTGTGCATAAAACTCAGAGCCAAAGAGTATTATCAACCTATTCTCTTACTCACGGCCTTCGATAGCCCTGAGTTACAGATACAAGGGTTAAATATTGGCGCGGACGACTACCTGGCAAAACCTTTTCACCCTGAGACATTGCTGGCACGAGTTAATGCACTCTATCGCCGCTCTCAGTACGCCGAAAATCAGCTAAAACAATGTAATGCTGATTTTATGCTGGGCGAGGTTTCCATCAAACCCGGCTATATGCAGGCCCATTTCAGGAATCAGCAAATCTCTATCACAGCAAGGGAGCTGAATTTTTTGCAGCTGCTATTTTCCAGCAATGGCCAGATACTGACAAAAGACCAGATTCTGAATCACTGCTGGGGTCATGACTACATTCCCGAAAGCCGGGCATTGGATCAGTTTATCTCTACATTACGCAATAAACTGGAGAAAAAGCTAGGCTCGGCAAGGGTCATTCAAACTGCACATGGTCTCGGCTACCGCTTGGGCTAATGCCGCTATGCCTATTCCTTGATCGTAACAGCGCTACAATCAGGCAGCGTAAGGCTTGCGGGCCACAATAAATACGGCTTTATTCGGACCAGGGCACCATTGATATTCAACATTAAAACCAGCCCGCTCTATCATAGTCACCAGCTCCTGCTGAGAAAATCCCCATACAGAAGGTATGATAGGCAACAAACGAAACAAAGGTACAAGCAGCTTAAAACCCAGGCTACTGTCACCGATACAAGCTGTACTGGAAACAAATACACCGCCCGGCATCAGTAGCTGATACACTCGTAGCAGCGTCTGCTCCAAATCGGGTAGCAAGTGTAAAACACTCATTCCTATTATTACATTCCAGCTTTCATCATCACTATTTACGTGATGAAGGTCTGTTTGCATAAGACTAAGATTAGTAAGTTCAGTCTTTTCGACTTTCCCATGGGCAATTTCTAACATCTTGTCAGAAATATCGATGGCTAAATAACGCTCAACATAAGGCGCATGTATCAGTGCCGTTGATCCCGTTCCACAACCAAACTCAAGCACTCGGCTTTCCTTTGTAAAATATTCCTGAGTGGCAACCACTTTTTTTTCATAACTACTTTGATCTGCAATGGGCTGTTTCGAATAATGATTGGCAATCAGGTTCCAAAAAGTCGTGCTATAAGCCATCTTATTTCTCTTTTTCATCCAGGACAACATTGATACCTGCAATAGTAGGCATACACTAATGCATTGAGCATTCCCGATCAGGGTATTTCAGATATACAATTATGCATAGGTTGAAGCGTAAGCAGATATCGCGACAGCAACCTATTTCCCAATTAAAGCGATTGCTGAAATCGAAAATATTAGACAGAGACAAGAACAACAGAGAGGAAAGATGGACTGGCGCTCAATCAACTTTGACTGGAATCATGCCAAGGCATTTCTTGTGACAGCCGAAGAGGGCTCACTATCGGCTGCGGCGAGAGCTTTGGGGACTACACAACCCACGCTGAGCAGACAGGTCAACACC
Organism: Oceanospirillum beijerinckii DSM 7166; assembly: GCF_000422425.1. Taxonomy (GTDB): domain Bacteria; phylum Pseudomonadota; class Gammaproteobacteria; order Pseudomonadales; family Halomonadaceae; genus Oceanospirillum; species Oceanospirillum beijerinckii. The sequence continues at coordinate 157,559 of NZ_KE383828.1, forward strand.
TTGGAAAAATCACTTGGTATAGCTCTGTTTGAACGTTATGGCAGAGGTCTGGAGCTTACACCAGCAGGTTTAAAGCTGGTGGATTATGTTAGAACAATGAGTAACGCTGCAAACCAGTTTTCACTGGTAGCCTCAGGACAAACTGAGTCTATAGAAGGCAATGTGGTAATTACCGCTTCAGAGGCCACTGCTGCTTTTGTGCTGCCAGAATTGATCCAACCCCTTAGAGATAAACACCCTGGCATTACCTTAGAAATTATAGCCACCAATGAAGCCAGTGATCTGAGACGCCATGAAGCTGATATCGCAATACGTACTTTTCGCCCGCTTCAGCCTGATCTGATCGCTAAACGTATTAAAGACGTGCAAGCTGCTTTCTATGCTGCCCCTGGTTATCTGCAACGCTTTCCTCACCTTACCCTTCCCGATCCTATTAAGGACTCTGATTTCTCTCAGGTAAGCTTTATCGGCTTTGATCGCAGTGATGAGTTTATCAATCTACTGAATCAGCATGGCATTTCAGTGAGTCACACAAACTTCCCTATTATCTGTGCCAATCACCTTGTGCAATGGCAGTTGGTAAAACAGGGCTTAGGTATTGGCATTATGCCGATTGAAACAGGGGATAATGAAGCTGAAGTGGTACGGGTTCTTCCTGATCTCGACCCATTACAGGTGAAATGTTGGCTGGTGGCCCATAAAGACCTTCGTAATAGTCGAAGAGTACGTGTGGTATTTGACTACCTGACACAGTGCCTTAACCAATAATACTGCCGCCACAACCAGCTGATATCGAGACAAAAAAGCATAAAAATAGAAATATAGACCACAAAAAAACCAAAATACAAAAAATATCACCATAAAAATATGACCGATAAGTCACCCGATTAACATTGATAAGCCAAGGCCATTCTGACTAATAAAGCACTCATTTGCTCTCAACACTCACTACATTAATAGAGAAGATGGCCTCCTATAGCTGCAAAAGCCCAAAATTGAAGTGGTAAAACTCTTTTATGATGATAGGCACACAATCATTCCAATTTTCCTACTGCGGGATTAGAATATAAGTCTTTAGTTTGTATAGATAATTAAGTTTTATTCCTGCCACCCGTTAGGCTCACAGTTTTATGGTGGCGCAGAAAATATAATTAAAAGGAAGGTATCATGGCTAATCCTGCTTTCGGCTCTGTTTTTATGCCTGAAATGTCGATCACCTGGTTTGACGGTTCGAGCTGGAGTGCGCCCGAAATGGTCCCGAGCGACAGTATCCAATTACACCCGGGTGCTCACGTTTTACACTATGCCAGTACCTGCTTTGAAGGCTTAAAAGCTTTCCGCCATGCTGATGGTTCTGTTAAAGTTTTCCGTATTGATCGCAATGTTGCACGTATGGCACAAAGTGGTCGCCTCTTGGCGCTTCCTGATCTGGATGAGGCCTTTGTTACTGGTATGATCATGGATATCGTTCGTCAGTACAAAGACGAAGTACCTACAGCACCAAGCTCCATGTATATCCGCCCTACCCTGATTGGTACTGAACCGATTATTGGTAAAGCCGCTGCACCTTCTGATTCCGCGTGTTTCTATGTATTACTGTCTCCGGTAGGCGACTACTTTGCTGGTGGTGACCGAGCTCTGCGTATTTTGGTTGAAGACGAAGGTATGCGTTGTGCACCTCATAACGGCATGATTAAGAGCGGCGGTAACTACGCCAGCTCTCTGCTGCCGACCATGCGAGCAAAAGAGAAGTATAATGTAGACCAGGTTCTGTTCTGTCCGGGTGGCGATGTTCAGGAGACAGGTGCAGCGAACTTCCTGCTGATTGACGGTGACGAAGTGATTACCCGTGATCTGGATGAAAGCTTCCTGCACGGTGTGACCCGTGACTCTATCCTACAGATTGCTCGTGATCAGGGCCTGAAAGTGACTGAGCGTAAGCTGAGCGTTGAAGAGCTGCTGGAGCGTATCGCTAAGCCCGGTTGTGAAGCAGCACTGTCCGGTACAGCGGCAGTTCTGGCTCCTGTAGGCACTATGATTTACAAAGGTGAAGAGCATAAAGTTGGTAATGGTGAAGTGGGTGAAACTACCGTTAAACTGCGCAAAGCGCTGAATGATATTCAATGGGGTAACGCAGAAGATATTCACGGTTGGTTAACTGAAGTTTAAGCCAATACTTATCTGCTTCTTCCATGCCTTAAAAGCCAGCTTAATGCTGGCTTTTTGTTACATCAACCTAGCTACCAGCTAATAAGGCGACTGTTCTGATCCGTTATGATTCAGCCTGACAGTTTGTCTCAAAAGCGACATTCCAGAAAAAGCCAAAGCGAATATTTGAATTTGCCTGACTGTTTTGGTTTATTTTCAACATTAAACAGGCACGAAGTGTGCTTCACACTCAAGTAAAGCAACTAGTTAAAAGAATAAACTAAGCATACGGCCCTTCCCCTGGTTCCAATCGATGCAAAGGCCGCCTGACCAGGCTGCACTCTCTGTGGGAAGGGCCGTTCTAACCCCAAAAGGCTAAAGTTATGTCACAAGTTGATAACAATGACATCCCTGCAGTAGAAGTCCCACTGAATATTGCAGTACTGACCGTTTCTGATACCCGCACGTTTGATAACGATAAAAGTGGTGGCACTTTAAAAGCCTGCATCGAAGAAGCGGGTCATAAAGTCGCAGATCACGCCATTGCACCGGACGACATCTACAAGCTGCGCGCCGTTTTGTCCCAATGGATCGCCGATGAGACCGTAAACTGCATCATTACGACCGGTGGCACCGGTTTCTCTGGCCGTGACAGCACCCCTGAAGCCGTTGCTCCTCTGCTGGATAAAACCATTGACGGTTTTGGTGAGCTGTTCCGTATGCTGTCTTACGAAGAGATCAAAACCTCTACCATCCAGTCCCGTGCACTGGGCGGTCTAGCCAACAATACGCTGGTATTCTGCCTGCCTGGTTCTACCGGTGCTTGTCGTACTGGCTGGTACAAAGTGATCCGTGACCAGCTGGATAGCCGTCACCGCCCTTGCAACTACGTTGCCCTGCTGACTCATGGTAAAGCGACACACGTTTAATCGCTTTTCCATCCAAACGGACTGTGTGCGATGATGGTTATAGCATCATCGCACACATCGAGTTTCAACCTGCACAACGCTTTTTCTGACAACACCTTTCAACTCGGTATTTTGACTATTGGTCTAGTTATCATACCAATCCAGATAAGTTGTTGTAGGTCGAAAAAGCCGCAAAGCGCCTTCCGATAATCATCGGATACCGGAGTCAATGTCGGATGGTGCTTCGCTTATCCAACCGACTCTGATATCAAGAAACTTATCGGGAGCGGCATCACTGGTTGGCCTCTATGCTTTTCCAAGAGGGCTCAACCCGAGTCAGCCTGCCCCAAAAGACCCGAACCCAAGAACGTTGTACCTAAGAGCACTCCCCGCTACCATTAGCCAACCAAAACGATCAGATTTTCAACAGGATAACTATGTCGCATAACGCCAAACACGATGCCTGTGCGCAACCAGGCTTAATGCCGGTCGATGAAGCCATCAAACAGATCTGTGAGTCCATTCAACCAGTGACCACTGAAATCCGCCCTTTATCCAACGCGATGGGTTATGTCCTGGCCGAGCCTGTCGTAGCCGGTGTTGATGTACCTCCTGCAGATAATAGCTCTATGGATGGCTATGCCATTCGTGTTGCAGACCTGGCAAATGGCCCATTAGGGGTTAGCCAACGTATCGCTGCAGGCGATAGGCCTCAGCCGCTTCAACCCGGCACCTGTGCCCGTATTTTTACCGGTGCAGAAACGCCTGAAGGTGCAGATGCTGTCGTTATGCAGGAAAAAGTAACTCTGGTCGATGATAAAGCAGAGTTTCCGAAAGATACTCGTCCTGGCGAAAATATCCGCAAAAAAGGCCAGGATATTAACCAAGGCAAGCTATTACTTGAAACAGGCACCCGCCTTGATCCCATCAGCCTGGGACTGATCGCCTCCATAGGCCTGCCTGAAGTTGTGGTGTATCGAAAACCGGTTGTCGCTCTCTTGAGCACCGGTAATGAGCTGGTAGAGCCTGGTCTCCCCCTGCAGCCGGGCCAGATCTATAACTCCAACCGCTATCTACTGATTAACCTGTTTAAAAATCTGGGTTGTGAAGTGATTGATGCGGGTATTATCCAGGACACCTTGGAAGAAACCAAAAGCACCCTGGCCCGAGTTGCTGAACAAGCGGATCTGGTAGTCACCAGCGGTGGCGTATCTGTTGGCGAAGAAGATCATGTGAAGCCCGCAGTAGAAGCTCTGGGAGCACTGAATTTGTGGCGTATGGCCATGAAACCCGGCAAACCACTGGCTTTCGGTTCCATTAGAAAGACTCAATCTGAGGGTGGTGCCTACTTTGTTGGTCTGCCAGGTAACCCGGTATCCGCTTTTTTGACCTCGTTAGTGGTTGTGCGCCCTGCACTGGCTAAGCTGCAAGGTTGCAAAACACTGCAAAATATTCCTTATCGGTATGCAGAGGCAGAGTTTAACGCTGAAGCGGGTATTCGTCGTGAATATTTGCGGGTACGTAGAATACCATCCCGCCCTGGCGACCAACCAAATCAAGCCACACGGGTTGAGCTGTTCCCAAATCAGAACTCAGGAGTCCTAACCTCCTGCCAATGGGCGGATGCCTTGGTGGTAATGGAACCGGGCCAGAAAATTCGCGAAGGGGACTGGGTGAAATATCTGGAACTCACTAGTTTGATGGCTGCGTATTAAACGAGTAAATAGGCAGCGAAGTGAATCTTGAGGTCGGAAACGGGATATTTTCCGGCCTGCAAGGCAGAATATCTCAAGTACTTCTGTTTTGCTGTGTATAATCCGCGCAGTATACTTACTGCGCGGTGGAAATTTGAGCAGCGATTTAAGCAATTCGTTGTAAACCGATCCTGTAATCCATTATTGAGCATTTAGTTACCCAATGCGTCTCGATAAATTTCTTTGCAAAAGCACTGATCTATCTCGACCAGAAGCCACTAGAAAGATTTTACAAGGGGCTGTCTGTGTCAATGGTGAGCCAGTGACAACGGAGTCGACGCAAGCCCACGAAGACAACCTGATAACACTCCATGGCATAGTATTGACACCGCGCGCCTCACGCTATGTGATGCTACATAAGCCTCCTGCTACGATTTGCTCAAATATCAATGAAGCCTATCCTTCTCTCTTTAACTATCTGGATCTTGATCGAGCAGAAGATATGCACGTAGTAGGACGCCTTGATGCCGATACAACGGGGCTCGTATTAATCACCGATGATGGCCGTTGGTCATTTGATATTATTCGTCCGCAAATGAAGTGCAAGAAGGTGTACCGAGTTGGCTTACGAGATCCGATTGCCCCCGATGCAGCCCTACGATTTGAGCAAGGCCTTCAACTCCAGGGAGAAAAAGCATTAACCAGACCCGCTCAGCTGGAAGCGATCAATGAGAAGGAAGTCTTACTGACTATTACTGAAGGCAAATATCATCAGGTTAAACGCATGTTCGCGGCTATCGGTAATCGTGTTCTGTCATTGCATCGAGAAAAGATTGGAGCCATCTCATTGGATATTGCAAAGGGGCAATGGCGTCATCTAACGCCTGAAGAAATCAACTCTTTTGCCACAGATAAGCCTGCCGAGGCTACCCCTTAGCCAGTAAAGTACTGCTGCCCCGCTATACCCTCTAAATTTTTACTGCTGGAAACATCTGTAACTTACAAACACTCAGTTACTGTACCGCCCAGCAGGTGAGCTTTCAATGCTGCAGGCGCTGCAAACGATGAGCCTTTTAAAATCGGCCAAGGGCGCGACGAAAAACTTCTGTGCTCAAAAGCATCAAAACTGCTCAACTGGTTCAAAGGAATATCAATGCAGTTATCGCCATTTATATCGTAACCCATTGCAATACCATCCCGGCTATCCATACGCCTGGGTTGATAAGCCGCTGGAGCTTTCAGGTCGACAAATGCGTTATTAGCCACAAAATGTCTCAACTCAGGCTCACTTGCCCCTACAGTAGTCACACCTTCGGCAAAAGAAAAAGTATTAACCATGCCCGAACCACCATTACCAGCAATTGTAAAGACAGCCACCCCCTGTTGAGACAACCACTCTAACTGCAGAATGATTTGCGATGTTGCATACCAGATAGAGTCCGCTTCTCCCCACTCCCTAACCAAAGACTTATATAGCTTTACGTTTTCCGGCTTTAAAGGTTTTTCAAAGGCACTTACCAGTGTTGAAGACTCCCATGACAATAACAAGGCATCAATCGGAAAACGAGCCAAACTGCCCCGGATCTGTACCAAACGGGACAAGATCTCCTTTAATGGCGGACGGTTATCAAAGATAGGGTATTGAATAAAAATTAAGCGAGGGTCACTGGCTATCATTTGCACCAGGTCGCCATGATAATAAGGCTCAGGAAGCTCATCATTGTCCAAATCTAATAAGCCATGCAAAACTCTATGGTGGCTACTGTTATCAGTTGTGTGGTTTACAGAGGGATAGAAACGGTCAATCAAAGCTACCCGCCATGTATTACGCATGACATCATGAGCACTGTCATCTGCTAAAACACAACGCACAGATACCATCCACAGTAGGATAAAGCACATCATCGAACGCCACATAAGCTGTCACTCCACCAGCGCATTCTATTCAGTATAGTTCACACTGGAAAGAAGCTGACGTCATTCCATCGATGATAAAACCACAGCAAAACCCATGAGCAAATCAAGAAGAGAAACATTAGGCGTATTGCCTTAATTGCACTAATCCTGCCGTTCACAAACAGGTACGAGTTATAACAACCGTTTTTCGATACTTATACTCTTATCCTCTCCGGTCTCTGGCCGGAGAGGTTAGAAATATTGCGTGCTGGCGTGCTGGCGTGCTGGCGTGCTGACGTGCTGACGTGCTTAGCACTTATTTCATCATACTGATCAGTGTGTAATGCTCTGCATGATTATTTTTACATTGTGAATAAGCTTGGAAGAAGCTTTTTTTGTTTGCTCTGCGGCTACCATCGCAACTTCTGTTGCAGCATTCACAGCGGACAAATTATTGTGGATATTTTCTGCAGCCTTGCTTTCCCCTATTACTGCATTCGCGATTGTCTGGCTCATACCACTGATCCTTTCCATCTGATGTGCAATATGCACCAGTGTTTCTCCCGCTAACTCTGCCTGCTCTACACTCTTGTCTGCCTTATATTTACTGGCGCTCATTACCGCCAGAACCTGATCAGTTTCTCTGGCTAAGCGCCCCAAGGTCTCCTGGATCTGGCCAGTAGAATCCTGCGTTCGTTCCGCCAAAGAGCGTACTTCATCTGCTACCACTGCAAACCCCCGTCCCTGCTCACCCGCTCGAGCGGCTTCAATCGCCGCGTTCAGAGCTAATAGATTGGTCTGTGCAGCAATATCATTAATTAAATCAACAGTGCGATTGATACTTTGACTGGCCTGGCGGAGCTGCTCAACTTGATTAGCGGCCTGATTAACCTGGCTTGAGAGCTTAAAAATAGCTTCCGAGCTATCGGCAACAACTGTCTTGCCCTGTTGTGCATGAATCAATGCATGCTGGGTTGCATCAGAGGTATTACGTGCTTGAGTCGCCACTTCATCAATCGCAGCAACCATCTGCTCAATAGCAGCCGAAATATGTTGTACTTCAATGCCTTGTTGATTAACGGCGGCGGCTGCCTGCTCAGCAATCTTCTGATTTTCATCCGCCAGTTCGTTCAGCTCCCTGGCAGCATATTCTATACGAGCCTGAATTGCTTTCTCATTAGCCTCGCGCATATGGGTCGTATGCATCAGATGCCCTACCTCATTTGCAGAACCAGTATACATTTCCGCTAACAGGTCATTTTGACTCTCACGAGTTAGCTTGTTCAATGCCATCCTCAAAGGACTCATCAACCATAAAGACAGAAGCGCTGCAGTTAAACCACTACCCAATGCCACAGCTAAAAATGCGCCATTATTCAGTTCAAAGAAATACGAAAGCACGGCGGGCAAAAGAGCAAAAGAAGGAATTAATACCGGTAAAATTCTACTCACCGGGAGATCATAGCGATTATATCGTTTTTTACCGCTGTTAATACGGTGATAAATAGACTCCGCCCGCTCGACCTGGCTCTCCTTAGGCTGAATCCTGACAGACTGGTAACCCACCACCTGACTGTTTTCAACAATAGGTGTTACAAAAGCATTAACCCAATAGTGGTCACCATTTTTGGATCGGTTTTTCACCACACCCATCCATGGTTTTCCTTGGCTAAGTGTACCCCACATATCCGCAAAAGCAGCTGGAGGGACATCGGGATGACGAACAATATTATGAGGTTGGCCCATTAGCTCTTCCCGGGTGAAACCGGATATCTCGACAAAAGCATCATTCACGTAGGTGATATGGCCTTTTAAATTTGTGGTTGATACAAGGGGCACACCCTCGGCAAAACGACGCTCGCACCCTGTCACTGGGAGATTAGTTTTCATGCTACCGTTCCTTGTGCGGTTTTTATTGTTTTCCTGTAAGCTTGAGCATTAAGGATAGTCCATCTTATGGACATATCGAAACAGGGGTATTGTTATCAACACTCGGCTTATGTCATTGCCAGACAACCAAGCATTTACGCTTACAGCAGGATTTGTAACAAACTGTTGCAGAGCGCATATTCTAGTCATCTAAACAGATAAATTAGTGACATAAGTCAATCAGGCATAAATCAGGGCATAAAATCAGTCTTATCCCTCATAGACCATATAAAGTATATGTGCATGTACTATTTTGATGCACCAAAGACAACCCCATTTTGGCAAGTGAATGACAAAATATAAATCAGCAACCTCACCAGAATTATTAGAAACCCTTCGACGCTGGCAAACTGAGCGCAACCTCGATGATGCCGAGTTTCTAGCGGATCAAATCCCCCATATACTGGAGGATGTAGCCATGGTTAAAGCAAGTTTTCTTAAACTGAGAGAAAAAGTTGCTTTACTGGAGGAAGATACACGCCACTACAAAGAAGGCTTCCATCAGCGTAGAATCCTGGAAGACTTTGATGATTCACAGAAACATTGATGCCGCTCTAATAGCGAAACAGAATGGCCATTATCATGATTGACTACAGCCAACTGCTTCTCTCACTCCATGCGCTCAAAAGCATTTTTATCACGACTGATACCGCTTCTGAGGCGTCTCCGTTACCCCAAAACGTCCTGACAAGCGAATATCCAATATCCGGGCAGGAAGGTGATCCCTTTGTATCAGGCCACAGTTGCCTATTGGCCTTGATAGATCAAAAGAATCTATTAACAATCACAGTACCTTCCGCATAACAGCCATGGTCTCTTTAAAATAAGGGTTCCAACTCAAACGGGCATGGGTTTTCCCTTCTTCCCGGTAGCCCCAACCGGAGAACCAAACCTCTGCCCCTTCACGACAGAGCAACTCTTGCACCTCATCCTGGCCATTAGAGCACATTCTAAACCACCCCATTTTGCCATAATGAGCATTATCAGGCTTATACAGCGGACTCATATGAGAACCTGTGCTAACTCTATGCTCTGGTAAACGCATTGTGAATTGATTTAGCCCCTGGACATTGGGTCGATATTCACCAAACCAAACCAGTTGATTGTTAGCGTGTTTAAAACTTTTTTGATACAGCTCCAGCGCCGCCTTCGTATCGATTACACTGTCTCCTTCACTGATGGCCATAAACACCGGTATATCGACAGACCGGTGCTTCAGTTTATCTCGCACCAGAGTGGACGTCTGATAGTACACCGCAGCCCCATTCATTGGCAGAGACTCATATTTAGCAATATTCTCTTCCGGATCTTCATCCGCCCAATCTATGAAATAACTGATTATTGGTGCCAAACGAACCAAACCGCTTTCAGGCTTGAATGCAGGAGAAAAGAGTAACAAGCCAGCAACCTGCGGATTTTCAATGGCTTCAATGGTCACCAAATTAGCACCAGTTGAGTAACCACCTAACCAGACTTCATCATAACTTCGATTCAGCAATTGAGTATGATGCTTAACAATCCCTGTCCAGTCATCGAGTACAGGCAACATTAAATCTGCAGCTTTGCTGCCATGACCAGGTAATAACAAGGTACGCACCAGATAGCCCTGTTCAACCAGCTCCTGCCCGATATCAATAAAGGAATAAGGTGAATCACTTAATCCGTGCACTAATAAGACAGCTTTACCATTAGGGTGCTCAGGTTTAAGTTCAAATGGGCTGTTAATTGCAATTTCCAATTCCAGATCATCGCTTAAATAATGGCGGTTCTCCCTTAACCACCGTTTATTATCTGCTATATAGCGTTGAAAATCGGTTTGTCGATAATCCGGTAAACCAGCTGAAGGTCGCTTCTCAGGTAAAACCTGCTGTTGAGAACAGGCCGATATCATTAGTGCAGCAGAAAAAATAACGACCAAGCTCGTTTTAAGGGGGTTCTTAGGTACTGGGGTACAACTCATAAATATCCATCACTCTTGGCTGAACAACGCGGTTTTTGTACAGCCCCTTCAAATAAAGCACGATCACCATCGTGGATGACATTTTAATTACGACAACAGTACACCGTATTATGTCGATAAAACATCAGACTTTATTAATCAACTTGAGCTGATGGCGTTAATTTCAGAGGTTTTATCAGACTAACAGTAACCATCACCGCAAAAGAAGCGATTAAACCCGCTGCGATGGGTGGTAACAAGTTTTCCAGAGCAGGAAAAAAGGAAAAGAGTAATACAGAGAAGACGCCCGCCAACATACCGCAGAGAGCACCTATACCAGTAGCACCAGACCAAATTCGGCCCAAAAACAAGGGGAACAGTAAACCTGCCGATGTTAGTGTGTACCCCATCACTAATACTTTAAACACTACAGGTACGTAAAGACCAATGACAACCCCTAATACCCCCAAAATGACAATACAGATTTTAGAAAATCGAAGTACATTTTCATCACTGGCGTTGGGTTTAAACAATACCTGATAGAAGTCACGGGTAATACTGGCAGCGGCACTATGCAGAGCTGAGTCAGCGGTTGATACAATTGCAGCAGCCACTGCCGCCAAAACCAATAATGCCATCCACTGGGGCAGGAACGCCATAATGGCCCACATCATAGCCTGCTCTTGATCCGGCAGATCAGGATTCAGAGTAAATACGGCCATTCCCAGTAGCGAAGCCCATATCCCAGCAAGAATGCAGGAAAATGCCAGGTTATACAGACCCTGCTTGGCAACTTTGACACTTTTAGCTGAGTAAATACGCTGATGGTAGATCTGCAAAACCATCTGCCCCGGTAAGACCGCCATCACCCAACCCCAAATCACATCTTCACCCGCGGCAAATAAAGTCAGATTCTCTTCTGGTACAGTGGCAAAGATTGTATCTAAACCACCTGCTGCAGTTACCACAATGGGTAACATAACAAACAGGGCAAAAATCATTAAACCCAGCTGTGCCACATCGGTATAGGCCACCGCAATAATACCACCGGTCATGGTATAGATGACCACAATGACGGCCGCAAGAATAATTCCCCACTCTAAAGGAACTCCTGTTAGAACATTTAAAACCTTACCTGTTGCAATAGGCTGAGAGACCCACCAACCAAAGGTAACCAGTGAAGCTACAATCGATGTGGTGGCCCGCAACAGTCTTGACTCACCGTATTGAGCGCACATCCAGTCACTGGTGGTATAAAAACTTTGCTGCCGTAACCAACCTGCGGCAAGCCAAGCCAGAAGTAGCACCCCGGCCGGCACAATCAATCCGATATAGACAAACTCAGAAAACCCCCACTGGTAGCCAATACCTACATGGGCAACCATCATACCGCCACCAAATGCCGATGCTATCTGAGTCGCCGTTACGGTTAATAAGCCAAACTTACGCCCACCGACAAAGAAATCAGCGGCTGTCTTCTGTTTGCGAGAGCTTAAAAAGCCAATCACCAGCATAGCAGCAAAGAATATGCACACTACACCCAGTTGAAGCCAATCAATCATGGTCAAACCTTATTATTGTTATCTCGGTTTTGACATTATAAAACGAAGCTTGCCTGTTTATCTGAATACGATGCCATTGAGTGTAAACCCTTCAGCATAAGCAATGGCCTCTCTTTAACTAAAGATCAGGATGTGGATCAGCTCTTACAATATGGGAGGTCTCTGGTGGCTGAAGCGATGCGATTGCGCTTATTAGGGTCACGAAATGGGCTCCAATATCTGGCAGCACCTTTCCACGAGCTCCCAAATACCCACCATCCACCACGACCTGAAACCACTTTATCTTCCTGTCCTACCCAACGATTCAGAATACGTACACCGCAGGAGATATTCGTCTTGGGATCATGCAACTGCTGCTGATCCGTTAAGCCGCAGCCATAGCCGTTACCACTCTCAATTGAGATCTGCAGCAAGCCCCGACTAATTACAGGGTTACCCTGAACATCATTAAAACGCTCCTGATACCAGACATGGTTTTGATGGGAGCTTTCAAAATGAGACAGGCTGGAGATAAAACCCGCCCAGAAGTCTAAACGCTGCTCATAGGTACTACGGTAGTAATTGGGGCAGTAGGTTTCGATATCATCAGGCACCGCTTTTAGCAGATCCTGACCATGCTGATTCAATGCAGCCTTGGCAAAGTACTCTAATTCTGCACCCTGAGTATTCCCCTCCCAAAATGCGATATATTCTTTCTTACCGCTTGGAGGGGCCACGCTACAACCTACAACTAATGCAGATACACCAACTGTAGCGATTAAAGATAACAGCTTGTTATTTTTCATAATTCAGAGTTAACCATAAGTCTTTCACCGCCCTACTTTTAACCTTTTGACAGACGGGGAACAAGTAATGAAGGTGTTGTTTTACAAAAAATGACCTTTCACAGCCATACCACTCTTGAACTGAAGTTATCTTTTGACGTGAGCATAGCCTGATAGATACAGAAAAAGCCGACATGATGTCGGCTTTTCGTAGTACTTACAGTGTTGAACTCAGGGTTAGAGATCAGAGCTTAGCAAAGCCATCCCTTGTGTAGTTTTCACTGCCATCCTTCTGCACACAGATATTATCTTCAATACGGATGCCACCGTATGGCAGCAGTTGCTCAACCATAGCCCAGTTGACGTGTTCGCTGGATGGGCTGTTTTTCAGCTCTTTTAACAGCTGCGGAATAAAGTAAACACCCGGTTCGATAGTGATCACATGACCCTCTTCCAGAGTACGGGTCAAACGCAGGAATGGGTGTTCTTCCGGTGGGTTTAGCAGCGTGCCTGCTTCATCCTGCTGCCAACCGCCAACATCATGCACTTGCAGGCCTAATAGGTGGCCCAGGCCATGGGGATAGAAAGTGCGGGTTATGCCCTGCTCCAGTTGAATCTCTGGGTTGGCAGTGATAATACCAAAGCGATTCAGCAGGTCAGCGATCATCAGGTGCATCTGTTCATGCAGGGCGATAAAGTTACTACCGGCACTGATCTGATTGCACAGTTGCTGTTGCAGGTCGTCCAGGCCACGAACTAAGTCGGCAAACAAGCTACCTTCTGGAGTAAAGGTCCGGGTGATATCAGCGGCGTAGCTGTTAAAACGGGCACCGGCATCAATCAGCAGGGTTCTGTGTTGATCCGGCACAGTGCGTTGCTGAAACTGATAATGCAATACAGCCGCATGCTCGTTCAGACCTATGATATTGTCGTATGGCATATCACGCTCGTTATGAGCGATGGCACTGAAGTAGATCTGATTGATCTCATATTCGCTCTTACCCGCCAGGAAGGCGGCTTCTGCCGCAGCATGGCCTTTCACCGCCAGATAATTCGCTTCACGCAGGCAGTGTTGCTCCCACTCGGTTTTAACGGCACGGTGGAAATTCAGTGCAGTAATCAGCGCCTGAGGGTTCTGGTTAATAGCCGTATTATCAGAGGCGGTTATGGTGACCAGCTGTTCATTAATGACAGCCGTGTTATGACCTTTCAACTGGCTTTCGACGGCGGCAAAGTCATCATAAGCCACCAGTTCAAACGCTTTTGTCCACTCGTCACTTGGCAGTTCGGGGGTCAGATGCCAGAAATCCGTCGGTGTGTAATAGAACAGTACTGGCTTTTGACCATTACGTACCAGTAACCAGCAATCCGGGTGTTCTGCCAGGAAAGGCACCCACAGTACAAAGTGTGGGTTCGGACGAAACGGATAACGGGTATCGTCTAAAAAGTGACCATGCAGGCTGCCAGAACCGATCAGCAGTTGATCGTAGCCTTGCTGAGTAATCAGCGACACTGTGCGCTGTTGAGTCTGTTCCAGGTGTTGGAAAAACGCTGAGATCATTTCAGTCCCTGCCCTCTTATCGTTCTACGGGGATGTTTTTTATATGGCGCTTACTTGTCAAGTGCGGTTTTAGTTTGTCAGGTAAGGTTAAAACACTGATGTCATAAAACAGCACTTACGCCCCAAAGGTGTTGTTATTAATCGCTTCTTCAAGCTGATTCCACAGCTGACGTAAATTCGGATGCGTATTCTGTCGGTTACGATACAGCCGTATCTGCAGCGGCACCTGCCAGTCATCACTACCGGCGATACTTAAGCTGCCATGCTCCAGACTGCTTTTCACCAAACGTTGGGGCACCCAGCCAAAACCAAAGCCCTCTTTAATCATGGCTTTTACACTGACTGAGTGCACATTTTCATTCATGGTGACCAGCTGAGGTGGTTCAGGTTGTTTCTGCAGAAAGTGATCCAACACAGCCCGCATAAACGAGTTTTCGTAGTAACCAATATACGGTAAAGGCTGAGTTTTAAGGCCGGGCAGCACGTATAGTGGGCGGCCATCTTCATCATTAGCGGTAACAGGAATCAGCTTTTCTTCAGCGATCACCAGGCTTTCAAAGCGCTCATCATCCAGTTCACGGGCAACGGTCATGGTCGGATGCCAGAAACATAGCACCAGGTCACACTCGCCCTGAGCCAAAGCCCCAACAAAATCAGCCCCAACCCATGAGGTCGACTTTAAATTCAGATCGATTGGTAACTGATGGCGCTCACAAAACGGTAACATCAGGGAGCGATAGAGTGTCAGATAGAGAGTTTGCGTAGTAGCAAACGTGAGCCGATTACTTTCCTGCTCCCGGATCTCGCCACAACGCACCTTGGTTTCACGGGCGATACGGGACATCTGCTCCGCACCTGCCAGGAAAACCTCGCCAGCGGGGGTCAACGATAGTGGCAGACTATTACGGTCAATCAGTGTCGTACCCATCTCCTCTTCCAACAGCTTGATGCGGCGGCTTAAAGTGGGTTGGGTAACATTACGTTCATCAGCTGCACGGGAAAAGTGCCGGGTTTTCGCCAGGGCGATAAAATCATCCAGCCATCTTACTTCCATAGTGTGCTCTCGGATTCAGGGGAAAAACATTAAGGTTGCCGCTTAAATATTCTCAGCTCATTTTGCCAAAAAAATTAAAGGGCTACTTGGTTAAAGCTTTTTCTTCACTTTAACGTTTTTATTATAGTAGGCCGAACCGTAAAAAACGGTCGGCCTATCAATTATTTAGCTATCACGTTGTCCTTGATTTAAAAGCTGTTTTAGTCACCAAGTCAGACTAGTTACAACATCAGGCTTTTAACCACTGGCTGAGTGGATAAAACAGAGACTCGCCCAGCTTGATGGAACGCTCTGGTGACCAGCCACACTGTTCATCGGGGCGCTGGTCGTAGTCCTTAAATGGCATTTCCAGAGTCATTGAAGGGCAGTTAAACTCTCTGCCAACCCAGAAAGCAGCAATCGTATAAGTTTCAGGACCGAACTTACCCGGCGGATAACCCCGTTCCAGCTGGAAGTCAGGGTTAATCTGTGCCAGATCCTGCTTAAAGCATTCTTCCTGCTGGAAAATCTCGTTCGACAGATGGGGAGCCCCTTCCTGACCGGCGATAAAGTTACAGGGCAGCGCTTCATCACCGTGCAGATCCAGATACAGATCAACACCGGTTTCGGACATCGCCTGACGCACCAGATAAACCTCTGGGCTGCGCTCCATGGTTGGCGCTTCCCACTCACGGTTCAGGTTAGCGCCGCAGGCGTTGGTTCTCAGGTGTCCTCGTACCGAACCATCAGGATTCATATTAGGAACAATATAGAAATCTGCTTGTTCCAGCAGACTCTGAGCCAGAGCATCTTCAGTATCTAACAGACGCTCGATAAAGCCTTCGGCACACCATTCCGCCATACTTTCGCCGGGGTGCTGACGCGCCGTAATCCAGATGTTTTTCTTCGTCTTACCTTTATCTGAATCGCTCTTCTCAGAACCAGTCTTCTCTGTGCTAACCTTCCCTGCTTTATCTTGATCAGCTTTACTGATCTTTAGCAGGTTTAGATCACGACCATCAAGAGTCTGGCCCAGATCAAACACGTCACACAGCGGGGATTGCTGAGCAAAAGCGATCAGATCCAGGTGCTGTTCAAAGCTATACGGGGCAAAATAGGCGAGGTAGACGCTGTTTTGCTCAGGAGTATGGTTAATCACCAATTCACCCTGCTCAAAGCTGGTCGGTACACGGAACCAGTACTGACGGTCGTAAGATGCCACAGCACGGTAGTCCGGCCAGCCATCCACATAAGCCGCCTGATCCGCATTCACCAGACGCATAGTCAGCTCTTCACCCGCAGCCCCTTGAACCCGAAAGTGGAACCACTGGAAAAAATCAGACTGATTGTCTTTGCGAATACTGAGTTGAATATCATGAGGGCTGGACAGATCCAGCACCTCAATATTGCCCGAGTCAAAGCCCGAGCTAATTCGAATACCTGGCACAGAAAGTGGCATTTACAGTCGACCCTCTTCTACTGCGTGACAAGCGACCTGCCCACCATCATCTGTGGCAATCAGCTGAGGAATCTCTTTCTTGCAGCGATCATTTACATAGGGGCAACGGCCGTGAAAGACACAGCCTGACGGCAGATTCACCGGCGTCGGTACTTCACCCTGCAGCTTAATGTGTGACGGGCGATCATCTTCCAGGCGCGGAATCGCCGATAACAATGCCTGAGTGTACGGGTGACGTGGCTTGGCAAACAGCGCCTTCGTCGGCGCCAGCTCACACAGGGAACCCAAGTACATCACCGCTACACGGGTGCCAAAGTGCTCTACTACCGCCAGATCGTGGGTAATAAACAGATAGGTCAGGTTACGTTTTTCCTGAGCATCCATCATCAGGTTCAATACCTGCGCCTGAATGGATACATCCAGTGCCGAGATCGGCTCATCGGCGACGATAAACTCAGGGTCTACCGCTAAAGCACGAGCGATACTGATACGCTGACGCTGACCACCGGAGAATTCGTGGGCAAAGCGCTCACCCCAGCTTGGATCAATACCCACTGAGAACATCACCTCGTGAACCTTGTCACGAATCTCCAGAGCTGACCAGGTTGGGTTGTGCAGTTTAACCGGCTCCATCAGGGTCTGGCCGATGGTCATACGCGGGTTTAATGACGCATAGGGGTTCTGGAAGATCATCTGCATCTTTTTGCGATACGGCATCAGTGCCTTATCGTCCAGATTATCGATCCGCTCACCCCGGTAGCTGATGGAACCCCGGCTTGGATTCAGCAGCCCCATTACGGTTCGGGCGACGGTGGATTTACCACAACCGGACTCTCCCACCACACACAGGGCTTCACCTTTGTGTACATCCAGATTTACACCGTTGATGGCATGAACAAACTCTTGCTCACGAACGATCTTGCCGCCTTGAAACTTCAGCTGATCAAGAAAGTCACCGGAGATATTGAATTTTTTATACAGATCACGGATCTGAACCAGAGATTCAGGTTTATTTTCTGTTCGAGACTGGGCCTGAGCTTGCTCTTGAGTCTGGTCTTGTTCAGACGCCTGCTGCTGTTCTTGTACGCTCATCACTTACACCTCATCCGACGTCTGTTCAGCTTTTTTCAAATTCGCCACCATATGACAGGCCACCTGGCAGTTACCGGATACGGTATAGCCCGGCAGTTGCTTGGTACATTCATCCATCACATAGTCACAACGCGGGTTAAAGGCACAGCCCGTCGGGATGTTTTGCAGCGGTGGCATCGCACCACGAATCTGATTCAGGCGCTGGCCCGGAATCGCCATCTGTGGCAGAGCATTCATCAGACCCTGAGTATAAGGGTGCTGAGCATCGTTGATGATCTCTTTGGTTGGTCCCTGCTCGATAATACGACCCGCGTACATCACGATCGCTTTCTGCGTTACCTGAGAGACCACACCCAGATCGTGGGTGATCAGAATCAAAGCCACGTTGTTGCGATCACACAGCTCAACCATCAGCTCCATAA
Source organism: Oceanospirillum beijerinckii DSM 7166 (assembly GCF_000422425.1). Lineage (GTDB taxonomy): Bacteria > Pseudomonadota > Gammaproteobacteria > Pseudomonadales > Halomonadaceae > Oceanospirillum > Oceanospirillum beijerinckii. Next base: position 175,966 of record NZ_KE383828.1, read on the forward strand.
TCTCTGCCTGAATGGTGACATCCAGTGCGGTGGTCGGCTCATCGGCAATAATAATATCCGGGTCCATCAGCAGACCGATGGCGATAACGATACGTTGACGCATGCCGCCGGACAGTTCGTGAGGATACTGATCGATACGGGTTTCCGGCGACGGAATATAGACCTGTTTCAGTTTCTGAATCGCGATGGTACGGGCGGCGTCATTACTGATCTTTCGGTGCGCTTTCAAACACTCAATCATCTGCTGACCAATAGTCAGAACAGGATTCAGAGTCATCATAGGGTCCTGGAAGATCATAGAGATACGATTACCACGCACATCTCTCAGCTCTTTTGCCGATAGATCCGCCAGGTTCTTGCCGTCGAACCAGATCTCACCACCGGAAATGCGCCCCGGCTTAGAGATCAGGTTCAGAATGGAGAAACCCAATACGGATTTACCGGCACCGGACTCCCCTACCAGACCCAGACGCTCGCCGCGCTCCAAAGTAAAGCTGATATTGCGCAGGGCTTTAACCGCGCCGCTGCGCAGACCAAAACTGACTTCAAGGCTTTTAACTTCTAACAATGCCATAACTTACCCCTTGTACAGTTTTGGATTTAATACATCACGTAACCAGTCACCCAGCAGGTTCATCACCAGAACCAGCACAACCAGTACGACACCTGGAATCACAGTGATCCACCAGGCTCCAGAGAAGATATACTCAAAGCCGCTGGAGATCAGAGACCCCAGGGATGGCTGAGATACCGGCATGCCCAGGCCCAGGAAGGACAGAGATGCCTCTGAGATAATGGCGTTAGCCACCTGTACCGTAGAGATAACCAGAATCGGTGACAGGGTATTGGGCAGAATATGACGGAACATAATGCGCACTTGGCCCAGGCCCATCACACGTGCCGCATCCACATACTCTTTCTTTTTCTCGGCCAGTACCGATGCACGAATGGTACGGGCATACTGCGGCCACTCTGCGATACCGATTACCAGAACCAGCATTATCATGGCCAGCTCCTGATAGAGTTCGGTGCCAAAACTGGCCTGGAAGACCGCCAAGACAACAATCGCCACCATCATGGTTGAGAACGACAGCTGAACATCAGCAAAACGCATCAGAATGCTATCCACACGGCCACCACGGTAACCGGCAATCAGACCGATGATAATTCCTATGGTTGCCTGCAACAGCACCGCGCAGATACCTATGGTCAGCGAGATACGGGTGCCATACAGAATGGTGGACCATAAATCACGACCTTGGGCATCGGTACCTAGCCAGAACTGAGGGTCGCCCTCATCTTCATTCCAACTTGGCGGTAACTCAGAGTTCATAATATCGATCTGAGTGGGATCATAAGGATCAAACGGAGCGATGGCCGGTGCAAACAGCGCCATCAGCACGTAACCCATAAAAATAGTGAAGCTCAGCTGTGCCACACGGTCTTTAACAAAGCTATGCCATACGTGTGTATCTTTAAAACGCTGCCACGCCGATGGCGCTTTTTCCGGCAGATCGCTAGTCGTATTTTGTGTTGTCATTGTTCTATCTGCCTATTACTTCTTACCAGCCAGTTTTACGGTTGGGTTCACCAGACCGTAGATCAGGTCTACGATGGTATTGGTAATTACAAAGATGGCACCTACTACAATCAGGTAGGCCACGATCAGCGGAGTGTCTACGCGGTTTACCGCTTCAAGAAACAGGAAGCCCATCCCTGGCCACTGGAATACGGTTTCGGTCAAAATGGTGTACGCCACCATGGTACCGATCTGAACACCACCGACGGTAATAACCGGCAGCATGGTATTTTTCAGAGCGTGCAGGAAATAGATACGGCGGGTCATCAGACCTTTAGCCCAGGCAAACTTCACATACTCAGACTGCAGTACTTCCATCATTTCGGCACGGATCAGACGGATAAACAGAGGCAGCATAATAGATGCCAGAGATACCGCCGGCAGCACCAGGTGCGACCAACCATCAGCGGTTAACAGACTGGTTTCCAGTCCTAATATTTCAACGGTGTCGCCACGGCCATAGGAGGGCATTAAGCCCAGTTCGATGGAGAAGAAATAGATCAAACCAATGGCCGTCAGGAATACAGGCACAGAGATACCGACAATACTGATACCCATGACTGCTTTTGAAAACAAGCTTTGAGGATTAATAGCGGAATAAACCCCCAGTGGCACCGACAAACCAATAATGATTAATGATGCACCAAACACCAGTTCCAGAGTCGCTGGCAGCTTGCCTAAAATCACATCAAGCGCAGGTTCTTTGAAGAAATACGAAGTGCCCAAATCCCCCTGCAGGGCATTTTTTACAAAGCGGCCGTACTGTACTAAAAACGGATCATTCAGGCCCAGTTCATCTCTCAGAGCCTGACGCTCAGCTTCAGAAACTGACTGTCCCACCATCTCTCGTAGTGGGTCACCTAAATTATCCTGAATGGAAAAGCTGATCAGACTGATGACAAACATCACCAACACAGCTTGAGCCAGTCGTTTTATAAAAAAAGCTATCATGGTAGTTCTGCCTTAACCACTGTGCATTCCATGCATCGGAGTTTTGTTGTAGTGCGAAGACCGGTATCCGAAGATACCGGCGGATTCCAAAACCGGTGATTGCCCTAACCCAACCACCGGTTCGAAAAGCACAGTACTGAACAGCATTCAGACTGTTGAAGAAAGAGCACTACTTTGAAGATTTATAAGAGTCGATCTTCAATAATAGGGCTCAATCTTGTCCCTTAACCTTAGTCTTCTACAACCAGGTCACCCAGGTATGGGAAGTTCATTACGTTCAGCACAGGCTCAGCTTTAACTTTGCTGGAAGCGCCCCATGCCAGGTTCTGCCAGTGCAGAGGAATAAATGCGGCATCGTTGTACAGCATTTCTTCGATCTTCTGCATGATGGCAGCACGTTTCTTCGGATCAGTTTCAGCATTAGCCTGATGCATCAGCTTGTCAGCCTCAGGGCTACAGTAGTTACCGCTGTTGTATTGACCCAGGCCTGTTTCAGTATCAGGACATGCAGTCAGGAACTCGAAGAAGTTGTTGGAGTCTTCGGTATCTGCGTGCCAGCCAATCATCATCATGTCTGCTGCACGAGCGTCAAACTCACCCCAGTACTGGGCTTTAGGCAGCGTCTTCAGATCAACTTTGATGTTGATCTTAGCCAGCATAGAAGCAACAGCCTGCGCGATCTTCTCGTCGTTCACGTAACGGTTGTTTGGCGCCATCATAGTGATGCTGAAACCGTTTTCATAACCGGCTTCTTTCATCAGCTGTTTCGCTTTTTTCAGATCGTAACGAGGCATCAGCGCTTCGTTATGACCCAGGTAACCCCAAGGACTCATTTGAGCCGCAGGCGTTGCAAAACCTTTCATGATTTTCTTAACGATACCCTTCTGGTTGATCGCATAAGCGATTGCCTGACGGACACGGGCGTCTTTAAAGGCTTCAACGCGTTCCTGATTCATCTGGAAAGTGATGATACGGGTACCGCCCATGGTGATCAGATCGATGCCTTCTTTTTTGGCAATACGATTGTGATCTGTTGGTGGTACAGGCGCGATAAAATCAACGTCACCGGACAGCAGAGCGGCAACACGGGTTGGCGCTTCTTTAATCGGCGTCAGGATAATCTTGTCAACGTTACCTGGAGAGTTTACATCCCAGTAGTTGCTGTTACGGGTAAACTCAACTTTTACACCCTGCTGACGGTAAGTCACAGTGTAAGGACCAGTACCAGACAGCTGACGGGACGCAAAAGAGTTACCGTGTTTAACCAGCTTGTCTTTTGGCTCACCATTCGCGTCATTACCTGAGTAGTACTTACTATCCATTGGGAACAGGTAAGTTACGTTATTCAGTACCAGAGGGAATGGCTTAGCAGTCTTCAGATCGATAGTATGATCATCAACCACTTTCAGCTCGGTAAAAGGGGCGAAGATGCCTTTAAAGTCAGGAGAGTTACGCAGACGGTTGAAAGTGAATACGACATCTTTCGCAGTGAAGTCGTTACCAGAGTGGAACTTAACACCTTTACGCAGATGGAAACGCATGGTCAGTGGATCAACACGCTCCCACTTTTCCGCCAGACGCGGTTCAAAACCCAATTTTTTGTCCCAACGAATCAGGGGGTCAAAGGTCATGTGAGATAATTGCAGGGTGCCACCAGACAGCTGCTCATGTGGGTCAAGTGACACAGGGTCAGCGTCGTATGCCATCTTCAGCGTTGCTGCGTTCGCGCTAGCCACCAGACCCAGGCTTAATGCTGCGCCTGCCAGCAGGGATACCGTTTTTTTCATTGTGTTGTCCCGTTTCGTTGTTATTAACAAGTCAGGCTCAACAATGCGATTCTATTTGTCCGACTCACTTTTTGTCTGACACACACTGTTTAGCTGTGACTTGCTTCTGAGTTGCAGAAGTGATTCACCTTTGGGAGCAAGGCGTCACACACCTGTAATCAGAAAAAAGTCTAATTGATGATTTCAGGACTACCAATTGGAATAACGAAACAGGCTATACACTATTTAAATACTGACAAATCAAAGATCTGTATAGGCACCATTACACAGCACATCATGCTACGATAAGCGTCATATTGGTGCAAAAAGCAGAACTTTCAACCATTGCCCCGGCATTTTCTCTGCAAAACACCTTACTTCTCAGTGCTCAGCATAACTGAATTAATTGCCACTTCAGGCTAACGGTTTTATGATGCGCCCAGTTTTGATCTTGCAATCAGTCAATAAAGTGATACATAAATGGAATACGATTTTATTCGCGATAAAGATGGTGCTTTTAGTGTTGAGCTCTCTATGGAGCATCTGGTGATCGGCCACTGGCTAAACACCGAATTAGCAGCTGATAGCGACAAAATCCTTAACTTTATTGACGACATCAAGCAGTTCAAAAATAGCGCTGATCATGAAAAAGCCTATGTCGGCCAAGAGTACACCCTACTACTAACCCCTGAAGATGCAGAGGTTACCGCCAATGCATTGCATATGAAATCTGATCAATTTAATGACCTGCTACAGGAAGAAGGCCTACACGAGGATGATGAGCTGAGCAGAGCACTCTGCGGCTTGGATGATCTACAGTTTCTTTTGCAGGATTGGTTAGAATTCATCCAGAACTGAAGCCGTATTTGTAAGATTTTCTCGATTATAAAAACCGATCCAGCGTTGCATCAGTCTTAGGAGTTATCATGTTCACATTACATACCCGCCTGGAAGAAGACACCTTTCCTGTAGCCGATTTGCCGTTATGCCGTTTATGTATGATGAATGACCGCCGCTTTCCCTGGTTTATTTTAATACCACGCATCGGCGGTATTACCGAGATATATCAACTGGAAGCAGACGATCGTCAACAACTGATGAATGAATCCTGCGCTTTAGCCGAAGCTCTGATGGTCGCTTTTGATGGCCATAAGATGAATGTGGCGGCTTTAGGTAACATGGTACCCCAACTGCACATTCATCACGTAGTACGCCAGCCAGATGATTCAGCCTGGCCTGCACCAATTTGGGGGGGTGGCGCTCCTGAAGCGATGGAGCCAGAACTGATTGAGCAGCGTATGGCGCAGCTCCTCTACCACCTGGAAGTTAAAATTCCAAATCTAGTCAAAGTCTAAGAGGCTCATCAGATCCAAATCTCCCTGGTTTTCGTAACAGTTTTTACTATGTGTAAGGCCGGTTAATATCAACATTCGGCCTTAATAGACTAAGCGCACCAACTTCGATTGATGCCCCCACTTGATCTTCAAAGCGCGACCGATGTTATGAAAATTCGTTTTATTAACCAGCTTCAGGATCTTTCCATAGAACAATGGCAACAGCTTCAGCATGATGGCAACCCCTTTATGCGACGAGAGTTCCTACTGGCTTTGGAGTTATCTGGTGCGGCCAGTGAAAAAAGCGGCTGGCAGCCTATGCATCTGGTTCTGGAAGATGATCAAGGCCTGGCTGGCTTTATGCCTCTGTACCTGAAAAATCATTCTTACGGTGAATATGTCTTTGATTGGGCTTGGGCCGACGCCTATGAACGCTATGGTTTGGCCTATTATCCGAAACTGGTTAGCGCTGTACCCTACACGCCCAGCCAGGGACAGCGAATCCTGCTAAGAAAAGGTATACAGCCAAACGATTGCATTCCACTGATACTAAAAGAGATCAAGAAACAAGCGAATCAACTGGGAGCATCTTCCTGGCATCTACTGTTTCCATCTGAGGATGAAAACCAAAGCCTGGAAAATACCGGCACACTGACTCGCTTGAACTGCCAATTCCATTGGTTTAATCGTGATAATTGGCAGGATTTTGAGCAATTTCTAGGCAGCTTTAGCTCCAGAAAACGCAAAAATGTACGCCAGGAAAGGCGTAAGATCGGGCAACAAAGCCTGACACTTCAACGTATTCCTGGTACTGAGATCACCCAGGTACAGTTGGATCACTTCTACCGCTGCTACCATATCACCTATCTGCAACGGGGACGTCGTGGTTACCTGAATAAGGCTTTTTTCCAGCATTTATTAGACACCATGCCAGAACAGATGATGCTGGTGATCGCAGAACATCATTTCCATGCCAATAACGAACACAGCAGCATGAGCCATAACAGGTCCCACACCGAGGCAAACAGTAATCAGCACAACCCTGGAGATAATCAAGCAGACTCAGAAGCCATTCAAGATACGCATGATGAACCATCCGAATCAAATGACATGGTGACGCGGCCAGTGGCTGCAGCACTGTTTTTCCATGATGCAGAATCTCTATACGGTCGCTATTGGGGCAGTGTGGTTGATGCCGACTGTTTGCACTTTGAAGCCTGTTATTATCAGGGCATTGAGTTCTGCCTGGAGAAGGGTCTTAAACATTTTGATCCAGGTACTCAGGGCGAGCATAAAATAAGCCGGGGTTTTAAGCCTATCATCACCTGCTCTAATCACTGGGTAGCCGAAGAAGGCTTCCAGGATACTCTAAAACAGTTTGTGCAGGAAGAAGCCGAGCATACCTTCCGCTACGCCCAGGAAGCAGAAAACCTGCTGCCATTTAAGCAGGTATAAGAAAACTTTCAACCTGTTATAACCCTATCTTTTACCTATTAACGTGTCATTTTCTTAACAAAAACAACAACAAATAAGGCAAGCGTAAAACTGCCGATAAAAGCCTCTCCTCCGGCAAACAACCGGCTCCAGCCATTGGGAGTGATATCACCAAAGCCGAGAGTGGTAAAAGTAACCGCACTAAAATAGAGCGCATTTAAGAAGTTCTCGATATTTTGCAAGACAGGAAGATCACTACTGAACTTCACCAGATTGCCACCATCATTAACCCCATTAAGAAAATACGCTACAGCAAAGGCCAGGATCAGAAAAACCGAGAAAAATATAATCCTAAGCGGCCTTTCACCATAACCACAAAAAAGATCTACAGTCCGCGAAACAAAACGCGACATGGAGTAATAAGGCATCTGTAGACGACGCATCACCATCTCACGACGGAAGAAATACCCCGCCTGCTCAAACAACCCTTCATGCTCCAGCACTCGGCGCAAGTTCCGATACACCTCTTCTGCCTGTTCAAGATAATCCTGCCTGTCAGCAAGATCCTTACTGGCATGAGCCATCTTCTCTTGAAGCACATAGTGCCCCCATTGGATATTATCCAGACGGGCATCTTCGAGCCTTGTCCCCAATAGATTGGCATCTTCCAAGTTGGCACAGTGAAGATTCGCCCCTCTTAAATCAGCTTTCATAAGTGAAGCATGCTGCAAATTGGCGTTAAACAAATGAGCCTTTTGCATATTGGCACGATAAAAGTCACTGTAACTCAGGTCATAACCTTGCTTACAACCATGATTGACCAAATTGATATCAGACAGATCAGTTCTTCTTAGTGAGACTCCCTGCATGGGTAGGTTTGTTTTGGCCCTGGTTTCTAATTTATCTTTCAAATCAGTACGATCCTTAACCTGGTCGCTGTTATGCCAATAACATCGACCATCATATTCTGCCGATTCAGTGCAAGGTAAGCCATCAGGGCTAATGTATTTACAACGAGGTTCAATCATTTATCATCTCTTTGCGCAACATCCTGTTACACAGTGTTGTCAGGCAGGACTAAAGTTGCAAGAAGAAGTGGTAAAATAACGCTTGATTTGATCAATGAGTTTAAAGTCACAGCCCTGCCGATCTTTATGATCGGCATGGAAAATCCAAGCCAGACTTTTAGTTCAGGCTCAGGCTTTGATAGAATCATTTAAAATTCAAGGCCCTGCAGAGGCTCCCACAAGATTACAAGGATATTATGTTGAAAAAGTTATTTTTAAGCATTTTACTGCTGACTTTTCTCACAGGCTGTCAAAGCGCCTACTACTCAGCAATGGAACAGGTTGGTGTTCATAAAAGAGATATTCTGGTAGACAGGGTTGATAGCGCCAAAGAGTCTCAGGAGGAAGCACAGGAACAGTTCAAGAGTGCGTTAGAGCAGTATAAAGCTGTCGTGAACTTTGACGGTGGCGAGCTGGAAGGCATGTATAACCGCCTTGAAGGTGAATATGAAGACAGTAAATCAGCCGCAGAGTCAGTGACTAAGCATATTGATCGTGTTGAGGATGTTGCTGAAGCTCTGTTCGAAGAATGGCAGGAAGAACTAACACAATACAACAATGCGAGTCTGCGCCGCCAAAGTGAACGCCAACTCCGTGATACCAAGCGCCGCTACAAAAGCCTGATCAGCTCCATGCGCAAAGCTGAACGTCGTATGGAACCGGTATTGGTTGCACTGAACGACAATGTGCTATATCTGAAGCACAACTTGAATGCCCGTGCTATCGGTGCGTTAAAAGGTGAGCTGAATGCTATACGCCAGGATGTGGATGTACTGATTCGTGATATGCAAACCGCTATCAATGAATCCAACCGCTTTATCAAAGAACTTGAAAGTAAGTAAGTCTGCAAAATAAACCAAAGATAGTCTCGTAGTGTCCGGCCAGCTGTACGGACACTACAAGAGCACCTCTCCATATTCTGTGCCTACAGTCCAAATGCAGTAAGCGCTTAACGGCAACAAGACAGGCTCTCCTACTTATTTGACTTTTTTCGCTACAGCTTCAACATAAGTCCTGCAGCATTCCCAGCTCTGGCGTTTATTCCAAATGAAACTTTTTCTCAGCAACAAATGAGTCTACGCCATATTTTTCATACACCTCTAACTTTTTTAGCCATAATATTCTATGGGTGATGTGAATTAAAACTTAATCAAAAGCTAATCCATTGAACTATATCAGCCTTTTAGCCTTATAAAAGATAAGGCATAAGAGGAAAAACTTTGAAATAGTATCTTTTTGGTTGATTTTACTCACATTTTTCCACAAAATCTGATAGATAGCGTACTCTATAACTAGCAAGTCTGCCTTACAGTCTTTCGGGCTGTAATGACTTAATGGAAAAACACCTACAGCAAACCTACCTTTTATTGCAGTAGGAGAAAGCTCGCTATCAAACTACTATTTTACTCATGTCAACTGGAATGGGTCTAAACTGAAGCAGTATAACCGGTGTATAGCCGGTAATGAGCCAGCTTAAAAAAGACATTTTTAAAACTGGCTCAACTGAGCACGATCTTAATTTGTCCAAGAAGCATAATAAAAAGGAAGCATTTATGAAATTTACCAAGAAATTGCTGACAGGTATGGCATTTGCTGCATCCGCGGGTATTGCAACCGCTGCCAGTGCCGCTGACACCCGCTTTATTTCTATTGGTACAGGTGGTGTAACCGGTGTTTACTACCCTACGGGTGGTGCTATCTGTCGCCTGGTAAACAAAGATCGAAAAGATCACGGCATCCGCTGTTCAGTAGAAAGTACCGGTGGTTCTGTATACAACATCAATACCATTCGCGCTGGTGAGTTAGAGATGGGCGTGGCTCAGTCTGACTGGCAGTATCATGCCTATAACGGTACCAGTAAGTTTGCGGATAAAGGGGCATTCAAAGAGCTGCGCGCGGTATTCTCTGTACACCCAGAACCTTTCACTGTTGTCGCGCGTGCTGACGCCGGCATCAAAAATTTTAAAGACCTGAAAGGTAAGCGGGTTAATATCGGCAACCCAGGTTCAGGCCAGCGTGGCACCATGGAAGTGCTAATGGCAGAGATGGGCTGGTCCAAGTCTGATTTCAGCCTGGCTTCCGAGCTGAAAGCTGCTGAGCAATCCAAAGCACTGTGTGATAACAAAATTGATGCGATGATTTACACCGTTGGCCATCCAAGCGGTTCCATCAAGGAAGCAACCACTTCCTGTGATAGCGTCATTGTAGAAGTATCCGGTAAGACTGTAGACAACCTGGTCAGTGCTAATGACTTCTATCGTACTGCGACCATTCCTGGCGGTATGTACCGCGGCACTCCAAATGACACCAAGACCTTTGGTGTGGGCGCAACGTTCGTAACCTCTGCCAACGTGCCTGACGATGTGGTTTATACCGTTGTTAAGTCGGTATTTGAAAACTTCGCGACCTTCAAAAAGCTGCATCCGGCGTTTGCTAACCTGAAAAAAGAAGAGATGGTTAAAGACGGTCTGTCTGCCCCTCTGCATCCAGGCGCTGCTAAGTACTACAAAGAAGCAGGTCTGATGTAATACCCCATGATTGCAGGTTTGCTGCTTAATGCTACTGCTGGAGACGGCAGTAGCATTCTTATATGGAGCAGCAGGATTTAATCCCTTCACCATGGAGTTATGTCATGTCCGATTCATCACAGACTACACCGCAAGCATCAGATGAAATCGATAAACTACTCAATTCAGAAACCGGCAGCCGCAGCCTAGATGGCCTTTTTGGCAAACTGGTTCTAACACTGTTAATCTCCTGGTCCCTATTCCAGCTCTGGTACGCATCCCCACTGCCGTATATATTTAACTTTGCAGTGTTTAATGAGGATCAGGCTAAGTTTATTCACTTATCTTTCGCTGTATTTTTAACTTTTTCACTGTTTCCCCTTAGTGTTCGCCATAGCAAAGGACACTGGCAGGCTCTGGATGTCATCATTGGAGTCACAGCCGCTGCTTGCTCACTTTATCTATTAGTCAACCGCGATGCGCTCAGTGACCGTATCGGTGCCCCATCGACAACGGATATTATCTTTGCTGTTATTGGTATGATTACTCTTCTGGAGGCAGCACGACGAGCGCTAGGACCGCCCTTGGTCATTGTAGCTATAGTCTTTATGATCTATACCTTCGGCGGCCCTCATATGCCGGATGTAATCGCCCATAAAGGTGCCAGCCTGAATAAAACCATGTCTCACCAGTGGCTGACCACTGAGGGGGTATTTGGTGTGGCGTTAGGGGTATCCACCACTTTCGTGTTCCTCTTTGTACTCTTGGGCGCGCTATTGGATAAAGCCGGTGCCGGTAATTATCTGATCAAAGTATCTTTCTCAATGCTCGGCCACTTAAGAGGCGGTCCTGCGAAAGCCGCAGTGGTAGCCTCTGGTTTAAGCGGTATTATTTCGGGCTCCTCCATCGCTAACGTGGTGACTACAGGCACTTTTACCATTCCGCTGATGAAACGGGTGGGTTTTCCGGCCTCCAAGGCGGGAGCCGTCGAGGTTGCGGCGTCTACCAATGGTCAGCTGACACCACCGATTATGGGTGCTGCTGCTTTTCTGATGGTTGAATACGTGGGCATCTCCTATATCGAGGTGGTTAAACACGCTATTCTGCCGTCACTGATCTCCTATATTGCACTGATCTATATCGTGCATTTGGAAGCAGTGAAGCTAAAGATGAAAGGCATCACGCGTACCCATGTGCCAACAATGGCACAACGTATGATGTCCTGGGCCAGCACATCTACGATCACCCTGCTATTAGCTGGTGTGGTGTATTACGGCTCCAACCTGCTGGAAGCGGCCCTGGGCGACTTTGCTTATCTGGTGATGCTGCTGGTGATGCTTGCCGGTTACTGCTTCCTGGTCAAACTGGCAGCAAGTTATCCTGAACTGGCCGCAGATGATCAAAGTATCGAACTCGATCATCTGCCGGAAGTCCGCCCCACTGTCATGTCAGGCCTCTACTTTGGTCTGCCGATTATTGTGCTGTTATGGGCTTTAGCGGTTAAGCGTTATTCCCCTCAGCAATCTGCATTTTTCTCGGTGATTTTCCTGATCGGTATCGTGTTAACTCATAAACCGATGAAAGCCTGGTTCCGGGGTGATAACGAATGGATTGGCTACTTTAAAGACAGCTGGGATGACTTTGTTGGTGGTTTGATCGATGGTGCCCGTAATATGGTCGGTATCGGTATTGCTACTGCGGCAGCGGGTATTATCGTAGGCACGGTAACCCTGACCGGCCTGGGCCAGATGATGACGGAGTTTGTTGAGTTTATCTCTGGCGGCAATCTGGTTCTGATTCTGATCTTTACCGCGATTATCTGCATCATCCTGGGTATGGGCCTGCCGACTACTGCAAACTATATTGTGGTATCCACTCTGATGGCTCCGGTGATTGTCTCCCTGGGCGCTGAAAACGGTCTGATCGTTCCTCTGATCGCCGTACACCTGTTTGTGTTCTACTTCGGTATTCTCGCGGATGATACACCGCCCGTGGGGCTCGCGGCCTTTGCGGCCGCTGCAATTGCCCGCTCCGATCCGATTAAAACCGGTATTCAGGGTTTCACCTACGATATCCGAACCGCGATCCTGCCATTTATGTTTATCTTTAACACTCAGCTGCTGCTGATTGGCATCGATAGCGTATGGGATCTGTTGATTACGATCATCAGTGCGATTGCGGCGATTCTGATATTCTCAGCAGCCACTCAGGGCTACTGGCTGGTGAAAAGCAAGCTATGGGAATCTTTAGCACTACTGCTCATCGCTTTTAGTTTGTTCCGCCCTGACTTCTGGTGGGATCAGGTCTACCCCCCTCATACCAATGTACCCGCCACTCAACTGGTGCAGCAGGTTGAAAGACTGAAAAAAGGCGATTACCTTCAGATCAATGTTGAGGGTGAAACCATTGAGGGCGATCAGGTGGCTAAAACCGTCTCTCTGCAACTGGAGTCTGAAGAAGGCGATGGTATGAGCCGCCTGCAGGAAATGGGCTTTATGTTGACGCAGAATGACGTGAACTGGACCGTAGATCTGGTGACCTTTGATAGCCCGGCAGAAAAAGCAGGTATCGACTTTGGCTGGCAGATTACCGGCCTGAAAGTTGAGTCTGATCGACCACCACAGGAACTGGTCTTTATCCCTACCCTGCTTCTGCTTTTATTTGTGGGATGGCTGCAGAAACAGCGTCGCGAACCGGAAGAAGCAGTTTAGCCTGATAAACCTGTGATGAAGAAGAAACCGAAAAGGGCGCTATTTAGCGCCCTTTTCTATTTCTGTATAGAGTGATTGCAGCTTAGGCTTAGGCCCAGCAAAACAGCCTGACAGTACAACTAATATCCATAGTTAATAGCCCTGTAGCAGAAAGGAAAGAGAAGTTTGAGGTTAGGACTATCTGGGCCTGAGCGCCACTGGAGCTTCTTCCTGCTGATTTTCGGTCACAAAGTAGAACGGCGGGTAATCTGCATCACTTAAACCCACTTTAAGGGCTTCCCCATTGAGATTTGCAGCTGAGGACCGCGATTTCGGAATAAGTAAGTACACAGAATGCTAAAAAAAGCCTCTTTGCCATCACCCGCCTCCTCAGACTGGGATCTCCCAATATTCTTACTGCTAATTTAAACCTTAATTAAAACATTACTCTATTTCGTCCGATTTGCCATCAGTAGCAGCTTGAGAAAGCTGCTCATGTCGAATAAACATTCGATAGGCAAAAATAGTCAGTAACGACAACAAAATACCTTCTACACAAGAGAAGAGTACAGAAACGACTGTATTCCACAGATCCATACTGGCCAACATGCTGGAAAGCACAAGTGTCATACCAAATACAGATGAGTAGATAATCACAGCCCCCCAGAATATTAACCAGCGATCATGTTTTGTTGCTGCAAGGCTCTGTTTAAATGAGGCAATAGGCCCCTGCCCTCTAAGTAGGCAGTAAATATCCGAGAACTGCAGTCTCACCAATAGCAATACCCCAGGAATAATCAGTAGAGCAAAGCCCATTAATACCGCCAGACCTGCAATAAAATGCAGTAAAAATAGCATGGGCAAACGCAATAAAGCTTTCTGATAGCACACAATGATGCTATCCGGGGCATCGTTCACAGCAGAAGCGATATAGAACATTACAGCCCCGTGGTACCAGGCATAAAGCAGAGCCATAACAGGGGCATACCAGAATACTGTAGGATCTATTGGTTCTCCGTCACCAGTTTGAAAACCTGCTTCCATCTGCAAACCCACCAGATTTGCAACAATCAATCCCGGAAACAAAATAGAGGAGATAGGCAACAGATGGGCGAGAAAAAAAGTCCAGGAGTCATTTAATAAACGTTTAAGATCCTGCATAGTTCACAAGGTGCTGAGGGCTATCCGCCCGATAATACACCGATCTCCTCAAGCAATTAAAGTAGGTATCAAGGCAGACAGCATAACCCATCTCAAGTTCAAAAATCACCGTCTAGTCAATACTATAGTTAAATCAGCTACATACATCTAACTGATTAACAGATAAAGAGGGTCGGTCTATAGCCATATTTCTCTATCAGATCAGCGGGTGTTTTCAAGATAGCTATCCTACAAAGCCCATAGGCAATGGCCTCTGGATATTAAAATGCATCCACTCTTAATGATTGCACTTAATCAACTGGAAACCAGTGGCTTGTTCTATTGGCAAAGTAGACTAACGACAGCATGACTGGAACCTCAACCAAAACCCCAACCACAGTGGCAAGCGCGGCACCAGAATGCAAACCAAACAGGGAAATAGCGACGGCAACGGCTAGCTCGAAGAAGTTGGATGTGCCAATCATACAGGCCGGAGCAGCAATATTGTGTGGCAGATGAAGTCGTTTGGCAGCCAAATACGCCAAAGCAAAAATACCATAGGTTTGAATCAGCAGCGGAATAGCTATCAGAAGGATAGTTTGCGGTTGCTGTAAAATCGTTTCCGCCTGGAAGCCAAACAGCAGCACAACAGTACCTAGCAGGCCTATGATAGACCAGGGTTTAATATGATTTAAAAATGACTGCACACTGTGACTATCGGAACCCTTCTCCAACTTTCTACGAGTAAGAATACCTGCCAGTAAAGGAAACACAACATAAAGAGCAACGGATAAAAGCAACGTTTCCCAAGGTACCTGAATATCGCTCACACCCAGCAAAAAGGCAGTAATAGGCGCAAAAGCAAACACCATAATGATGTCATTTACCGAGACCTGAACAAGAGTATAGTTGGCATCCCCTTTCGTAAGCTGGCTCCAGACAAATACCATCGCAGTACAAGGTGCAACCCCCAGCAATATCATACCTGCGATATACTCCCCAGCACTTTCAGGGTCTACCAGATCAGCAAACAATACACGGAAAAACAGCCAACCTAAGAAAGCCATAGAGAAGGGTTTAATAAGCCAGTTAACGATCAGGGTTAACGCCAATCCTTTTGGCTTTTTACCGATATCCACGATGGCACCAAAGTCGATTTGTACCATCATGGGATAGATCATTACCCAGATCAGTACGGCTACTATCAGGTTAACGTGAGCCACCTCCAGTTTGGCCACTGTCGCAAAAAAAACGGGGATCAGATTACCTAGAGCAACCCCGGCAACAATGCATAACGCGACCCAAACAGATAGATAACGTTCAAAAATCCCCATTATTTTCCTCTTACACTAAACGTTTCAAAGCTTCCTCTCTGCTCAATACATTTACACCGGCAACGGCTTAAGCTCGAGAGAACATCTGAAAAATCATATATTCTAATTTTCAGATACTATCACAGCACATATGCAAGTACATATATCTATTGGATGCCATTTTTCTTGCAACCATCAATTTGCATTGCTGGATATTCAAGGCCAGGCTGGCCAGCAGATTGAGTTACAATCAGGTAACTTGTCTCAGTTATCGGAACAATCCTTAGCTACTCAACAACAGATAAACTTTGCATGCGACAACATCGTGAGCATTTTACAGCTGATTAATGAGAAAGAAGTTCAAGACGACGTTGATATTCGTTATATTCATCAACTAGTTAGTGATGTTGTCAATGAAGTGAATGCACTAAAAATACTCTCTGGCTCTAACGCTCAGGATTGCGAGGAATTGCAACATCAAGGCCAGCGGCTAAACCAGGTAACATTACGGATTGTTCAGCAGCTGGCTGCGTTTAAAACCCGTTAAGGACCACAAATGCGAATTACGACATTTACAGACTTCAGCTTAAGAACCCTGATCTATCTGGCCAGCCTGCCTCCAGATCAGATGTCTAGCGTACAGCAAGTCTCTAGAGTCTATAATGTGTCGCAAAACCATATGGTTAAGGTGGTGGGCAAGTTAAAAAAGCTGGGTTACATCCATGCCCAAAGAGGAAAAGGTGGTGGCATCTCTATCGCTCAGGCACCAGAAGATATCAATATTGGCCGTGTCATTGCCCAAATGGAAAATCATATGGACGGTGTTGACTGTAATGCCCCTGCCTGCCAACTAGCCCCCTGCTGTGAACTCAGAAAAGCCCTTATGGTAGGAATGCAGGCGTTCATTGCAGCGATGGAAAATTACACCTTGGCCGATATTATGACCAATAAAGAGCAATTTTCTCCTCTACTATTTATCAATCAACCTGAAGGCCTGGATCAAGAAATGACCGGCCTTGAGGATAATCAAAACGTTGCCACAAACAAAAACCTGGATTAGATACAAAAGCGATTGATATGAGACACCATCCTGCTGAAAGAGTCATCGTACTCGACTTTGAAACGACGGGGCTATCTCCAAACCAAGGAGACAGAGTCATAGAAGTTGGCGCTGTTCGTATCGAAAACGGCCAAGTCAGTGAACGCTTTCAACGCTTGATGAACCCTGGTCGTCGCATTAACGGCTTTATTGAAAGTTATACGGGTATCAGTAATCGCATGTTACAGGATGCGGCTCCCTGCGAAGAGGTAATGAGTGAGTTTGCCGATTTCATTGAGGGATATAATCTTGTTGCGCACAACGCCTCTTTTGATAGCAAGTTTCTAGTCAGTGAACTGACACGTATCAAACGCAGTGAAAGTGCTTTATTTGCCTGTTCGATGCTCATCTCCCGTAGGATCTACCCAGATGCGCCCAACCACAAACTGGCCAGTTTGGTTCACTACAAACAACTGCCTACCGATGGCACCTTTCACCGTGCCCTTGCCGATGCCGAAATGACCGCTCACCTTTGGCTTGCAATCCTCGATGACTTACGTACTGAGTACGGTATTTACCCGGCAGATTTTGCCCTGATGCAAAAATTAGGGAAAACAGCCAAGAAATCAGTGAATCAGTTTTTACAACAGCAAAGCAGTTAATATCAAACCAGATAAGTTGTTGTAAGTCGGAAAAGCCGCAAGGTGCCTTCTGGCAATTATCCGGTATCGGAGCCAGTGTCGGATGGCTTCGCTTATCCAACCTAGATATCAAGAAGCATATCGGGAATGGTGTAACTACCGCTAAGTTTTATCAGTGTACGAGGAGCCCAGCATACAGTTGGAGGTGAATGCCAGGCAACGCTTTTACTCTTTAGAATATGAGTGACTATAAACCCGCTTTGGCTGCCCGTGCCGCATGCAGTTTTTTGTAGCTTTCGATCAGACGAAGATGTTTGTCCAAGCCTTCCAACTGAGAGTTGGTTGGTGTCAGGCCGTAGAAACGTACTGAGCCTTCAACAGAACCCACTACCGCATCCATACGCTCATTACCGTACATACGACGGAAATTACCAATATAGTGCTCCAGTTCCATCTCTTCATCCAGGACCACTTCCAGCACCACATTCATTGCCTGATAGAACAAACCACGATCGACAGTATTGTCGTTGTACTGCAGGAAGTTTTCTGTCAGCTCCTTGGCCTCTTCCAGACGGCCCAGAGCCAGACAGATCAACAGCTTCAATTCCAACAGGGTTAGCTGGCCCCAAGTGGTGTTTTCATCGAACTCGATGCCGATCAGGGTAATAATATCGGTGTAATCATCCAACTCACTTTCGTAGATACGCTCCAGCAGATCTTCCAGTTGCTGATCTTCCAGAGAGTGCAGATTCAGAATATCTTCGCGGAAATACAGCGCCTTGTTGGTGTTATCCCAGATAAGATCCTCTACCGGATAGATCTCGGAGTAGTCTGGCACCAAAATACGACACGCCGGTACACCCAGGTCTTCGTACACCGCCATATACACTTCTTTGCCTTGATCTTCCAAGATACCAAACAGTGTCTCAGCTTCCAGCTCATTGGCATTTTCACCCTCTGAGGTGAAGTCCCAATCGCTAAACTCATAATCGGCCTTATCACTGAAGAAACGCCAGGACACCACACCGGTTGAATCGATAAAATGTTCGACAAAATTATTGGGTTCAGTTACCGCATTACTTTCAAAGGTCGCCTGCGGCATATCGTTCAGACCTTCAAAACTGCGGCCTTGCATCAACTCAGTCAAACAGCGCTCTAACGCCACTTCAAGACTTGGATGGGCACCAAAGGAAGTAAACACACCACCGGTACGTGGGTTCATCAGTGCAATACACATCACCGGGAACTGTCCACCCAATGACGCATCTTTCACCAGAATCGGGAAGCCCTGCTCTTCCAGGCCTTTAATACCTTCAACAATTTTCGGGAAACGTGCCAAAACCTCTTCAGGTACTTCCGGCAGAGCCAGCTCCTGTTCCAAAATTTCCCGTTTAACCGCACGTTCAAAGATCTCAGACAAACACTGCACCTGAGCTTCCACCAGCGTATTACCGGCACTCATACCGTTACTCAGATAGAGGTTTTCAACGATATTCGACGGGAAATAAACGGTTTCACCATCGGATTGACGTACATAAGGAATTGAGCAGATGCCACGCTCGACATTACCCGAGTTAGTATCATACAGATGGGAACCACACAGCTCACCTTCCGGGTCATAGATGGCGCGGGTGTATTCATCCAGAATCTCTTCCGGCAGCTCATCCTCTGGCCCTGGCTGGAACCATTTTTCAGTCGGATAATGCACGAACTCGCTATTGGCGATCTCTTCACCAAAGTACTGATCGTTATAGAAGAAATTACAGTTCAGACGCTCCAGAAACTCACCCAGCGCCGATGCCAATGCCGCTTCTTTAGTTGCGCCTTTACCATTGGTAAAGCACACCTGAGACGCCGCATCACGGATATTCAGCGACCAGGCATTGGGGACGATATTACGCCAGGAGGTGATCTCGATCTTCATGCCCATATCAGCCAGCAGACGCGTCATCTTAGCGATGGTCTCTTCCAGCGGGCGATCTTTACCCAGAATATAGGTACAGGCATCTTCAGTTGGTTCCGCCATCAGCAGTGCCTGGGCATCTTCATCCAGGTTCTCAACCACTTCGATCTGGAATTCAGGGCCGGTCTGCACTACCTTTTTCACGGTGCAGCGATCAATCGAGCGGATAATACCTTCGCGGTCTTTGTCGGAAATATCTTCCGGCAACTCCACCTGAATCTTAAAGATCTGGTTGTAGCGGTTTTTCGGATCAACAATATTATTTTGAGATAGGCGGATATTTTCAGTCGGAATGCCCCGTGACAGACAGTACACCTTAACAAAATAAGCGGCACACATGGCAGAAGAGGCCAGGAAATAGTCAAACGGGCTTGGGGCAGAGCCATCCCCCTTGTAGCGAATCGGTTGGTCGGTCACCACCGTGAAATCATCAAATTTGGCTTCAAGGCGTAGGTTGTCGAGAAAATTGACGTTGATTTGCATACAAAGGGTACTCAGAGTGTAAAAATATAGCGGACAAGGCTGTGCTGCCCGCTATTATGCACTTTTTTCGCCCTGAGTCTTGGTTTGTCGGTAGGTTTTTCACTCTTCTCCACGTCACGTAATAACGCATTTTTAGCCGGGTTATTTCATCTGACATTCACGCAGAGAACCGTATAATTGCTGCCATATGGTTATTGAGCAGGCCACTCTGTACCTTGCGTACAATCCTGAACCATCAGCATATTATTACGGGAGTCGTTATTAATAAACACCTGGTTTATAGCAGATTTCTCATAGATAAAGTCTTTACATTGAGCACTCTGGCCTGGGCCTATCACAATTTTGCTACCCACCTTCAGTTTACACTCACTCATCACATTCAACGAACTCCAGGATGGGCAGATACCATTGTCTTTACGATACTTTGCTTTTGGTCCTTCAGGTTTCTGCAAAGACCACCAGCGACCGTATAGAGTGAAATCTTTATCACTGTTCCAGACACGGTATACCGTGATAGGTTTTTCTGCTTCGAATACACGCCCTTCACACAGCTTACCCTCACCATCTTTGCCACTAGCTTGCGCTAACAATTCGGCATCATAAGCTGGTTTCAAGCCCTCTGGCACAGCCATAATAGTGCCAATACAAGCCTCACCATTATTGGCCATATCGGTATTAGTGTGTTCGGATTGGTAAATACTGGTACACCCTACCAGAGAGGTTAGGACCAGAGCAGATAGGATAGATTTTAAGAACATAATAATTCCCTTTATTGTGTTTTTGGACTAAGCATTATTGAGACTTACAACGCTAATAGGTCATAAGCAGGTAATAATACCTATTAATTACAATACCTGCAGCCCATAGAAGCATGCTGCAGCCCATAAGAAGTATGCAGCGGCCAAGAAGTTGATTGCCACCGTACTAAAAACAAAGGCCAGAGATTGCTCCCTGGCCTTTTTCCGGCGCAATAATGCACTCAGTCAGTACTGTTCTTTAATTAACTCTTAAGCTGCTTTCTGCTCCGGTTGTTGCCGTTTAAAGACTCGACGCACCAAACGGAACAGCCAGTTATTACTAAAGTTATCGCCCAGTACTAACATACAAGGGGTCAGGAACAGGGTCAGCAGGGTGGCAAACGCCAAACCACCGGCAATGGCACTGGACAGTTGTGTCCACCACTGGGTTGACGGGGCGCCCATGCCTAACGAGTGCTCCATCAGGTTGACATTCACCGCCAAAACCATCGGCATCAAACCCAAAATGGTTGTCGTTGCGGTCAGCAATACCGGACGTAAACGCAATGAGCCGGTTTCCAGCGCTGCTTCAAAGGCACTCAAACCATCTTTGCGCATCTGGTTATAGGTATCGATCAAAACAATATTGTTGTTCACCACGATACCCGCCAAAGCGATAATGCCCATACCCACCATTACCACACCAAAGGCCTGGCCAGTAATCAAGAGCCCCAGAAGTACGCCTGCAGTAGAGAATACAATAGCTGACAGCACCAGCAGAGTCTGATAAATGCTATTAAACTGCACGATCAGAATCAGCATCATCAGCAGAATCGCCACAACAAAGGCACTGGACAGGAACACCATCGACTCCTGCTGATCAGCATCTTCGCCGCCATATTGCACACTGACGGTATCCGGCAGCTCCACCAAACGCTCCTTCAGTACCTTCAGACGTTCATCGACCTGCTGACCTTCAGCCACATCGCCTTCAATAGTGATTGTACGTTTGCCATCCAGGCGGCGCAGAACCCCCGTTTTGGGTTCAGGTGTCAGGGTAACAAAATTACTCAGCGGAACCTGCCCCAGCGGTGTATTCAGACTCTGTCTATTCAGCTGATCCAGTGTCCGGGCATATTCCGGCAAACGTACTCGAATATCCACCTCATCTGTAGCATCTTCCGGTCGATAGCTGGCCAGTTTCAGGCCATTGCTAACCATCTGAACCGCATTACCCACACTGGCTACGGTAGCACCATACTGAGCCGCCTTGGCACGATCCACCTCAAAGCGCCATTCAATACCGGGCAGAGCACGGTTATCGTTGACATCAATAAAGCCGCCCATTTCGTCCATAATATCCCGTGCCTGCTGTACAGCCCGGTTAATCTCATCGGGATTGGAAGCACTGATCTGCACTTCTATCGGCTTACCACCTGACGGTCCGTCTTCCTGTTTACGAAACTCCAGAATCACACCGGGAATATCTTCCGTACGTTGACGCATATCTTCCATGATCTTGCTGGCCGGACGACGCTGTTCCCAGTCGATAAACTGAAACTGGATCACACCGATCACATCAGCGGCCATCTGGCCATCACTGCTGGCAAAGGAGCGGGCGTACAGGGCTTCCACTTCGGGCATACCGTACAGGCGCTCTTCTACACGCTTTAGAATGGCATCTTTCTCATACACGGAATAGTCTCCCAGTGTACGTACCTGCACCTGTGCCGATTCCGGTTCAACATCCGGGAAAAACTCAACGCCGTGATTGTATTTGCCGTACAGGGCATAAATTACGGCCATAACACCCACCAGACTCAGAAAAGTCATGGTTGGCCATTTCAGCATCCCACCCAACACGGCACGATAGCCTTTACCGGCAAAGGTCAGACCATGAGCATGATTAAGATCAATAGCTTCTGTGCTCTCAACCGTTTGAGCGTTTTCCTTGCGGCCAATCACCTTACCCATCACCGGCAGGAAGATCAGCGCCATCGCCAGAGAGGCAAACAGACAGATCATAACCGTCGCAGGCAGGTACTTCATAAACTCACCCATCACCCCCGGCCAGAACAGCAGCGGCAGAAACACCATTATAGTGGTCATGGTTGAAGCGATAATCGGCCACGCCATACGACTGGCAGCCCGCGCCCAGGCCTCTTTACGGCTAAAGCCCTCTTTCTGATGACGATCCGCCAGCTCAGATACCACAATGGCACCATCCACCAACATACCCGCCACCAGAATCAGTGAGAACAGCACGATAATATTCATGGTGAAGCCCAAACCCCACACCACCAGAATACCGGTCAGAAAGGCGCCTGGAATGGTCAAACCCACTAACAATGCCGGCCTTGTGCCCATCGTCGCCAGCATAATAATCAGTACCAGTACCACAGCCGTCAGTACATTATTGAGCAAGTCAGACAGCATGGAACGCACCTCAGAGGATTGATCCATGATATACGTCACCTGAGTACCTTCCGGCATTTGTGACTGTGCCACCTCAAACAGGGCTTTCACCTGCTCCACGGTATTGATGATATTAGCGCCAGCACGTTTGGAGATCTCCAGCACTACCGCCGGTTGACCATTAATGCGGGCGAAACCGGTCGGATCAGTAAAGCTGCGTCGAACCGTCGCCACCTCTTTGAAGGTCACTACCGTATTGCCGTCCACCTTGACTGGCATATTCATCACATCTTCCAGGTCTTCGATCACCCCCCGGAATCTTTAGTGTCATACGACCGGCACCGGAATCCAGGCTACCCGCCGCAACCAACTGGTTATTATTGGTCACCAGAGTATAGAGATCGCTGTAATCCAGGTTGTAGCTATCCATTGCCTGAGGATCGACAATGATTTCCAGCAGATCTTCCCGGTCACCACCGATATCCACCTCCAGTACTTCCGGGATACCTTCAATTGCATCTTTCAGACGACGGGCGATAAAAACCAGCTCTTTTTCACTGATTGGACCCGATAAGCCGACCGAGAGCACCGGGAAAAGAGCCACATTGATCTCATGCACCGAAGGTTCATCGGCTTCTTCCGGTAGGTTTGCCTTGGCGTTGTCTACCTTCTCCCGTACATCCTGCAGTGCCGTCTTGGGATCAAAACCGGCATCAAACTCCAGGGTAACCGATGAATGACCTTCACCGGCAATAGAGGTCATCTTCTTGATGCCCTCCAGTGAACGCAACTCCTGCTCCATCGGGCGTACCAGCAGACGCTCGGCATCATCCGGGCTGATACCACTCAGACTCATGGAGACATAGATCACCGGAATAGTGACATCAGGATTGGATTCTTTGGGGATAGCGACATACGCACTCAAGCCGCCTACCACCAACATAATCAGAATAAACAGGGTGGCACGACTTCGATCCATTGCCGCACGGATAATGGTCTCCATCTTAGTTCACCCCATTACCCTTAGCGCTATTGCTTGCGCCACTGACACCACTCATCTCCTGAGGATTAGCGCTTTGATCCACTGACAGAGTAGCAACAACCTGCTCACCCTCTTTCACAAAACCACCACCTAAAGTGATCACTTCAACCTGATCCGGCAGACCCTTAATCCAGGCCCCATCCGTACCAGTACTGAGCAGCTCAACACGCTGAAAAATCACCTTATCGCCCTGATCGACCCATTTCACGCCCAGTTGACCATGACTATTCAGGCTCAACAGCGCTGGCGTGACCTTATGAGCCCGCACCGAGCCTAAGTCGATATCCAATGTCGCACTGGCACCGGCAATACGTTGGCGGTCAGGATTTGGCAGCATCACTTCGATAGGGAAACTACGGGTGCCAGTTTCGGCTGCACTGGCGATAAAGCTCACGGTGCCAGACAGCTCTTGTCCATTCAGCAGAGTAACGGTCACCTGCTGCCCCACAGCGACAGCAGCGACAGACTGCTGAGGGATCTGCGCCGTCACCTTCAGCCGGTCAATATTTACCAAACGCGCCCAAGTCTCCCCTGCGGTCAGAAACTGACCGATCTCGGCATCGTTCTTGTCCAATACGCCAGTGAACGGAGCTGTCGGTGTAGAGTGCTGCAGTTGCAGACGCGCCTGAGTCAAAGCTGACTTGGCCCCTTCCAGCTCACTTTGCAGGCGCAGAACCTCGGTTTCCGTTTGCATATTACGCTTTTTCAAACGCTGGGCTGCGGCCAGTTCAGCGCGCTTAAGTTTAACTTCCGCTTCCGTGCTGCGGACCTGGGCCTGATATTCCGCATTACTCAGTTTCAACAGTAACTAACCCGCTTTAACCGGCTCACCCTGCTCAACCGGCAGGCTCTCAACAGTACCGGACACCTGAGTTCGCAAATCAACACTGCGCCAAGCTTCGATCTGTCCCTGTACGATATGATGCTGGCTGTAATCCTGAGCCTGAATAATCCGTGCTTCCACACGGGTTAACGCTGCATCGGTGGTTGTGGCGACATCAGACGCCTCTGGCGCTTTTTCCTGGGCTGCAAGCTGTTCTGCCGTCATCGCCCAGTAAACCAGAGCAATAACGGCTAATAGAGCGGTTACCTTGGAAAAGCTGATTTTTGCAATACTCATTTGAATACCATCTAGTTCAAACAAAAAATACTGTGAGCGGTTAGCCCAGCCAGGGCTAAATTATAGGTAGATTTAATACTCTAAAGATATCTATCCAATGACATTTCAGTGATCTCCTACAATTTTAGAAATATCTGATTGAAAGAGCGTGCTCAATCGTCAGAATACCACCGCCACTTATCTATAAAATCGATCAATAAAATCTTTTTTATCCGTTTTCATCTATTTAAGAAAAACATAATAATCAGCGCCATAACGATAAACGGATAAAGACCATGCTTGTCACCACTTCTCAATTGAAAGAGCTGCTCAATAAAAAGGCTCATAGAGTAATGCGGCCTAAGAATGCTATTGTAAGCTCACCTCTGGTTACTACAGCTATAACACTGGCTGTAATCACCATTCTGTCTTATTTCCTGGCCAAGATCGCCTGGTTGGCTGAGCTGGGACTAAGCAGCCTGCCTCTGGCCATTATTCTGGGGATCACTGCCGGATTTTTTATCCGTAACCCTGTAACGGCAATTCCAGATAAAGCCGCTCAGTTTTGCCAACAAAAATTACTGCGCCTCGGCATTATTCTGTTTGGCTTTAATCTGACCATTCAGCAACTAGTCGCTTTGGGCTGGCAGGTGATCGTGATCGACCTGCTGATTATCAGCACTGTTTTGGTCGTCGGTATTACTCTGGGTATGCGCTGGTTAAAACTCCCTAAGGAGCTGGCTGTGTTGACCAGTATCGGCAGTGCGGTTTGTGGTGCTGCGGCCATTATGGCGGCAGAACCTGTCGTTAAGGGCGGTCACAAACATGTGTCTGTTGCCGTCGCAACCGTAGTGATCTTTGGTACCCTGTCACTACTGGCCTACCCTCTGCTCTATCCTCTACTGGCACTGTCACCCGAGCACTTCGGCATTTTTATTGGCAGCACCGTACATGAAGTCGCCCAAGCCGTTGCCGCCGGTGAAACTATCAGCCCTGAAGCCCTGCAAACAGCACTATTAACCAAACTTGTTCGCGTATTGTGTCTGGCGCCGGTTGTCGTCTGTTTAGCCTTGGTATTGTTCCGCACTTCTGGTAAAGAGCAGGTAAAGAGCGGTGAAAACCTACGCGACAAAATTGTACTGCCTTGGTTTATTCTCTATTTTCTACTGGCTATTGGCGTCAATAGTCTGATCGCCTTGCCAGAAGCAACCGGTGAACTGATTCAGGTGATCAGCCAGTTAAGCTTAACTGCCGCGATGGCGGCGATGGGGTTTAACACCCGCCTGTCTTGTCTGCGTCAGGCGGGTATCAAACCCCTGTTGCTGGCTGGTATTTTATTTGTCGTGCTAATGGCGACCGGTGTAACGGCTAATCTGGTGCTTTTACCTAAGGTATAAAGCTCAGCACTCAACTTAACCAGGCTAGACCGGACCAGATCAAGCCAAACAAAACCACACACTGAGAACAAAACCACACAGGTTAGAAAGTGTAAGTCGTCATTATCATGCCACTGAACACCTTATCCCGTTTGATCAATGGTGAGTCGCTGATGCCATCGCCCAACCAGGTGTAAGTCAGCTGATTGACAATGCGCCACTCTTCGGTAAGAGGAATAATAAAACCCAAAGAGGCAGAGGTATTAACCGTATCTTTGCCTTTATAGGCAGACCTTGCCGCCGTAGCTTCACTGTCTTTTACACCAAAATAGTAATCCACGTAATCTTTGCTGAGAGCTTCTACCTCAATAGAAGGCGCCACTATCAGATAACGATTAACAGGGAAGCTACTTTCCAACCCAAGGTTCATTTGAAAACCATCGTGACGACCGGAAACATCGCCTGCAACAGCCGCTGACAGGCTTGCCATTCCCAGGTCAAACTCACCACCCAGGCTGAGATCAACACTATTATGGCGTGTTTTCATCCCTTCCAGGATGGTCGCATCGTCACTGTCGTAGCCATCACCTGAAATACCCAGGCCTGCATACAAGCTTAGTGGCGAGTTTTCGTTGCCATAGAACTGATAAAAAGCCCCTTCGCCACCAATGCTGAAGTTTTCAGTCTCGTATGCAATAACAGGAAACAAGGTATAGTTTTTATCCTGTCCATAGTAAATCTCTTCCATACCGATAGCCCCTAAGCCCAGAGTCCATTGACCCGCGTAGGCTGACGCGGAGGGCAGCATCAGAGTCGATACGGTCAATGTCGAGCTTAGCAATGCTGTACAAAACAGTGATTTTTTCATGAGATTGGCTCTTCTAATTCCTTTAATCTGTCCCTAAATACTCTGGCGTTCATCCCTCAGACAGAAGCAGAGATGGCCCTTAAACCTGATTGCAAAAGTGTGCAACCCAATCAAATAGAATAAAAGCTCTGAAGTGTATGGCTTTGTAAGATACGCCATTACAAGTGTCAGCGACGTTGCAGCATCAAGAAAGATGCCAGGTAGGCATACAGTACTTTCCCCTACATAAGCCCGTATCTTCCGGCCCCATCGGCCGGAAGATATCGGAATATTTATGCTCAGGTACTTAAGTTGCCAAACATTTCATTAGATTAGTGTGCACTTATTAGATTAATGTGCACTGATCAGATGAGTATACGAACAGGCACCAGAATTAGAGCTTTGCCCCAGATGCGACAAGTGGCAGCTCAAGTGCGATACGGGCACCGCCAAGAATAGAATCGGAAATAAGGATACGCCCCTGATGCAGGGAAGCAATTTCACGACAAATCGACAGACCCAAACCATATCCCCCGGAAGAGCGGGTGCGGGATACATCCAAACGTTCAAAAGGCTGAAGAATCCGTTCTCTGTCCTGCTCAGGAATACCGGGGCCATCATCATCGACATAGATCAAAACAGACTTTCCTCTCACCTCATAGCCCACAACAATCTCCGTTTCAGCATAGACATCCGCATTACGAATCAGATTGCTTAAAGCTCTGCGGATTAGATTAGGGTCAAATTCAGCATTAACCCCCTTACCGACATCACCCTGTCCACTGCAACAAGCCTGAACTCCGGGATCAAAGCTGACTGAATGCTGACAGCCACGGGCCAGATCCTGCTGCTGATTAAGCCAGGCATCAAGAGGAGTTTGAGCAGGAGAGAAGTTTTCCCGACCCGATTCCATTCGGGCGTAACTGAGCAGCTCATCGACTAACGTATCCAACTCCACCAGATCTTCATCCATACTGCGGATAAACTCATCCAGCTCCTGTTGCGACATATCAGGCAGTAACAGCTCTAACTGACAGCGCAGTCGAAAGATCGGTGTTCTTAATTCATGGGCGACAGCATTGGTCAAGCGCTTATGACTGGAAACCAGTTGCTCCAAGCGCTCTGCCATATGGTTAAAGGCTTTGTTCAGACCGCCCACTTCCTTGAAAAACCCCGTCGGTGCACGGCCTGAGAGTTCACCACGGGAGAGCTGTTCAGCCGTCTGTTCCAGGCGGGATAGCTTACGATGAAACGTCCAGATCCATAATGCCAGAGCGATTGCAATAATGCAGAAAAATCCATATTTAACAATCTGAAATACCTCTTCAGATTGACGCCAATACTCTTTATCCGAATCATATCGCACCCATACCACCTCGTTAGGTGCCTGCTCATAAAGAAAGTACTCATTCCAGGGAAAGCCTTCCTGAGGCCGGAAGAAACCGCCCTGCTGCTTGAGTTGAGCCAATTCCTGAGTATTTAAGTATTGAGCCGGATCAACCGGCTCAATAATCATCAAATTGATATCTGCAGCGGTCTTAAGCGCGTTGAGCCAAGCCTCTCTTCCCTCTAACTCATAGATCATGCCGGATAACGCAGTATATCCCTGCAGGATACGCTGTGACTCTATCATATCCCTTTCGCCATAGAGATAGATCACACTGTTCCAGAACAGCAAAACGGCAGCGATAATTCCGGCATAAAGGGTAAAGAAAATACGTGCCACAAAGGTCTCCTCTTTTGCTGCTTACCAGCTGTCGGAGGCAAATAAATAGCCTTTACCTCTGACGGTAATAATATGACGGGAAGGTGACGAGGTATCGCCCAGTTTCTTACGCAAGCTGACAATACGATTATCCACGGTTCGATCCAGACCATCGTATTCAATACCACGGGTTTTGCGTACCAGCTCATCTCTGGAAAGAGGCTGATCAGCATGACAGGCCAACAGCCACAACAGATCAAACTCGCTACTGGTCAGGTCGATATCACGCCCCTCTAGCTGACAGAGTTTAACCGTCTGCTTTAATGTCAATGCACCAAATGTCAGGTGGTTTGAACGATCCGATCCGGGTTGTTGATCAAAGGTTTCAACCATAGAAGCGGCTTTGGCCTGCTCATCTTCCAAACGGCGCAACAACATTCTGATTCGGGCCAGCAACACCCTCGGCTGTAGTGGCTTACAGACGTAATCATCCGCCCCCATCTCCAGAGCAGCCACCTGATCCATATCGTCATCACTGGCCGTTAAAAACAGAATTTTGCCATGAAAAACCGGACGTATCTGACGACAGATACTTAAGCCATCCATGCCAGGTAACATCAGATCCAGAATAATAAGATCGGGCTCGGCATCTGGCAGTAGACGAATCGCTTCTTCCCCGGTCAGAGCAGCCTGAACCTGAAAACCATTTCGCTCAAAATATCGGCATAAAATATCGGATAACTTCTTATCATCCTCAACCAGCAGGATTCGATGCACAATTTCACTCCAGAATCTCACCTGCCATTTCCCTGATAGAAGATTATGACTTATGCGCAAGTCATTGGGCAGGCACACCATGTACGGGTTTGTATACTCCCCATACAATATCAAGACATAAATAACGATAACCTGGCAGAGCATGCTACTGCATCTTGGCTGAAGCTTCAGCAGAGAGCCGCTTATTTAGCCATACCTTAACTTGATCCGATTGATCAACCCTGATTCAAACAGACAGCAAAAAGCCCCGGATAAACACCCGAGGCTTCAAAAAGAAAGTGAACAGACTATCGTAAGGAAACAAGCCCAGCAACAGCTCGATCCATACTACAGCTTAATCCATATATTGGGTCAGATTACATCACACGGTTGGTGGTCATAAACTTACTGTCCTGATCCGGGCCCGAGTTATCCGCATACAGGGTGACACCAGAGCGCAGACAGATCGACAGGTTCTGATGAGATGCTTCGGTTTCTTCCGGTAGCAGACGTTCTACTACCGCCTTCTCTTCCAGCAGCTCCTGCTCGGTGATTTTCAGACGCTCTTTACTGAAATCATTCAGTTCGATGCCCTGCACAATCTGGTAACGGCCATAGTTACAGCGTACCGGGAAAGAGTAGAAGATCCCTTTTTCAACACCGTAACTGCCATCACTGAGAATCCCCATACTGGCTACTTCACCCGGCTCAGTACCCAACACCCAATCGTGCATATGATCCACAATCGCCTGGGCTGCAGAAGCCGCACTGGACAGACCCCGCGCCTGAATAATCTCACTACCCCGCTGCTGAACCTTAGGAATATATTCGTCACGATACCAATCAAAATCGATCTGATTGATCGCAGGCTCACCCAGAATCGTCGCCTGATGCAGATCCGGGTACTGTGTCGGAGAGTGGTTACCCCAAACGATAATACCGTTGATATCACGGGGCGTAGCACCGGTTTGGTTGGCCAGGATTCCCCCAGCCCGATTGTGATCCAGACGGGTCAGACAGGTAAACTGGGACGGGCTCAGATCCGGTGCATTACGACTGGCGATCAGCGCATTAGTATTCGCCGGGTTACCAGTGACCAGAACCTTCACATCGCGGTTAGCGTAATCGTTCAGAGCCTTACCCTGACGGGCGAAAATCTCACCGTTCACCTCAATCAGATCGCTACGTTCCATACCCGGTCCACGAGGGCGAGCACCGACCAATAGCGCATAGTGGGCATTGTTAAAGCCGTCTTCAACATTATCGTGCAGAGTAATGGTGTGCAGCAGCGGATAAGCACAATCCATCAGCTCCATCGCCACACCGCGCAGGGCATCCATTGCCTGGGGAATTTCGATCAGCTGTAGAATCACCGGCTGATCCTTACCCATCATCTCACCAGCTGCAATCTTAAATAACAGACTATAACTGATTGCACCTGCTGCACCTGTGACAGCAACTCGTACTGGCCTTCTCATAATTGACTACTCCGTGTAGCTCTCTTGCTCTTGATTTATACACTCCCAAACAAAAGCGTTTTCCTGTATTCCAAGCATGTACGAACAATGCAACTCAGCGAAATTCAGTACTTTTGTTTTGGTGCTATTAGCTTTTTTATTACTTATAGCCCTTAATGTTCATAGCATCAGGGGCACATTAGACTATACGAAAGTCTAAAGCACTAAAAGTATCTGGCGCAGGTTGCAGAAAAGTTAAGTTTTTCTTAAGGAAACATGGCACTAACCACCTGATGAAACCCTGCCTACCAGAAAGTCAGACAGAAAACTTCTCTGCCAAGCTACTGAAATTTAACAAGGTCTGCTATATAGGCGCTTGCCTGAGGACGACACTCTGCGGCCAATTGTGTCGTTGCGGCTTACACTGAGACAATTTGCCCGGCCTGCTACTACTCTGCTGTAACAAAATATCCCTTCTGCTTAGAAAAGGGCAAAACTTATAAAGGAACAAGGCTTAGAAAGGAACAAGGCTTAGAAAGGGACAAGGCCTAGAAACACACGACCGAAGTGATAATACGGAGCAATTCAGCTAAGGCTTAACGGCTACCCGCCGCCGGAGGATTCTCAGGCGGTCCTACCCCATTGAGCACTGTCAAAGCACTATCAAAGGTCGCGTCACAAGCAGGCTTATCCTAGGGTTTTTACCAGTAGATTTAAACCACCGGATTAAATAGGGTTATGCCCTAGCGCTATAAAATATAGAGCGATAGTAAAACACCCAAGTTTTACTAAATGATTGAATAATCAGACCTCAATCAATGTATGAGTAACAGACTTTGTATGTGAATTGACAGCAAAGATATCTTTGTTAACTTGTTAATTTCGCAACATTTATGGAAACTTATCGGCCAGGAATGCTGACAACCCTATGCGATGCTCCCTGGCCTTAACAATAAATAGCGGTGAAAACTGCAACGTTAAGGAAGCGCAAGGATGTTTATTGTTCAACTGGAATTTAAACGAATCCAGACCTTTCTGTTCGCCTCTCCCCGACTGAAAGATATGGTAGGTGCCAATGCCCTTTTGGGTGATGTGATCCGTCAGGAACTGCCAGAACTCGTTCAGCAAATCAGAGGTGCAGACCCGTTTACTCTCAATAAAGAGCTGCTGAAGAAATTCGGCGCTAAGTTTAAAAAATCAGACCCTTTATCTAAAACCAGTAAGGAAGGTTGGCATAAGGATGCACCACAGGAAAGCTGGGAAAATGGAGTTTTAAGTCGTGACGGAGGCCACTTCTATGCTGTTTTTTCTTCAGACGATATGGCTTTAAGCTTTAAACAACAGGCCATAAGCCTTATCCAAACAAAATTGCCCGGAGTATTAGTAGAATATCTGATCAAAAACGAAGAGACAGGCCAGCTCATTGATTCAGGCATGATTGAGTCAGATAACCTACCGATATTGCCTATTTTCCAACCCTGTCAGTTCAGCGATCAGGGTATCGCTGAAGATAAAGTGGCTCACCCAGACAGAAAAAAACAGTACCAATCGACTTCAAGCCGCATTAAACGAGAGTTTTTAAGCCAGAACGGTGAAAAACAGGAGAAAAACTCGGCGGATATAGCCAGCATTTTAACCGAGAGCTGGCTGGAAGAGTTTTCTGCCCGACCAGCCTATGATCTGGATAAACTCGTTGACTCAGATTACCTCGCGGTTATTGTGGCAGATGGCAATAATATGGGACGGCGCTTTAAGGACTTCATCTCATCAGAAAAAACTAAGCGAAATAATAGAGAATTCAGTTGGCTGGAAGAGCAAGCCATCGCCGAAGCATTTTTCTTTAAAGCCCGTTCCGCCATGCGTAAAGCAACCGATCAGGCTATCAGAGAGCACTATGGCGAAAGGCTGCAAGGTCGCGTTTTGCCTTTCCAGCTGCTGATGTTAGGCGGTGATGATCTGCTGATCGCTTGCCAGGCCAAAGACGCCCTACCTCTCATCACTTTAATTGATGAAAAACTAAATCATGACGAGCAGAAGCTACTAGATGGCGACACAATGACACTGGGTGCAGGTGTGGTCATCGCCTCTCACTCGATGCCGTTCTACCGCTTACATCATATTGCAGAAGAGCTGGCCAGCAGCGCCAAGGTTAAAGCCAGAAGTGAAGATAAGTCCAAAAGTGATGATGAAGCCAAAAAAGGCAAAACCTATCATGAGTCTTTTATCGATTGGCAAATCATTACCCAAAGCTGGGTCGATGACCCGATTCTCGCGCGCAGAAAAACAGATATTGTCCAATACCAATCGGGGACAACGCCAACCACTCTGACCAATGAAACACTGGTACTTACACAGAAACCCTATGTCATTAATACTCCGCCGGAACTATCACTTAATCAGTCGGCTCTGTCGCTTAAACAGCTATTGCACCGATCTGAACTGATCTATGACGCTATTAAGGGCGAGCCAGCAGCACAACAGGAAGCACCGCAAGAACAGCCTGAACAATCCGGTACATTAGAGATTGCCCGCAGTCAGCTCAGATACCTGCAATCCCAACTGCCCTCAGGCCGACGTCATGGTGAGCTGGTCTGGAAAAAACTACCTTCAATGCTGAGAAACCGGATAAACGAGCTATTTTCTGAAGATAAACAGCCATTTTCTGACAAAAAAGAAACACTGCCCTGGTATTCCCCGGAAAACAGCCCCGGTATTTACCAGACCCGGTTGTCTGACCTGATTGAGCTGATTGAAATACAAACCCTGCAACGGGCTGTTACCTCTAAACCATCAGCTACCGCAAAAACTCCGGCATAAGGACAGTATTATGACAATGGATAATCACACTACCCAGGTCACCCAGTACCAACTGGCAATCACCTTGCTGGATGATATGCACACAGGCAGTGGTTTAGGCAACCACCATGTCGATAGCTTTCAGGCCAAAGACAAAGACAACTACCCTGTTATCTCCCGTCAGCATCTTAAGGGATTGCTCAAAGTTGCAGCCGATGAATGGCTGAAGCTTAAACAAGCCCACCCGGATCAACCGGATTACAGCCTGGAAAAAGAGCAGATCGCTCACTTGCTTGATGATAAAGAGGGTGAGAAGGTTGGAGTTCAGCTTACACTAAATTCAGCTTTTTTCTGCCGTGAACAGGCTCAAACCGACTCCCCTTTTATCATATGGAGCAGCAGCGCCCGAGGTAAAAGTGCAAAGGATGAAAAAGCGGACCCGTTTAACAGGGCTCCGGCAGATGACACCTTGCGCAGCGTGGAGTATGTGCGGGCTGGCAGTCAGTTTAAAACGTCTGTCACTCTGTTTGCTCCCACGGATCAAGCCGAAAGCTATCAGGCACTACTGACTCGCTTACTGTCCCGTATTGACCGGGTAGGCGCTAAGCGCAATAGAGGTGCAGGCGGCATCCAAATGGATATTTCAGCGCCAACCACCACCAGCCTGAGCGCATCCTCCCAGGCCAGCACAAACAATCACAGCCCTCTGACACTGCACATTACTAACCTCGATCCACTGCGCTTACCCGCAACCCAGTCACCAGGGAATGTGATTCCCACAGCAACACATATTAGCGGAAGCCAATTGCGGGGCGCATTAGCCAATCTGGCTCGTCTGGCAGGTTTAACTGCCGAAGATGGTTTATTCTCAGCACTGGTCACAACAGATCACACTAAAGCTTATACCATCAGTCAGGCTTACCCCTCACCTGAAGGCACCCGGGCAATCCCCTGGCCTCATAGCCTACAGCAGTCCAAAAGTCAGGCTCAAACAGAGGCCCCCAAGGGCTTACCCTGGTGGTTCAACTCTACCGATAAAAAAGTACAGGACACACTCAATTCCAAGGTTGAAGACGGCGAGAAGTTTAAACGCAATAAGTCAGCCAGCTACCTCTATCAAAGTAACGGACACTGGTATCACTACGAACAAAGTAAATCGATTCAGATGCGCAATAAAGTACGCACTGATTTCCTAAGTAAAGAGGATGATTCGGCGTTATTCAGTGAAGAAGTTTTGCCGGAAGGCAGCCATTTCAGCGCAGAGATCCGCTTTCAGACTCAGGCACAAAAAGCTGAGTTATTAAAACTGTTATCCTGGGCAAAAGAGAACCGTATTCCTCTGGCCTTAGGCCGGGGTAAAGCCCCCTGTTTAGTGACGGATATCACATCACAAACGCTGACCACTACAACAGTCTCCCCTGCAGAGACTTTCACATTGGTTCTGGCCAGCGATTGGCTGGTTTACAACCCTGATACCCTTCAGCCTTACGAGAGCCTGAGCGGTCAGACTCTCAACCATGCCCTACAGCTCAACCTGACGGATGAACAATGCCAGCAGATAGATGCTCATTCAGACACCATAAGTGAAACCAGCCTATTATCAGGCTTTAACTTTGCCAGCAACCTGCCCAGACGCCCGCTGGAGATTATTGCAGCAGGCAGTGTGATCAAAATCAGCGCCGATCTGGATAATGATCTGTTGGAAAAAATTACCAGCCGCCTGAATCAGAACCAGCCAGCAGGTGAGCAAACCTGTCAAGGGCTGGGTCAGTACTGGTGTTATACCGGCTCGCTAACCTTGGCCAACACGGATTCAGTCAGCGATACAGCACCAGAAAATATGCTGGAAAAACAACTGGCTCTGATAAACAACCTTCTGACAGGAACACCCCATTACAGTGGCTCTGCCAGCCAGTGGCAAAATCTGGTTGCAACCATTTATCAGTGCCACCGAAAAGCACTGAATCAATCAAGCTCTAGCGTTGATGCTATTGAGGGTCTACTGAACAGCTATATCTCTGTGCCTGGCAAGGGGCTAGAAAGCTTTCGGGCGGAAAAAACAAAAGACCTGCTGGACGCCTGGGTGAAAGAACTCACAAGTAAAGACAGTAGTATTGTCTCTGCCGACCCCGTGCGCTTTGCAGAACTGCTCGTCAACGAGCTGATTGCCAGAAATTTAATTACCGGTAAACACCAGGACAAGGCCACCCAAGGAGAAGCCCAATGACAGCACCAGGACGTTACCGCACTCTTTTCTTTGGTACGCTACAGCAGTGCTCTGATATGAGTACAGGCGGCACAGAGATTATTAACCAGGTGGATATGCCCGTCAGCATGGATGGTCAGGGCCGCCATATTCTGAAAGGCACCTCACTGGCAGGCGCACTGCTCTATACACTGCGCAAGCTGGGTTATAACCCGCCCATTGAGCTTTGTATTGATGATGAAAACCCAGTCCCTCTGGCAGAAAAGACAGGGCAAAAACGCCCGGTTTATCCCTCAGTTTGGAAAGTAAGCAATAGCCACTTAGCACAGGGCATTAAGCAGGGTAAAACCCAGCTCAGGCAATACGTCAAGATTGATCCCGCCAGTGGAGCGGCGGAAGAAGGCGCTCTGTTTGATATGGAGGTGATCAGCCGAGGGAATGAGTGGGATTTTTTGTTGGAAGTAGATACCCATAAGATGCCTGTTCAACCGAATCAGCTCGATGCGGAGCAACTGGCAGCCATTGCACTACTGAACTGGCAGGAAGAAGGTGTGCATCTGGGTCGACGCTCTGTTGCCGGAACAGGCTGGTTTAAGCTTAACAACCTGAAAGCGTTGCAACTGGATATTAATGCCGTGGATGAATGGCCCAACAACCGCCAGACACCATTGCAAACACTAGAAGAACTATCCCAGCAACATAATCAGCATCCGGGCATCGAATTGCATAATAGCGAAGGGCTGACCAAGCGGCTGATAACACAGCTTAACCAACGCCCTGTGATACAGCACCCTTATCGTCTGGAATACGAAATCACACTGGTAGCAGGCCCTAATAAGGATGAAAGTGATGACAGTACCCAATGGGGTTTAGACGGCTTCTTTATCGGTGGTCACGGCACAGAGATGCCATTTTCACTGAACGATACATCGCTAAATGGACATAATTGGAAGGATAAATTCTCCACACCACAGGACTACACTTTAGCCCCAGAAGATATGCCGGATAACTTCTTTGTTTATGACGAACAAGGCAAACCTTTCATCCCCGGCAGCAGTATCAGAGGCGTACTGCATCATCAAATCAGAAGAAACCTCACCAAGCATCCTGAGCAAGAGCAGCTACTGAACGAAATATTCGGTACAACCGAAGTCAGCAGTAACCTGTTCGTTGGCGACAGCCATCTCGATAAAGACTGGAAAGGGCTGATCCTGCATAACCATGCTGAGGATGAGTTTACCGCCGGAGTCTACGCCAGCAGCAAGTTTGTACGCTGCCAGGTCATTGAAGGCACATTTACAAGCCGGATTATTCTTGAAGTGAATATGGCCGTAGACAGCAATAATCCAGAGGCGCTGAAACAGCGACAGGACAAGCTGGAACAGCATCAGGCCATTCTTGAACAAGCGCTACGACAAGCCAGTCAGCAACAAATTGCCATCGGCGCGAAACAATGGGTCGACAGCGGCTGGTTGAAATGGACATGGGAACTCAAAAACCAATCTAAGCTTCAGGAGGATGCCGCATGAGTCAGGATTACCCAAAATGCACCACCAAAAGTGAACTTTTCAGTCATTCTGGTGACCAGCATCAACTATTAAGCCAAGAGATAAACCGCATCTTACAGGGTGAAAATGCCAGCGTTCTATCAAAACCGGTATTACAGGCAGATCAACCCTGGCTACTGTGGGTTGAACCCATTCCAAGAACCGATAAAAACCATTGCCCAGGCCTTTACTCCGGTACGGGTTTTGGCGCTGAGTCTTGCCAGGATTTGCAAAAGATACTGGATGAAAACTGGCAGTTCAGTGAATTTTTCTGGTTTGTGCCCGGTGTAACCCTGCATGCCGTTCAGACCGAACAGGGTATGCTGCTAAAGCGTACCGACGCACAAGCGCCTGCTGTAGAAACCCTTCAGCGAACGCCTTATCTACGCCAGGATACGAAACGTTTCCAAAAAGCAACATGGCTGGATGAGATCGCAACCAGCAGCCCTCTGATAAAAGACAAACAATTGTCCCTTGCCCAGTACCGTTGTGAAAAAACGAAACAGGTTGAATATATTCTGCAGGAAGGAGTCTGATCATGGCGCGACCAAATCAAGGCAAGAAAAATAAAGGCAAAAACACGCAACAAAGCCGTCAAAGTTACAAGAAACCCACAAAGACGAATAACGTCAGTAGCACACTGAACGTTAACGTCGGTAAAGCCACATCAAGAGTCGTGGTAAACCGTTCTGAGAGTAGCGACGTTAGTTACCCGCCTTATCATTTTGTGCCTAACCCAGAGTTGCCGCCATCCTTGTCTGAAGCGGTTTTACACCATAAAACCCACGATGATACCTTTAGCGGGGAATTACGCTGTGAACTGACAACGGTAACGGACGCTATTTTTGCCGGGTATCAGAAAAAGTTTTCCGACAAAGAAGAGTTCAAACAACTGAAACAATCCGCAGGTGAACTGGGTCAGCGAATTAGCCCTGATCAGATGACGGAAAAATCGGTTCTTTATCCATTAAGTTATAACAACCTGACTCTGATAGCTGGCTCATCAATTAAAGGAATGTTGCGTCATTCAATTGCAGCGTTGGCGTCTGCCCCTATGTTACGGGTGCAAGAGAAAACCTTCTCTTTCCGGCCTAATTTGGGCAATTCAACCAAAGCACAATGGCGTACTTATCCGGCAATTATTGATGCAGTTGATTCAGACGACAATATCCTGCGGGTTAGGATTCTTCATAATATCAATATTCAGAATGATCTAAGTTTTAAGACCGACAAAATAAAAGAAGCTATTCCTGATACAGTTCTGCACTATAAAGGCGGAACTGATGCAGACTGGGCACTGGCAACCGCTTTTGAAGAATGTGAGCACGTCCAAAAAAACAGCGTTATCGTTAACGCCCCCGCGAAGATCAGGCAGATTAAGCCTACCGTCGTCGGTCGGGATGTTCAGAAGTTATACCGGCTGACCACCGATCATTTATGCGATCAGCAGGGTGGTCATATCTCCAGCCGCCATCCAAAACTGCCCGACAGGGATCATCAGAGAACGCTGGCCCAGGCGATCCGCGAGAACAGAACGCCCCAGGTTAATCAGCTTATCTTTGTTGAGGTGGAGAAAAGAGGCAATGAGTTTAATGTGATCAGCCTAGGTAATAACTACTATTACCACTGGCGTTATAAAGACTCTCTTCGCACCATTAATGTCAAAAATGGCACTCACTTTGAGACTGAAAACCGCCGGGAAACCTCCCTTCTGCCAGAGGAGAAATTAACCGCCTATAGCCGTGACAATGCAGAAGGTGATTACAAGCCTTCGGAACTTAATGTGGTTCGGGCATTATTTGGTTTTACCCCGGATAAAGACCAGAATTTAAGCCAGCAAACGGGTACAGAAGACTCCTCAGCTGAGGAAATAGCAGAAAAAGGGCTGGCGGGTGATAGGTATGCCGGTCGCATCTCTATCAACCACGCTATTGAAGCCCCCAAAAGCCCTGCATCAGCAGTACTGAAGAAAAACCAATGGGCTGCACTGCCATCAACGGGAGGCCCAAGAGCCAGCTCAGTCGAGTTCTACGTACAGCAGAATAAAGACAACATGATGTCCACCTATGGTGATAGTACCCATGATCAGATCTCTTTGCTGAACGGACGAAAATTTTACCCTCACCATGACGGCTCCAGGCTGCCATACGAAGAAACGCCTTCCACCGAGAGTATTCACAGCAATCTGTCCCCGTTAGCCAGTTGCGTTGTACCACCGCAAACCCAATACCGTTTCTCTGTACGTTTTCGTTCGCTGAAGGATTGGGAACTGGGCATGCTTCTGGTATCACTGAGTCCTGATAAACTTATTCAAGAGTTTGAAGCTTCTGCAGTGGATAAACTTAAAGGCAGTTATCAGTGGATTCAAAGCAAACTGCAACAGAATGAAAAGCACATCATGGGCAACAAGCTGGGCTATGGCCGTCCTTTCGGCTATGGCAGTTGCGTTATTGATATCGCCTCAGCTAAGCACATTAAAAATGATGCCCTTTCAAGCATCAGTACAGAGCAACAAAAGAGCTGCATTCAGGCCTTTTTAACTCGCTTTAACTGCGAAGCCTTTGACGATGTGCTGCTTCAATGGCTGAAACTGCATCACCTGAAAACCGGCAAGGTATTCCATTATCCTCCTGGCAATCAGAAAGAGGAGAAGGAAACATTTGCTTTCCATTCTGACCTGCGGGTTCACCATATTAAACACCGCCGGGGTGTGACTAATAAAAACGGCGAACCCGTCCAGAAACACAGAAAAGCTTATCTGCCTGAGCTGTAAAGGATTAAGTGAAGGAGAAAATAAATGCCTGAATCACCAACAAAGGTTGTTCTGATCGTAACAGTTGGGCGCACTGATATTCAGGTACTGGCAAAAAGTGCAGAGGATTCACCTCTGCACTATCCAGTTCCAGTTGGACGTGACCACCAAAAATACTTCAATGAGCAACTTCAAAACAACTTTTCATCAAGTCACTCTCCTCCCCTTGAATCAAAGGGTTTTGAGGTTCTCACAAATCTTAAACCGAGTGACATGGAACGCTATCTGGAAGAGTTTCAACAAATTGATGATCGCTACATCAATGAAGATAATAAACCCAGCAGCCTATTCTTCAAGTTTGATGAATGCAACGAACTACGACTAATGGGGAGACTAGGAAAACAGTTTGAATCTCAGCTCTGTAAACCCATTCAACTCATCCCCGCCAAACTATTCCCTATTATTCGCCAGCTAAAACTAAAGCAAAAGAAGATTGACACCGCGATTGTATTCAACACCAGTCGGGACAAACAGAACAACAATCGCCATGCAGATGCAGAACCATATGCTTTTGGTGAAGTTATAGCCCGCTGGTTGGCCCATGAACTTCAGTTAGAGTTCGCCTCTCCAGACAGTCGGCCAGAACTACAACCAGACAATAAAGCCTTCTTCTGTAACTATCTGACAGGCAATATGAATGCTGAAGGCGAGGAAGCTGATTACCCGGTATCCCGTGCCGGGATGGAGCGCATCGACTACATACTGGAGACAGTTACCCAATACTATAAAAAACAGAAACTTTCAGTTGAGGCCTTTTATAGCCCCGGAGGTGGTATTCCCGCCTTTAAACCACAGGTTGAAGCGGCCTGTCGTTTCTATTTTGATCAGGTTGACCACTGGATAACACCGGATAATGAATCTGAATTTGAGCTAAAAAATGACTGGCAGGATGCACAGCGCTACCCATCTCCAGACATGTCTTATAGAGCCAGAAAACAAGCCTTGCAGCTGATTGAAGAGGGCAATTTTGAAGGGGCAGCCGTTATAGCAAAACCATTCTTACCTGCCGAAAAAGTCACATTAGCAGACAACAATTGGGCAAATGCAGTTAGAACGACCGCTTTATGGTTTCAAGGAGGGCGATCTTTAGCTGAGCTTAACCAATCCCTTTATGAAGCAAGTACCCGGATAGGAGTGAAAGGCGCTACCGCACATATACTGTACTTTGAAAGCGAAGAGGAAATGCCTAATACATTATGGGCAGCCTTCAAAGTAGAGGCCGCACTTAGACAAGGGAATCTTCAGGATGCTGTTCGATATACCTGTGACCTTAGGGATATCGCTCTTTATGACTTACTAGGTAAAAAGTTAGCCGAAGGTAGCTTTGACACCTTCCACAACTCACCCGATGAATGTAGCTTTAACCCAATCCCTTTAAACGAAGCTCTGACCACCCTTTCAGAACAACTCAATGTACTCTCAAAAGATAGCGACAAGGAGAAACAGGAAGCATCGGTTTACAAGCCATATACTTGTAGCCAATTAATTAAGGCAAGTCAGGGGCGCTTTAAGCTGGAAACAGGAACAAGTTATTCTTTCAGCAAACAATCTAAAAAAGAATTCAAAGGCCTGACAGGCGGGGCACCTAAAGATCCCAAGTTTAACGACCGCCCAATTCTGCTAGACGCCTCTGCGCTTTCTGATGCTGGCTCAATTGAGGCAATGTTTACCCACCCTTTAAACTGTTATGAGTATGCGCTAAAGGCTTATAGCGAAAAGAATAAACCGAAAGCCCGTGACTACCGCAATATCATCACTCACGGTTATCTTTCCCCCAAAAAATCAGAGGATATTGAAGCCCACTTTACCGCAGAGACTGTGGGCCTATGGTCTGCCCCAAACTCAGAAACAAATACGAACTCTGACTCAGATTCTAAAATGCGTTTTCTGAATCAAAAGTTAGTATCTGATCTCTACAAGCGACTGGACTCCAATAACGAACTTGCAGACCTCTACAACAAGCTCACCAATACGCTTAAAGAGATCTTAACCCACAGCCCCATTTGCGATGCGGCGCTTGTTCCACCACCTGAACAATCAGCCAAACCTACCTCTGAATAACAACAACCCGGTATTTTTATGGTTTTTAATAATCTTTTACCGGTTCGTATCTATCAGGTTAATCTGCGCTGGCGAGAGTCAGTGCAGATGCCGTTTTTCCATCAGGCGGTTGTTACCGCCTTTGTGCGCACCCTGCTGAAAAGCAGCCATAAGCAGTTTTTTCAACTGGCGTTACACACCCCGGAAAGCGGTAAAACCGATTACGAAGCCGAAGACACCTACACCTTTTACATCAATCAGTTTGGCGATAATTTCCGCCAGATCGAAACCCTGTTTGGCCTGTTGGATGCTTTACCGCGTTCGGCCCAGCAAGCTGGTTGCTACGGTTTAATGGCCGATAATATTGAGCTGACCTCCATTCGTGATGCACTCAGCGGTGAGCTACTGGCCGACCCGCAGCATGCCGGAGTTATTGACCCCGAATCGTTACAGGCCCAGGCTGAAGCGTTTCAAAACTATTCGCCCTGGCAGGTTCAGCTGGAATTTATCAGCCCGGTACGCTTAAAACCCCTTAACCCTGATGGCGAAAAGCGGAAAAACAGCAAAACCCTATGTCAAAACGGTGAACAGGTGTGTCATGAGCTGCTGTTTAATCGGGTATTTGATGCCTGTGCCACCCTACAACAGCAACTCTTTGAACATCAAGACAGGGCCACCCGCCCCTTACCGCCTGAGGCCTGGGTTAAAGACAGCGATCTATTCTGGGCCGATGCCTTTTATCAGGGTCAGGAGCGTAACGCCAAAGAACTCAGCGGCCTGCTGGGCAGTATCACACTTGCCCTTCCGCCGTTAAGTGATGAGCAGTGGCAAATGCTGATTCTGGGGCAATACACAGGCATCGGTGAAAACCGCCGCTTCGGCTGTGGCCGTTATCGCTTATTGACTCAGGACGGCCAGTGCCTGATGCCGGAACTGACCCGATCCAACCCGCTGATTCAGGAAGCCATCACCCTGAATGAACTGGAAGAGAGCTGGCACCACGAATTCGATAAACTCACCGACGAGCACAAAGCCTGGGAACAAAGCCGGGAAAACCTACCCGATACCCTATATCGCTGCTGGCATCTGGATTACTGGCCCGAGCTACTGCACCCTCGCCTACTGCAACAAGCAGGCAAAAAAGAGCGGCTGCTACTCTTGCCGCCTTTTCCAGATAAGGTGATCCATAAAACCATCAGTCGTTGG
This sequence comes from Oceanospirillum beijerinckii DSM 7166, assembly GCF_000422425.1. GTDB lineage: Bacteria > Pseudomonadota > Gammaproteobacteria > Pseudomonadales > Halomonadaceae > Oceanospirillum > Oceanospirillum beijerinckii. Next base: position 219,914 of record NZ_KE383828.1, read on the forward strand.
CTGAGTGATAGTCTTGACCAACTCTACAGCAAAAGCAGCTACGGCTACCGAAAGGGTTATTCAAGGCTCGGGGCCAAAGATCGTATTATCCATCTGGTGCGAAAAGGCTATAAATATGCGCTGGATGCGGATATCACCGACTTTTTCCCCTCCGTGAATACCAATCGTATTCTAGGGCGATTAGCCGCACTCTATGGCCAAGACCCGCTTTGGCAGCTACTGGAACGCTTCCTGCACTGCCAGATAGACCGACAAAATCTGCCAGCAGGCTACGAACATCATGTTAATCAGGGGCTGAACCTGGGCACCTCTCTCAGCCCGGTACTGGCAAACCTGATGTTGGATCATCTCGACTCCGTACTCAACAACATGGATTACGAGCTGGTGCGCTATGCCGATGATTTTCTGGTGCTGTGCAAACACAAACAGCAAGCCGAAGACGCCCGTGTCCTGATTGAACAACTGCTGAAACAGCATGACCTGCAACTGAATGCCGAAAAAACCAAAGTCCGCAGCTTTGCCAGCGGTATCTACTTCCTGGGTTATCTGTTTATCAACGACACCGTCATCCCCGCCAAAGGCGAACACAAACCCAAAAACCGACCACCCGAGGTACTGCTACCTAAATTTGACCCTGCAGACAGCGATAACCCTAACGGCACCCACCTGTTCTATCAGGATATGGCGCAACAAACGCTGTGCCTGACCGGGGATAACGCCTTTATCACCCTAGACCAACATCGCTGGGTGATTGAAAAGAAAGATGAAGTTGTCGCCGATATCCCGATCAAACACCTGAGCACCGTAGTTCTGTTTGGTAAACATCAGATCACCACCCAAGCCCTGACCCAAGCCATGGAGCAAGGCGTATCCATTCACTTTGCCTCTGGCTTTGGCCGTTATCAGGGCTGTGCCAGTCAGATTGAGCACAACCCCGGCTTTCACCTACAGCAAGCGGCTCACTTCAGCCAACCGGAAAACCAGCTCGACTTTGCCCGCGCCTTGGTCGCTGCCCGAATACGTAGCCAAAAAGAAGTGCTGCGCAACCGAAAAGTCAATGAACCCGGTTTGGATCAGGCACTGGAAAAGCTGAAACGCATCACCACACTGGATCAATGCCTGGGCACAGAAGGCAACGCGACAAAACTCTATTGGGAGGCCTTCCGCAGTCAAATACCTGACGATTGGGAGTTTACCCACCGGGAAAAACGCCATGCCAAAGACCCCATCAACAGCATGCTCTCATTTGGCTACAGTCTACTGTACAGCCATACCGACAGCCTGTTACGTAGCAAAGGGCTGTTTCCAACCTTAGGCGGCTACCACCAATCCAGAGGCACACACAGCGCATTAGCCTCAGATATGATGGAGCCGTTCCGCTACCTAGTAGAGCGTGCCGTACTCAGCACGATCAAAACAGGACAGATAAAACGGAATCAATTCTTTATTAACAAAGGCCAATGCTGGCTGGATAAAAATGCCAGACAGTTCTGGTGCCGGTATCTGGTCGATCAACTGCAAAAGCCACAATTTACCGACCCTGAAGGTAAAAAACGCAGTGCATTGGATCAAATACAGCAACAAAATCATAACCTAAAACAATGGATTAACGGCGACATAGAGCGCTTCGCGCCCTGGCAGCCCAGATAGAGAAACCAATGAATAGCTCAAGTTAAAAGGAGATTAACCATGCCACTGACTTATCTGGTGTGTTTTGATATCGAAAACGATAAAATCCGCCGCAAACTCGGCAATGCCCTACTCGCTTGCGGCAGACGGGTTCAGTATTCCGTCTTTGAGATACGGGTACTCACCGATAGTCAGTTGGCAGAGCTAAAAAGCAAACTGACAGAAATCATGGAAGCCAGTGAGAATCCTGATGATGATATTCGCTTTTATTATCTCAACAGCACAACACTGGCCCGCTCCAGCACTCTGGAAAATGAGCCTGTTGGGCACTTCCCCTCCGCTACAATTTTGTAGTGGTAGGGGTATTACTCTAAAGAGCAAAAAAATCACTTTACAAATAAAATCAATCTGTTAGCCTAATTCCGTTCTTGGAGGTTCACCAGTTCTTTAAAATCAAAGACTTAGTAAACTTCAAAACTGAAAAAGTCTGTAATTTGGTCAAATATAAGCGAAAAATAACCCTACACTTTACAGGGTCGCCTATTTGGCCAAATCAGCCGCTCTGGAATGCGGGTTGTAGAGGGTACTGTTGCATCAGACCTTGCCGTTAAGGCAGTAGAAAC
>NZ_KE383828.1:224002-301566 GCF_000422425.1 Oceanospirillum beijerinckii DSM 7166
ATGTTGCATCAGACCTTGCCGTTAAGGCAGTAGAAACACGCCAACAGGAATGCAGAGAAGATAAGCGCACGTTGCATCAGACCTTGCCGTTAAGTCAGTAGAAACAGCTGCCCTTTGTGTTTCTCTTTTGCGTATTGGTTGCATCAGACCTTGCCGTTAAGGCAGGCCCAGTGTCGGATGGCGCTTCGCTTATCCAACCTACGGATATTATGGATAGGGGAATAGGCTATCCGCGTTAGGATGTGAGTTTATCTATCCAAGAGACAACAAGGATGTGGTATGCAATATCGGCGCAATTATGTTGAAGGTGGGACGTACTTTTTTACGGTTAATCTACAGGATCGGGGTGAAACTCTATTGGTCGATCATGTCGATGAATTACGTGAGTCTGTACGTTGGGTAAAGAGACGCCGACCTTTTTATATTGTTGCCTGGGTTGTCTTACCTGATCACATTCATGCGGTATGGACTTTACCTGAAGGTGATGCGGACTATTCGTCCCGCTGGTGGGAAATTAAAAAACGCTTCTCAAAGGTGTTGCCACAAGATGAGCTTCGTTCTTGCGTGAGGGAAAGAAAAGGAGAGCGTCGTTTTTGGGAACATACCATTAGGGATGATCAGGACTTTCGACATCATGTTGACTATGTGCATTACAATCCAATTAAGCATGGTATGGTTAACCAATTGAAAGATTGGCCTTTTTCTAGCTTTCACCGTTATGTCGTCAATGGAGTGTATCCAACTGGTTGGCACGGTTCGTAGGTCGGAAAAGCCGTAGGCGCCTTCCGACATTGTTGGGTTCACGTATTTATTTGGGATGGTGTATTCACCTTGGATTGGCGCTTTGTTTTTCGTTGGCTTTGAAATGGTTTGAGGGTGCTCAATTTCAACCAAGGCGTGATGGAGAGGCCGTTGTCGGATGGCGCTTCGCTTATCCAACCTACGAAATTTATCGGATGTGGTATAACCTCCCGCTGTTTTTATAGAGCCCTTCGGAGACGCTAATCTCTTGTTTTTATATTGTTATTGATCTTGTTGAACAGACGTATCGGCTGTTAATCTGCTAATGGATTTAATGTTGAGACGGTGTTTGACAAGGAGATGATATGGAGCTGCTGGGTGTTAAGGTGTCGGGGCTGTTTGGTTGTTTTAATCATACGCTGATGCTGAATGAGGCAAACAAGGTGACGATTTTAACCGGGCCGAATGGTTACGGTAAAACGGTGCTGTTGAAGATTCTGGATTCGGTTATCAGTTTGCAGCTGGATTTTTTTCATAAGCTGGAGTTTGAGCTTATTGAGGTGTTCTTTAGTCGTCATACCCTCCGGTTTACCAAGGAAGTGCCCTGCTCGCCCGGTTTTCAGATGATGCTGGATCAGCAGGAAGAGACGCGCTTTTCTTATCGGGAACATTTTGCGTCGTTGTTAAAGCGTCGGATTACGACGGATGATCTTGAGCTGCTTTTGCCTCAATTGGAGCGTATTAATAGCCTTAAATGTTATGACCGGAGTATTCGGGATATTGTCGATATTAACGAGGTCGTTGAGCGCTATCCTGATGTACTGGCGTTATCGGGTATAGAGACTTCGCGCTTTTTCCCGGATTGGTATATCGGGTTGGTGGCACCGATTAATGCTCACTTTATCCGGGATCAACGTCTGATCAGCCGGGACAGTGCCAGTGATTACCGCGAGGGGGCTGCTACGCCTAAGACGCTGCTGGATACCATTGAGCAATACGCTTTGGATCTGGCTCAGGAGTTACGCCGTTACCGTCAGGAGTATGCTGAGTTATCGCAGCAGTTGGATGCGTCTTTGCCGGTGCGTTTACTCGGTTCTGATTCACAAAGCCCGGCGGTGTTGTACTCCAGTGATCAGGTTCGGGAGCAATTGGGGCAACTATTAGATCTTCAGCAAAAATTACAATGCCATCAGTTGTTGCATTCCCATTTGCAGTTATTGCAAACCGATGTTGAAATCCGGGATCAGGACCGGGCTATTTTAACGCTGTACATTGATGATACCCGTAAAAAGCTGGCCGTTTTTCAGCCATTGCTGGCTAAGATTGAGACATTTATTGACCTGCTTAATGATAAGGGGCTGGCGTTTAAAACCGCTCAGGTTGATATTGAACGGGGCTTGGTGTTTAAAAACCATAAGGGTCAAAGCCTGTCATTGAACCAACTCTCTTCCGGTGAACAACATCAGATTATTTTGCTGTTTGAGCTGATTTTCCGTGCCGGTGATAACGATCTGATTCTGATTGATGAACCCGAAATTTCCCTCCATATTGCCTGGCAGAAAGAGTTTTTGCATGACCTGCAGCAGATTATTGCGGATCGGGATGTCAAAGTGCTGATTGCCACTCACTCCCCGCAGATCATTGACAGTGAGTGGGATCTGACGGTGGATCTGGAGGATGAGTGATGAGGCAATATCTCTCCAATGAAGCGCGCATCAACGAGCTGCGCATGTTGATGAAGAAGAAAAAATACCGCAATAAGTTGTTTATTCTGCTGGAAGGGACATCGGATATTCGTTTATTCCGTAGTCTGTTGAACCGGGATAAGGTGGTTGTGGATTCGATGGATGGCAAGGGCCGTATTGAGCAGATTGTGCGTGCGGTGGACAAGGTGCATCAGCAGCGAGTGAAGGGTATTTGTGATGCGGATTATGATCATTTGAATGGCAGGAGTTACGCTTCGGGCCTGATTTTGCTTACGGACAGCCATGATATTGAAGCTATGATGTTAGGCTCTCCTGCCCTTGATGCCGTTATTTCTGAGTATGCCTCGCCGGAGTATTACGATGCGCTGCATCGGCAATTGCTGAAAAAGGCGTTAGAGGTGTGCTACGAGATCGGCCTGCTGCGTTGGATCAATGACGATGAAAATCTGTTTTTGAGCTTTAAAGAGCTTGATTTCAGGCGTTTCACCACGATTAACAATCTGAAAATTGATTTTGATCGCTCCAGGGTTATTCCTGCTTTACTGAGTATCAGCAAAAGCGCCCGTATTCAGCAACAGGCGCTGGAGCAGAGGCTTGAAGAGTACAGGGAAAGAGAGGCCGACCCTTTCCAGGTGTGCGCGGGACACGATCTGACCCGGTTTATGGCGATGGTGATGAACCAGCAGGAGGTAGGAATGTATCGCCTGGACGGTCGCGGTTTGGAATCAGCGCTGCGTCTGGCCTATCAGATTGAAGACTTTGAACACACGCAGCTTTTTGAGCAGCTGTCTGATTGGGCACAACAGATGGAAACGGGTTCTATTTTTAGTCATTGATATGGCTAATACAGACGGACTGAGCCGGAAATGCCGCAAAGCGTCTTCCGACAGCGACCGGATAGCGGAGCAAGTGCCGGATGGCGCTTTGCTGATCCAGTCTACTCTGATATCAAGAAGCTTATTGGGCTAAGGTATTCCCCCCTTCCCGATAAGCCTCTTGATTTCAGTATCAGTTGCCGTCCTGGCCCTGTAACAATGCTTGCTCGTTTACGATGATCGTTGCAGGACAGGATTCAACCGTTTGGTTAACGGGCTCGATATCTGACGGCTCAGGTTGATAAAAAAGCCCTCCTAAACCCCCAAACAGAATTAAAGTGATGCTTACCAAAGCCGCTATTGCCTTTAAGGCGGTTCTGGATCGCCTTAAGCCCTGTTCAGCCGGGTCTTTGGGTTTATTCACATAATGCAGGAACCAGGTCACAACCCCTATCACTACACCTAATACCGCCCAGTGCCAGTCCAGACTCCAGAGTTCCACGGCGGGGTCGGTCATCTCTTTAAAGTTGGTGCCAAACACCCCGGACAGAAAGATAATCCCCGTGCCGACCGTAGCGATATTTTTAACGTTTCTGTCGTGCTCTTTTTCTCTTTTCTGCTGGGCCTTTTGTGCCGTGATTTCCCGTTCCTGAATATTGATTTCCAGCAAAGTCCGGGTATCCGACATATCTTTTTCCAACTGTTCTATTAGTGCCTTCAAAGAGAAGTGTTTTTCCCAGGCCTTATAGCTTTGGTTATGGATATCCAGAATACTGACATCGGTAAAGATGTCGTTCACCCGGAATTCAATCAGATATTGCTGTAGCTCTTTCAAACTATGGAAGCGCTGATCAGAGGATAGATCACCTTCACTCAGCTCCAATGTTTGATCTACGCCGTGCAAAAAGCTGTACTGCATATAGGCCAGCAACAGGATATTCAGATAAACCTGACGCCCCTTGTCCGTCATAAATCCTTCATGAAAGTCCCGATCCGGCTGAGAAGAGATATTCGGATTAATCAGCACCACACCGCCTTCCCTGGCCGCATAATGCTCTATATCACTGTCGCCCCAGTGAGTGTAGCTACTATGGTTTACTCCAACATAACCCTGATTATGCAGATGAGCCATTTGGCACAATAAACGCTTCAGGTAATCATTATTCCGGCTATGTTTGGTCAGCCTATGGTCCTTACCGCTTAACATCATGGTGTAGATTAAAGGACGGGCAAAGCTGCTATGAAGCGCCTCATTACCTGGCAGCAGGCATTCCAGCAGTTCGGTTAAGGTAAACGACTCATCTCTCTCCAGACCGAAGGCATAACTTTTTCCCAGGCATTGCTCAAGATGTTGGGTATTCGTTGCCACACCTTCCTTTTTAAGGCCATCACACACTCTTTCCAGATAGGGTGCTGAAGAGGCGCTGATATCCGCCAGATAGGGATAACACAACTGGGCTGATTCCCGTTTGCCCCGCTCCTTATCCGCAAGAATGTAGTTCAGCTCCCGGATATCCTCCAGACAAAGTGGCACCTCGCCCTTTAAGAAATTGTCTGGTGCGACAATATCCAGTTGTAAAAAGCGTAGTGCAACCACCACGCTGTTCACTCCGACGGAGAATCGATCGAGGTATATATTGTCAATCTCAAAGCGGGCAAACACCCGGTCATCTTTATCCAGCTGACAATAATCAGGGTGCTTATTATCGTCGCCACTGCTCTTAGTACTATTATTCTTAGCGCTATGGCTCTTAACACCAATTGGCTTGGCTGCCGGTATTAAAGCCCCTGTCTCTTCATAGTGAAAAAAATTACTGATCGCCTTTTTCGTCAGCGGCATCCAGATACCTTGGCGAAACCCTTGAACCCCTTCCCGGTTGAGATAGTCAGTAAAGGCTTTACTGATACTGTGGCGCTGTGTGTGTATCGTATTCTTTAACGCACTGCCTTCTGAAGCATTCTCGTTTAATGTATTCGGTTTCAACGACTTAAGGCTATTATCAACACCAACACCAAACAGCTTTTTAACGCCTTGATGAAAATCGTCACTCACTTTTAACGCAGGGCCCTGCCAGACCATTAACTCCGGCTTCGCCTGTATGGGCAGCGCTTTAATAGCGGCCAACTCAGCTACACTAATGGCGTCTAAATTCTGTGTATTTTCCCAGTTCTGCTGACGAAATGACGCCAGCTCTTCCGGTACAGTGAAATTGGGTGCTTGGTTAAAAATCAGATAGGTTAGCTGCTGACTCTTATTTTTTTTATTCTTTTTACTCCCCCCCTTCAGCTCGGTTTGTAAGGGGAAGTAAAGCGCTCTGGGGCGCGAAAGTAATGCCTCTTCCTGCTCCAGACGCTCCATGATGTCTTCTGGTGGCTTGATTTCTTCCTGAATCAGAGCAGACAGATCCCTTGGTGTTTGCAGCAGTTGTTCACAAAGGTTTTGAATTAAGGGTTGCGTCTGTTCTAAGCCTACATTATCAAACAGTCGCCTTACATAACGTTCAACACTTTTGCGACGCAAAGTAACCGCATCAATAACACCTGATTCATTTTCCATCAATCTATTCCTTGAAATGCAACTGCACCGATGAATCGATGATACCATTCCCGATAAGTTTCTTGATATTAGAGTCGGTTGGATAAGCGAAGCGCCATCCGACTGACTCAGATACCGGATGATTGTCGGAAGGCGCCTTGCGGCTTTTCCGACCTACAACAGCTTATATTGTTTGGTATTATCTTCGGTATCTGCAACGTTAATACACAGATAAAACACTTTAGTTTCCGAGCCATTGCTATTCAATAGCTTTGTTGAATCAATCTGTTCGGCTGTTAAGCCCTTTAGGCTATCAAAACTTATAGTGACTCAATTGAAGCTAACCCTACAGTCAGGCACTGTACTGCACTTGATTACCCTCTAACCCTCTAACCCTCTAACCACAAGCCAACCGATCACAGATACCAGCCCCCAATACTCAGTTTTTCTGATTTTATTGCATTTATTTGACAAAATTTTCACCCCCAATGGCTATTAATACACAGTACTTTTCCCCGTATAAAGCCCGTATTTTCCGGCCGCTTCGGCCGGAAAATATCGGAATATTTATGTTCGGGTACTTAAAGCATGTCGCCACCCCTTTTGCCATGGGTCAGCGGCAGATCAAACCTGAAACACATATCATAAATCGCATTGGGTATCTGCTTTGCATAAACTAAAGAGATTTTTTGGCCCTCTCTATCCTGTCCTTTGGGCCTCTATTGCACTATTAAGTATTTTCACACTGTCTCGTTTAGGACTTGCAGTATGGCACTTTGATCGCGTGACAGATGCCGATGGCTGGCTGCGTGTTTTTGCCAGTGGCTTACGCGTGGATATCGCCTCGATTTGCTTTCTGTTTATCTTACCTGCTTTTTTATCCTGCCTGATTTCAGGCCCACATAAAACGGGACAACTCTGGAATATAGTGCTGCGTCTTTGGATGACTGTCGGGTTGTTATTTGCCGTGTATATGGAAGTGGCGACCCCTCCTTTTATTCAGGAGTATGACCTGCGTCCCAACCGTTTATTCATTGAATATCTTGTTTATCCGCAAGAGGTTTTTGGGATGCTGTGGTCCGGCTATAAACTGGAACTGTTTATCAGCCTGCTGGCGAGTATTCTGACGCTTGTTCTGGGGTGGAAATGGACAAAGAACCTGGTTGAAGATTTGTACTATCCAAAGTGGTATTGGCGCCCTGTGATCGCTGTTCTGATCGTCTTTATTGGAGTGCTGGGTGCCCGCTCATCTTTGGGCCATCGACCGATGAACCCTGCTATGGTGTCTTTTTCCAGCGATCCTTTGATGAATGATCTGGTGTTGAACTCAGCCTATTCGGTACTCTTTGCCGCTAAGCAAATGGGCGCTGAAGCCAATGCTTTTAAGTATTATCCAAAGATGGGTAAGCAGCAGGTTATTGATGAAATCCAGGCCTCAATGAATGTCAAACCAACAACGTTTGTGAGTAAAACCAGCCCTACACTGGCTCAGCATGATGCGACCTATCAGGGAACCTCGAAAAATATTGTGATTCTTTTAATGGAGAGTCATGGTGCCCGTTATGTGAGTAGCCTGGGAGGTATTGATCTCTCCCCCAATATGGATCAGCTCATGGATGAAGGCTGGGCCTTTACCCGTATGTATGCGACGGGGACTCGTTCTGTACGGGGTATTGAGGCCGTTACAACGGGATTTTCACCCACACCGGCCCGATCTGTAGTAAAGCTGGGTAAAAGTCAAAATAACTTTTTTACCGTAGCCAGATTGCTGGCAGACCGCAGTTATCATACTCAGTTTATCTACGGTGGTGAGAGTCACTTCGATAATATGAAGTCATTTTTTTTAGGCAATGGCTTTGAGGATATGCAGGACTTCCCGACCTTCTCAAACCCCAAGTTTGTTGGCTCATGGGGCGCTTCAGACGAAGACCTGTTTAATAAAGCCGACGAGCAGTTCACTCAGTTGACTCAGGAGGGTAAACCCTTCTTTAGCTTGGTATTCAGCTCATCTAACCATAGCCCATTCGAATACCCGGATGGCGTGATCACCCCTTATAATGAACCGAAACAGACGGTCGAAAATGCGGTGAAGTACGCCGATTATGCGCTGGGCCAGTTCGTTGAAAAAGCAAAGCAATCATCATATTGGGATAATACAGTCTTTGTTGTTGTCGCTGATCATGATGCCCGTACCCATGGCACTCAGCCCATACCTATCGACTATTTTCATATTCCGGCCATTATTTTTGGCGGCGGTATTGAAGCGCGTAAAGATGATCGTCTGGTCAGTCAGATCGATCTTGCCCCTACGCTTTTGTCGCTTGCGGGCATCAGTAGTCAGAATCCAATGATCGGCCACGACTTAACCCGGAGTGTGCCTCCCGAAAAACAGAGGGCACTGATGCAACGTGATAAGAACTTTGGCTGGCTGACATCCGATAATCAGGTTGTTGTATTACAACCAGGGCAAGGTATATCCACGTATCGGTATGATAATCTGACACATCGTTTGACCCCTCATCAGGTTGATGCTTCCATTGTAACCCGTGCCCATGCAAACGCGATGTGGGGCAGCCTCGCATTTGATGAGAACTTTTATAAACCACAAGAAGAGAGCGGTCTTTCTCTTTCCAGAGCAGAGCCCTCTTTCCAATAAGGGATAGAATCGGTGTTCCCAAGATCGTTGGCGGGATGAAAGCCCTTAGCTTTTCAGCATTTTTGGCTTTAGCAGTACCATTAGCTCCATTGAGCCTTCGGCCAGATCCTGCCAATGCTCACCCTCAAAGCTTAACTGGGCATAAGCGCAGGTGGGCATATTATCGACCGTACTGGTACTCAGGTAGTTGCACAGATCGGTGAGCGCGGGGTTATGTCCGATGATCACCACTTCTTGCATGCTGTTATCCCGCTTATGACACCAGGCCAGCAGATCGTCCCTATCAAAGGTGTAGAGATCATCATCCAACTGCCATTCAAACGGGTGCTTAGGCAAGTTTTTACTGATCAGATCGATGGTTAGCTGGGTGCGCACTGCCGAGCTGCAAAAGACATTTTCAAACTTACAGCCCGCATTCAATATCGGTTTTGCCATCAGACCGCAGGACTTTTGCCCACGTTTATTCAGTGGCCGCTGTTTGTCAGACAGAGAGTCATCGGCCCAGCTGGATTTGGCATGGCGAATAAGATGGAGTTTTTTCATAACGGTCCCTGATAAATATTTTACTGATCATTGTAAAAGTAATCGACTACATCTTCATAGCTGTAATGAACCAAGCCAGTATCAGATACGTAATTAAGGTATCGATAACTATCCGGTGAGCCTATGTCCGTACTGCGCTTAATTCTTGGCGATCAGCTTTCTACCAGTCTCTCCAGCCTGAGAGATTATCAACCCGGCGATACCCTACTGATGTGTGAGTTAAAGCAGGAAACTCAGTGTGTGCGTCATCATAAGAAGAAGCTGGTCTTTGTACTTTCTGCTATGCGCCATTTCTCCAGGGCGCTGCAAGACTGGGGGTTTAGCGTCCGCTACTTTACCCTGGATGATGCCCTGACCAGTTTCACCGAAGCGGTACACTGTGCGCTTCAGGAAAACACATACAGCCGGGTGGTGGTTACTCATCCCGGAGAATGGCGCGTACTTGCTGAGTTAAAAACGTTACAACAGCAACTTACTATGCCTCTGGAAATCCGTGAAGATGATCGCTTTCTCTGTACTCAGCAAGCGTTTGCCCATTGGGCTGAGGGTAAAAAACAGCTGCGTATGGAGTTTTTCTACCGGGAGATGCGCAAGCGATATAGCATTCTGATGGAGGGTAAGCAACCTGTCGGTGGTCAGTGGAATTACGACAGTCAAAACCGCAAATCGCTGCCGGATGATATTCAACCACCAGAACCCTGCCAGTTTAAACCCGATACGATTACCCAAGAGGTGATGGCTTTGGTGGATCAACATTTCCCCCATAACTTTGGCTCTACACAGGGCTTTAGTTATGGCATTGATCAAACACAGGCTGAAAAAGTATTAAGCACTTTCATTGAACAACGTTTGGGACTGTTTGGTGACTATCAGGATGCGATGAAAACCAACCAACCCTGGTTATTTCATTCCCATCTGGGCTTGTATCTGAATATCGGCTTACTGACGCCGTTACAGGTGATACAACAGGCCGAAACCGCTTACAGAAAAGGCGCTATCCCTCTGAATGCGGCAGAAGGTTTTATCCGCCAGGTACTGGGCTGGCGTGAATATGTGCGCGGGATCTACTGGCTGAAAATGCCCGATTACGCCAAACTCAATACTCTGCATGCCACCCGTCATCTGCCCGATTTTTACTGGCATGGTGAAACCAAGATGCACTGCCTGTCCGAGTGTGTAAACAATACCCGTGATAATGCATATGCCCATCATATTCAGCGTTTGATGGTACTGGGCAACTTTTCACTACTGGCCGGTATTAATCCCAGTGAGGTGAGTCGCTGGTTTCTGGAAGTTTATGCCGATGCCTACGAATAGGTTGAACTGCCCAACGTCAGCGGCATGACGCTGTTTGCCGATGGCGGTATGTTGGCCAGTAAACCTTATGCTGCCGGTGGCAGCTATATCAATCGTATGTCCGATTACTGCCGCCACTGCCAATACAATGTGAAAGAGAAAACCGGCGAAAACGCCTGCCCGTTTAACTATCTGTATTGGGATTTTCTGGATCGTAACCGCTATCTGTTAAAACCCAATCCTCGCCTGGCGCTACCCTATAAGAACCTGGATCGAATGAGTGATCGGCAAAAAGAAGCTTTTCGGGATAGTAGCCGGGAGTTCTTAGCCAAACTGGAGCAAAACCTGCCGGTTTAGTCCTGATGTCCGGGAAGTTAAAAAAAGCCCTGTTGCAAGCAAGAGCAACAGGGCTGGATTATCAAGACTGATAATCATGAGTGGACTTCAGAATTTGAGCAGTTAGGGATTAGTTACCTGCTACCAGTTTGCACTTAGACTCAGACAGAGGTCGGAAGGCCTTATCGGCCGGAATCGTGCGCAAAATTTTCAACAGATCCCAGTCATTTTTAGACTCGGATGGTTTCTTCACTTCCGCCAGGTACATATCATGGATCATACGACCGTCATCACGGATACGGCCATTGGTAGCGAAGAAGTCGTTGATTGGGGTTTTCTTCATCTCAGCCATCACCGCCTGAGAATCATCACTACCTGTGGCTTTAACCGCATTCAGATAATGCATGGTCGAAGAGTAGATCCCTGCATGTACCATGGATGGCATTACACCGGTACGTTTCTGGAAACGTTGTGACCAGTCACGGGTATCTTTGGTGCGATCCCAGTAGAAGCCTGTGGTCAACTGCAGGCCTTGAGTCGTCTCCAGACCTAAGCTTTTCACGTCATGCAGGAAGACCAGCAGACCAGCCAGTTTCTGACCTGAGGCCACAACACCAAACTCTTTTGCGGTCTTCAGGGCGTTTACGGTATCGCCGCCAGCGTTAGCCAAGCCAACAATTTTTGCACCAGAGGCTTGTGCCTGCAGGATAAAGGAGGAGAAATCACTGGTTGCCAGCGGGTGACGTACGCCGCCAACCACCTTACCGCCGTTGCTTTTCACAACGCTGGAGACATCACCTTCCATCGCATGACCGAAAGCATAATCTGCCGTCAGGAAGAACCAGGTATCCCCACCCTCTTTTACGACCGCTTCACCGGTGCCATGAGCCAGGGCATAGGTGTCATACACATAGTGCACAGAGTTGGGTGTACAGTATTGGTTGGTGATAGATGAAGATGCGGAACCCGATACGATGGATAGCTTATTCTTGGACTCCACCACCTTGTTTACAGCGATGGTAACGGCTGAAGACACCATACCGGCAACCAGATCGATATTGTCGGTATCTATCCACTGGCGCACCTTATTGGCACCAATATCCGGTTTGTTCTGATCATCTGCCGCCACAATAGTGATCTTCTTACCATTAATGGCACCGCCCATATCTTCAATGGCCATCTTGGCCGCTTCTAAGCCATTGGGACCTGCCAGCGGGCTATAGGTGCCAGACATATCGGCGATATAGCCGATACGGATCTCATTGTCTGAGATCCCTTTAGCATGGGCTCCACTGACTGCTATTGCAGACAGTACGGCACCTGCCAGTGTTTTTTTCAACAGCGAGCGTTTGTGATTCTTGGAACTGTTTTTATCTTGAGAAACGGTGGATTGGCTCATTGTGTGTTTCAGCATAATGCTTCCCTTGTTGTTGTTTTTGTATCAGTTGTATCGGTTGTGTTGCTTTCTGTCTATGTATGTTTTTCACAGCCATAAAACAGCTATTTCAATAGAGAAAACTCAGGACCGGAAACCCGGCCCCGTGGTCTGCCCGGCAGCAGACCAGTCCATCGAGTTATGATTGTTATAGGCACTCTTGATAGGTACTCTTGTTGAGTACTTTTTGACGTTAAACGTCCAGCGTGCTTGAAAAAAATCGATCAGGCGCTTTCAGCAAACTGCTCACGCAGATTACGTTTTAGCAGCTTGCCTGCGGTATTCTTGGGTAACTGATCCACAAACAGCACCTTTTTTGGCACCTTAAAGGCCGCCAGATGCTCTTTCGCGTGGCGGATCAGTCCCTGAGCATCCTGCTCCTGATCCGGTTTAAGCACGACAACGGCGGCAATCGCCTCAATCCATTTATCATCCGGTACACCAATCACCGCGACTTCGGCAATAGATGGGTGGGTATAAAGCGCTTCTTCCACATCACGACTGGCGACCAGTACACCGCCGGTATTCACCACATCCTTGATGCGATCCACAATATAGATAAAGCCCTCTTCATCCTGATAACCCAGATCACCAGAGTGGAACCAACCACCGGCAAAAGCCTCTTCCGTTTCTGCTGGTTTATCCCAGTAACCCACTAACAAATGAGGCGACTGATGCACCAGCTCGCCGTGCTCACCGGGTTTGCATTCCTCCCCGGTAGCGGGATCAACAATACGGGTATGTACGGTGGCAACAGGTTTACCACAGGAGCTGGGGCGTGCCTCATGTTCTTCCGGGCGCAGCACTGTCGCTAATGGCGCAATCTCGCTTTGACCGTAGCAGTTATACAGACCGGATTTTGGCAGACGTTCACCCAATTCATGGACAATCGGCTCCGGCATAATGGACGCACCGTAGTAGATTTTCTCCAGATGTTGCAGCTCGGCATCAACAAAATCCTGATGACGTAGCAGGGCGATCCAGACCGTCGGTGGCGCAAAGAAAGCATTCAGTTGATGTGCTTTCAGCAAATGTAAAATGCTGTCCGGTGTTGGGGTATCGATCAGATAGGTAAAACCACCATTCAACAGTGCAGGCATGGTGAAAACATGCATCTGAGCCGAGTGATAGAGAGGCAAGGCCGCTAAGGTGCGATCATTGCGTTGAATATCCAGATGGTTGATGCAACTGGTGTATTCACTGATAAAGGATCGATGAGTATGCATCGCCCCTTTAGGGTGGGAAGTTGTACCGGATGTATAGAGAATCTGCACCACATCCGACTCATCCAGTTGCAGATCAGGCTCCCGGCTGTCGCCATCCGCTAAAGCGATGGTCAGAATATCCTGTGTTTCCTGAGCGGTTTCAGCAAGCGTTGAGTCTGCACCGTGCAAGGTGCCGTGAATACTGATTCCTACCTGTTCATACACGTCATCCACATGCGTCTTCAGGCTGGGATCTGAAAACAGAGCCCTGGCACCGGACTGATTCAGAATATAGATCAGCTCCTCTTTTACCAGGGCAAAGTTAACGGGTACATGGATCAAACCCGCCTTGGCACAGGCCAGCCATAGAATCAGGTAAGCATCGGAGTTTTTGCCGCAGGCTGCCACCCGGTCACCTTTTTCCAGCCCGGATGCAATCAGATGGTTCGCGACACGATTAACCGCAAGATCCAGCTGATCATAACGCCATTGGCGCTCGCCATAGTGCAACGCAACTTTATCATTGAACTTATTTGCTGCCCGGCGAAAGGCATCACCGATGGTATTGCGGGTTGCCCGTTGGATCGCCCGCTGAGTATTTGCTGCTAAGTTATCCATTAGCATTGTCACACACCTCTTACTTGTTACTTCTTGTTTTTATTTTTCATTTAGTAAGGCGTCATGACCCCTTGTCATAGAGTCAGCACCAGTTAATAACGTGTTGAATGTTCAAACAATGGCCGAAGGGGTCATCTTTTTTGATCCAAACGGCCATCGCTTTTGCGAGATTAAACCATTGTGTTTAATTATCTTGAGTCGCTTAATAACCCTAAACAGCGGCACTGCTGTAGGTTGGAAAAGCCGCAAGGCGCCTTCCGACAATCACCCGGTGTCAAAACCCATATTGGCTGGCGCTTCGCTTATCTAACCTGCTCAGACATCAAGGACATTGTCGAAAATGGCATTCGTTTGTATTAAGGGCAATCAGTTGCTTAAGGGTTTGCCTGAAGCTAAAAAGTGCTCTATACGGGCTTTTGCCTTTAGGTTCTGTATCAGGGTCAAATTGCACTCTCGTTCCCAATCGTAAAAATTCTCGTACCAATCTGGCTTGGCTGCTAGGTTAAGCAAATCAAGCAAAGCGCTTTCCAGTTCGCCTTGGTAACCCTCAGTTGATACAGGAATATCTTGCGCGATTAGTTCAGGTTGGCTTTGGTTTAACTCACTGGAAGACCGGTACGCTTGATAGCTTTGCCAGAGCTGCTCGGCTTGACTAACGGCATCAAACAACAAACGATCACGATTCATGCTGATAGCGTCCGTTTCACGGAAGATAGCCAGCTGTTGTGCCTCTAGGGCTGATGCAGTGACCTTAGCCCCCTGAATGAGCCTAAAGCTATGCTCAATCGCCTTATCTGCACCAAAGCGCTGTGCAGAACGCGCCAACAACTGCTTGCAGCCACCCCAGCCCGGTACGATTCCGACCAGATTTTCCACCAGACCAACCTGAGTTTCTGCGTAGGCTTGAACAGCATGGCAATGCAGCACCAGCTCCAGACCGCCACCTAGCGCTTTGCCCGCCACTGCAGCTACGACAGGAACAGGAGCTTGTTCTATAGCCTGGAAAATCTGCTGACCTCTACGAACAAAACCATCAATTCCATCGCTTTGCTCAGTCAGTTCAAGGAACTCTTTTAGATCTGCCCCTGCGGCAAAGATATTACCGTCGCTATAGATCACCAGAGCTTTGTTGTATTGAATAGCCAGTTGCAGTGCCTGCTCCAGTTCATTGAGCAAGGTGCTATTCAGAGGGTTAACTCTATCGGTCAGTTGCAGACACCAGACATTGCTTTCGGTGATTGCGCTGATCTCACTTCTTTTACTGGTGCTCGACTGAGATTCAGAACCGGAGTTTTTGTCGCTATTTGCTGAGGAGCTATCTGTCTCAGATGGCATAGCTGGAGAAGATGACAAAGACGGCATACGCCATAGAGCACAGCGGGAGAAGCGTTGCACCAGTGCATCATCCGATAGGTCGCTTAAGTGCAATACGCCTTCAGGTTTCGCGGTTTGTGAAGCCTGATCCAGTTGCGATAACAGCTCAGCAGACTCGATACCATCGGCTTGCAGACGCTGACAGAAGTGCTCCACGCCAATACGCTGAATCAACTCAAATGGGCCAAAGCGCCAGTTGTAACCCAACTTCATAGCGCTATCGACGGACTGAGTATCTTCGGCCACTTCAGGCACCAGCTGGCTGGCGTAGTGCAACATCCGCGACAGCACTTTCCAGGCATAAATAGCACCTTTATCCAGATCAGAACTGTTTTGTGATTCGGCTCCGTCTTCGCCAGCATCTACACAAGTAGCTTTAGCGGAGACAGAAGCAGAAACAGGGCCACTTACAGAACTTGATACCGTGCAATTTAGCAGGCCATTAATATCACCGGCTTTCACGGAGCCAACCGCCAGATTGGATTTGATCGGTGCCCGGTATTCCAAGGTATCCAGATCCAGTACCTCACGGATCTTCTCACCGGCTTCGTTTTTATGCTGACGATAGAATCCCTGCAGCACTCTGCCCTTACGGCCAAAATAACCTTTCTCGACCATACCCTGAATAACAGGCACGGTTTCGGCGTAATGGGCAAAATCATCAGTGTCAGACAGCAAAGAAGCCAAACTGGCGGTCACTTTAGGCATCAGATCAATACCGCATAGATCCCATAAACCAAAAATGCCGGTTTTTGGGAAACCGCACAGCTGCATCACCTGATCGGCTTCTTCTACCGTTAAACCCAGTGCAATCGCTTCCTGTAATGCGACCTGCATCCAGTAAACACCCAGACGGTTAGCGATAAAGCCAGGACGGTCTTTACACTGAATAACGGTTTTACCCATCTTAATATCATTAAAACGAGTGATCCGTTGCTGTACTTCAGACAGCGTCTGTTCGCCGGATACAATCTCCACCAAGCGCATATAACGGGGTGGATTAAAGAAATGAGTTACGACAAAGTGCTGACAAAACGCTTCAGATAAGCCCTCAACCAACTTCTCTAATGGGATTGTCGAGGTATTGGATGAAACAATGGCATGGGGGGCTCGAACCGCTTCGATACGTTTATAAAGATCCTGCTTAATGGCCAGATCTTCGATAATCACTTCAACAATCCAGTCATAATCCGCCAGTTTAGCGAAATCGTCTTCGGTATTGCCCACCTCGATACGATCCGCAACCGAGGGATGCATCAAACCACCGGAGGAACCAGCACGGATAAAACGATCAATAGCCCCTTGAGCAATACTATTACGCGCGGTTTTGTTACCTGCCCCATGACCAGAGTCAACCGGCAGATCATCAGGCAAACGATCCAATAGCAGTACGTGTGCCCCGCTATTAGCAGCCTGTGCCGCAATCCCCGCCCCCATCACTCCGGCACCGATTACTGCCACCCTGGTGATATCCTGAGCAGTTTTGTCCTTCTGAACAGCTTTGGCATCTTGAGTAGTCATCATTTTCACTCCTATTCTTTCTAATACCAAACCAGATAAGTTGTTGTAGGTTGGAAAAGCCGCAAGGCGTCTTCCGACAATCATCCAATTTCTCGGATTCAGTGCCGGATGGCGCTACGCTTATCCGACCTACCTGATATGAAGAAACCTCTCGGGAATGGTATAAATTCCTTGTAAACCCTTCTAAATCATCCGCTCCAGAATCAGTGCGATACCCTGACCACCACCAATACACATGGTGACCAGCGCATAACGTCCCTGGATTCGTTCCAGTTCATACAAGGCTTTAAGGGTGATAATGGAACCGGTGGCCCCCACAGGATGACCATGGGCTACCGCACCGCCATTTGGATTCACTATGTCAGGATCAAACCCCAAAGTTTGAGAGACCGCCATAGCCTGAGCAGCAAAGGCCTCATTGGACTCAATCACATCCATATCCGCGACGTTTAAACCCGCCTGAGCCATCGCTTGCTCAACGGCTGGAATCGGTCCCAAGCCCATCACATCCGGTTTCACCCCAGCAAAGGCGTAACTGACAAAACGGGCTTTTGGCGTTAGTCCGCGTTTTTCCGCTTCCTGCTGTGTAGTCAGCACCATGGCTGCAGCGCCATCGTTAATACCCGAGGCGTTACCGGCCGTGACCACACCTTCTTTCTTAAAGGCGGGTTTTAGTCCTGACAGTGACTCGGTAGAGATATCCCCACGTACATGTTCATCCGTACTAAATTCCACCAACTCACGCTTTCTCTTCCCTGCACCCTTTACAGCAACGGGCACAACCTGGGATTGCCACATGCCTTCTTTAATGGCCCGTGCGGCACGTTGATGGCTTTGATAAGCGTACTCATCGATCTGATCACGGCTAAAACCGTACTGCTGGGCGATATTTTCTGCCGTGATCCCCATATGACCGCTATCAAAAGGATCACTCAGAATATCCAGCGTCATATCCAGCACTTGCCCATCCCCCATACGTTGTCCAAAACGCATGTTAGGCAACAGATACGCACCCCGGCTCATACACTCAGCACCACCGGCCAGCGCGATTCGGCTATTTCCCGCCACCAGCTGTTGCGCCGCAGAGATCAACGATTGCACTGCCGAGCCACATAGACGATTTACATTCAGCGCCGCTGAGCTTTCTGGCAGGCCAGCATTTAGCGCTATATGACGGGACAGATATACGTCCTGCGGACAGGTAGTGATGATATGGCCAAAGACTGCATGATCAATCTCTGCAGCCTCAATCCCAGATCGACGGATAGCTTCTTTAGCTGCAAAGGTGCCCAGCTCGGCAGGGGTAAAGCCTGATAGCGAACCACCAAAGGCACCAATAGCGGTTCTGGCACCATCAAGGATCACGATATCTTTCAGCTGAATAGCGTTGTTATTATTTTGAGTCATATTGCTTCCTAAACTTTTTACTGGCGGCCAGTCACAATCCAGCCGTTTACAATACAAGCGTTTACATTCCAATCGCTTACATTCAATAGACCTGAGAATCGGATCACCTCAGGCCCCTATTCGGTCTAATCGGTCTAAATCACCTATGTACTCAGTGCTATTGGAAGGTGTCATACCAAACCAGATAAGTTGTTGGCCGGAAAAGCCGAAAGGTGCTTTCCGACAATCATCAGGTCCCTGAGAAAATGTCGGATGGCGCTTCGCTTATCCAACCTACCCTGATATCAAGATACTTATCGGGCATGGTCTTAAAGTCCTATTTCCCCAACAACGACCGGGCGATCACTTCCTTCATAATCTCGGAAGTACCGGCATAGATGGTCTGGATACGGGCATCGACATAGAAACGGGAGATCGGGTATTCGGTGGTATAGCCATAACCGCCAAACAGCTGCAGACACTCATTGATGGTTTGGCACTGCATCTCGCTCAGCATCAATTTGAGTACAGCCGCATCGGTGGCCGTCATCTCACCACGAGAGTACTTGGCCATACATTGATCAAAATAGGCACGCCCCAGCTCCATCTGAGCTTTGACCTCGGCCAGCTTAAAGCGGGTATTTTGGAAATCAGCGATACGCTGTTTAAAGGCCTTACGTTCTTGCACGTAATTCAGAGTCAACTGCAGTGCACCTTCCATTGCACCCAAGGCCTGAGAAGCCACCCCCAAACGCTCACGGGGCAATTCTTGCATCAGATAGACAAAGCCCAGATTCTCTTCGCCTAACAGAGCGTCATGAGGTACATGCAGATCATCAAAAAACAGTTCAGCGGTATCACTGGAGTGCTGGCCAATTTTTTTGATGCCTTTACCACGGGAAAACCCAGGTGTATTGGTATCCACTAAAAACAGAGAAATGCCCTTAGCACCGGCTGAAGGATCGGTTTTCGCACAGACAATCACCATATCTGCCAGTAAACCGTTGGTGATAAAGATCTTGCTGCCGTTAATCTTCCAACCGGAATCGGTGCGCTCTGCCGTGGTACGCATCGCAGCCAGGTCACTGCCCGCACCGGGCTCAGTCATTGCGATAGCCCCCAGCACAGAGCCGTCGATCATTTTGGGCAGCCAATAATCTTTCTGTTTTTCGTTACCGATATGCAGTAAATAAGGCATCACGATATTGGCGTGAATATTGTAACCTCCGCATACACCACCGAAGCCCTGACGGGAGAGCTCTTCAATCACCAACTGACAGATCTCAAAGCTGGCACTGGCACCACCGTACTCTTCCGGCATATCCACGCCCAGCAGACCGGCTTCACCCAAGGTATTCCACAAACTTCTGGGCACCTGACCGGCTTCTTCCCAGTGTTCAAAGTTAGGCGCGATCTCCTGCTCCAATACTCGTTGAATCATGGTTTGGAAGATCTGGTAATCCTCATCGTTTGCTTTTACATCGCTAGCCGATTGACCTGATAAATACTGACTCATATGTATTCCTGCTCTTCTTATTTTTAGTGGATCAGGTCCCGGTAAAAATTTGGCTGCAATAAACCAACCTGATCATTAAGGCCATTAAAAAGCTTTATTTACAGAGCACGAATGACAACCGGGGTCGATTTAATTGACCAGAACGGCCAAGTCACGTTGAGGGATAGACGTTGCTTGTCGTGCTGTACTATCTTGAGAAGCACTGGCTGATTCGGTGCTGAGCAACTTGCGGGAAGAACAGAGCAATCTGTTAACACTTAGCAACGCCGACAGAATAAAAATAACAAGACAGAGAAGAGATAAGGAAGCAGGATGACTAAGGCTCATATCGCCAATCACTATATTCAAGCCTGTATCACCGGCGCAGAAACGCAAGGTTTTGAACGTAAAGACCTGCTGGAAGCCGCCAATATTCCCGAGGATTGGTTTAATCAGCCTGATAAATTGATTACCGAGGAACAGCTCAGTCAACTGATTAAAGCGGTATGGCGCTGTACCCAGGATGAGTTTATGGGACTGGCTCACCAGAGATGTAAAAACGGCGTTTTTGCCCTGATGGCTGAACTGGCTCAACAGGCGAAAACCCTGGGTGGTATGTTAAAACAGAGCGCGCGTTTCTATGCTGCGGTATATGACGGCATTGATGTGGGCCTGGATGATAGCTCGACTCTATTTTCTCCCCCTTCTACTCGCTCATCGACAGTGCCATCCAAACCAGACGGTCAGACTCGCACTCAAGCTAATGATCCAACCAACGATCAATCCAATCAAAACAGCCCATTACTGTTTTACCGCCTGCACCTTCAGGACCAAAACCAGGACCCCAATCACCTACTGCAGGAATTTCTACTGCTGATGTGGCAACGTTTTGGCGGCTGGTTAGTGGGTCAACAGATCCCCTTCGCCAGTACCCACTTTAACTACCCGGCTCCCCCTCACGAAAACGTCTACCGGGAGATGTTTACCGGCGAGCTTCAGCATAACCAAGCCATCAGTGGTTTTTATCTACACCCCCGTTTTCTGCAACTGCCTATCGTACGTAGCGAAAGCGAGTTAAAAGATTTTCTTAAGGAATCTCCTGCTTATATTCTGCATCGCCCGGATCTGGATGACAGTCTGCAAACCCGTATCCGTCTGATACTGCAGCAATACGATTTTGACCAGATGCCAGACCTGGATCAGATCAGCGCCCAGCTTCATCTGGCTCCCAGAACCCTACGCCGCAAGCTCAGTGACGAAGGTAGTTCACTCAGAGTAATTAAAGAGAACCTGCGCAAAGATTACGCCATAAAACTACTCGATGCCGAACATCTGAATATCGGTGAGATCAGCCACAAGACAGGCTTCTCTGAAGCGGCTGCATTTTGTCGCGCCTTTAAACGCTGGACGGGGCTTTCACCATCGGACTGGCGCAATAGTTATGTGTAATTCTATGTAATAACCGCCCTACCCCTGACAGATATCAATGTAATTTTGCGTAATTGAAGCCGCAGTCAGGCGCTCTATATTGGGTAATGATTTGAAAGACTCAAAGTCGTTTTAAGAATCGACCCGACAAGTTTGTGATCTGAGTGAATACACATCAATGATGAGCTTGTACCCCAATCCAAGGAAATGATGGAGCACACAGATGTCTGATAACAGCAATAAAAACACACCCAGCTGTCAGTTCTGTATAGATAATCCTGAACAAGACGTTAAAGAGATGTTTATTTCAGGTCAGGAAAAGCGTATTGCCCGGGGAGAACAACCGGCAAAACGTGCAGTATTTCGTAAAGTCCATGGCGTCGCTCATGGTGAATTTCAGATCAAAAGTGACCTGCCTGCAGAGTACAAAGTAGGTGTTTTTGGCCAGAAGGACAGTTATCCGGTCTGGGTGCGTTTTTCCAGTGATACCGCCCCCAATGCCACCGATTTAAAGGCAACCTCGGGCATAGGGATTAAGCTGTTTGGTGTTGAAGGTGAAAAACTGCTGGGCGACGGCACAACCCAGGATTTTATTCTGCAAAACAATGATGTTTTCTTTGTCGATGATGCCCAGGCGATGTGCGAATTTACCCGCGCGGGTGTGGTAGAGGCAGACTACGACAGTTACTTGAAAACCCATGAAACAACCGCTCGCATCCTTGACGAGATGGAAAAGAAAGAAGCCAGTGTGCTGACCACGACATTCTGGAGTGCCCTGCCTTACAAACTGGGTCATAACCGTCCGGTCAAATACAAACTGGAGCCGGAACAAGAAGTCGACGGGGAACCTTTTGACAGCCCCAGCTATCTGGCGATTGATCTGACGCGACGCTTGCGCAGCAAGGAAGCCCGTTATCGCTTTATGGTGCAGTTCCAGCAGGATGGCGACCCTATTGACCAAGCTACCGTGCGCTGGGAAGGCCCTTGGGTACAATTGGCGACACTGGTATTGCCACCTCAGGATATCACTACCCGTGGTCAGGCAGAGTACGGTGAAAATCTGGCCTTTAATCCCTGGCATGCGCTGGCGGAACATGAACCTCTGGGCAGTCTGTCTGCAGCCCGCAAGATCACTTATGCCGCCAGTGCAGAGACCCGCCATGCTGCCAATGGCATCAGCAATCAGGAACCCGGCCAGCCTCGTCCGGCACAATTCCAAACACCTGCGCAAGACACCTGTATCGTTAAAGCGGCGATCTACCCTGGTATCGGCGTTGCCCGTGTGGGTAACAGTCCTGACGAGTTCTTTATTGGCCCCGAAGTGGATAACCCGGCCCCAGAGGCGCCAGGTTTTTACCGTGATAGCCAGGGCGCATTAAAACGCCAGGCGGCCCGTTTCAGAATTTACGGTCTGAATGCAAAAGGCGAGATCATTAAAGAGCTGACTGCTGCGGATGCAGATATAGAGTGGAGTGTGCATCTGGCAAACCAAAAATCAGCCTGGTACGAATTCCAGCTGGCTCTGGATATTCCTGAGGCTAAAGATGCGCCACCCAGCCTGCGCCGCAACGCTTTAATCTCAGATCGTCGGAGTTTGGTAATAGACCCTGGTTCTCGCAGTATTTCTGGGCTGAACAAAAGCGGCGACGACTACCGTTTTAATACCGATTATTTTATGGATATGCCAGAGCCTGTGGATCTGGGTGAAATACGTACCGATGAACAGGGCCGACTGCTGGTACTGGGGGGCTTTGGCAAATCAGCTTCCTATGACAAATCCCCTGCCATCACGTTTGGTAATAATCAGGGTTGGCACGACGATACCTCAGATGGTCCGGTGACCGCAAAAGTCCACTATGAGGGTGTCGATCTGACCGTTGACCCGGCCTGGATTGTCGTTGCGCCACCCAACTATGGCCCTCAGTTGAAATCTGTACGCACCATGTGGGATCTCATGCGTGACATTGCTATCCAAAACAAGATGATAGCTTGCCCCGCCCGACCATCATTCACCAAAGATATTCTGCCTATCTTCCAGCGTATGACCGATCTGCAATGGGTGAATGCCGGTTTTGCCTCCAGCTTTGGTTGGCAAGGACCGTTTAACTTTGAAGAACCACAGTGGTTAAAACGTATGTCCAGCCTGGATGCCAGCTATCGGGGCTTACGTCGCACCCTGTATCAACAGTTCAGGAAATATGACCGTGATGGCATATCCCCGATTCCCTGGCCGTACCTGTATGGCGACGCCATGAACTTACCACCGGTATCACCGCGTCAGCACTCTGTTCTGACGGATACCCAGATGTCGATGCTGGAACAGTGGGCCAACGGTGACTTTATTGATGATTACGATCCAGATGCGGCTCCAATCACTGACCTGGAGAATCTCGAACCGGCAGAACAAGCCGCTATGCTGGATAAAGCCTCGCTGGACTTCTGTCTGGCTGACGCCTTTCACCCAGGCTGTGAAATGACCTGGCCGGTGCGCGATTCCCGTATGTATATGTCAGCATTTCGCTTTAAACATCCAAAACATGCGAATTGGAAAGAGCCTAACTATGGCCCTCAGTTAAACGGGGATGTGCTCAGTCTGCCCAGTGGTCCATTATCAGCCGGTCAACTACCCGGTGGTATCACCCGTTGGATGGCCGTGCCTTGGCAAACAGATACCGCCAGCTGTCGCTCTGGTTACGACAAGGAATTTGATCCTTATATTCCTTCATTCTGGCCAGCACGTGTGCCGAACCAGGTGATGACCAAAGAAGCCTACGACGTTGTGATTGATGAAAGTCAGCCACTGGAAAAACGTAAGCAGGCGTTCAGTCAGCGGGCTGATTGGGATTATCCTCTCAATACAGACAAGAGCTATACCTATCAGATCAATCAAATGATTGCGCATTTCGATCAGATGGGTGTTGTTGAGGTACGCGAGGGACCAAGAGACAGTTCAGGCTTCCCATCCTATGTCCAGGTTTCCGATCGAAATGCCCTGATTACACCACCGATAGGAGAACGCAGAGGGGATCAGGAAGATGAAGCTTGCCATCCTCTGTCTCATGGCCTGGACCTGCTTGACGAGCTGATGGAATCCATCTCGGATCTCAGCCAGATCGACAAAGTCCACCGCCTGGACAGAAAGTAGGCCTGGAAGACGATCATGACAGCGCCTTTAAACGCAACACCCATAGAAGAAGGGCCTGTCCGGCCCTCGGCGCACTTTGATGTGCTGATTGCCGGTGCAGGTCCTGCGGGTTGCAGCGCTGCTATCACTTTAGCCCCCCGTTACCGGGTGGCTTTAGTGGATCGCAGTGATCAGCAGACCTTTCGTATCGGTGAATCACTCTGCCCTGCGGGGCGTCGCTTGCTGACTAAGATGGATCTATGGCAAGACTTCCTGCGCCAAGGGCATCAGGCCTGCTATGGCAACCGTTCCATCTGGGGCAGTGACGGTGTTCAGGAAACTGATTTCCTACGCGACCCGGATGGTAACGGCTGGCATCTGGATCGAGCCCGTTTTGATTTCTGGCTACGGAATCACGCCGTTGCCAAAGGTAGTCAACTATACAGCCCCCTATACCGTCAGTGATGTGAAATATCAGGATGACGTTTGGCATGTGTTGTTAAAGTCCGCGGATGACGAAATCACTGTTACTGCAAAGCTCCTGATTGACGCCGCCGGGCGTGCCTGCCCTATCGCCCGAAAACTGGGAGCCAAACGAACAGCAACCGATAAGTTGGTTTGTGGTTATCTGGTTGGCCGTGAAGTCCCCCAATCCACCGATGCCGGTTTTAGCTATATTGAAGCCAGCCCGGAAGGCTGGTGGTACAGCGCACCTATTCCTGATGATCGTCGAATTCTGGCCTTTTTTACTGATACCGGACTACCGGCTACCCAGTGGGCACTCAATCCCGAGGGGTTGATACAACATGCTTATAAGCAGGCATCGTTAGCGGCATTACTGGATCGTTGCCAGTTCCAGGCAACTGAAGAGTCCGGTTATCACGCTGCGCATACCTCAACTCTGGATACCAAATACGGAAACCAGTGGCTGGCCACCGGTGACGCTGCGATGAGTCTTGACCCACTGAGCTCGCAAGGTATCTTCAACGGTCTTTATACCGGCTTATACGCAGCCCTGAACGCTGACAAGTGGTTTTCCGGTCAGATCACGGACTTTAGAGACTATAACCAACAATTGGACAACATTGAAACAGCCTACCGACAGCACTACGACGAGTGGTATGGACTCCAGAGACGCTGGCAGGATCAGCCCTTCTGGAGTGCGAGACACAAACGCTAAGCACTGATATTTGTTATGCACTGATAAATGATCCAGGCGGCAGAGGCCCTGCTTCTGCCCGGCCTGACATCAGTACCGTCACCAGCAACCTCAACTAATACCTCAACCTACACCTCAAATAGCCCCCTGCAGTACACCCATACCTAAACTCAAGGCTTGCTTGCATATGACCAGATCAGTCTGCTCTTATTTTTTCTATTTCGCCATCAATTAATAATGCAAATGATAATGCTTCTCTATAGATTTATACTTAACCGTGTGATAAATTTATTTTCAGTCGTTAACTGATTGTTAATAAGCACTTTTTTATATTGAGAGGCTTAACTGTGAAATTAAAACTGATTGTGACTTCCGTTGCTCTGGCATCCGCAATGAACGCTTTTGCGGCTCAAGATTACGCAAACTTCCCCGTAACCGTTAAAGATTATGATGGCAGTGCTAAAGACTCGGTGGCCTATACCGGTCAGGCGGCCCGTCAGGTTCTGCACACCTCTCTGAAAACTCTGTCCAAGCAGGGTAACGGCGAGCCAAACGCTCAGCTGAAAGCTAAAATGCTAACCTACTTCGACGGTAAGCACTCTGGCCGTGACATTCTGTCCCCGGTATCTAAAAGCGGCTTCGTGGTCACACCAGATCAGGTGGATAAACTGTCTGGTGATAAGAATCTGGCAGGTAAAACCTATAAAGGTACGGTTGCCGGATGGCCTGGTAACATGAAGGGACCAGAAATGGTTCGCTTTATGATCGACAAAGCCTCCTCCGCAAACAAAGGCTTTGATCCACTGACCGGTTACGATTACACCCAGTTAATCTCCAAGTTCCTAATGGGTGCAGTATTCTACAATCAGGCCGTAGACAACTATTTGGATGAGCAGCTAGATGCTGACAAAAAGCCAAACAACAAGCCTTACAAAGACGGTGCTAAATACACCGGTAAAGAGCATGTTTGGGATGAAGCATTCGGTTACTTCGGTGCTCCGGCTAACACGCTGAGCCTGACTGCGGAAGATGTATATAACATCGCTAAACAGAAGCCTGAAGCCTTCAACAAAGCCGATGCTAACAACGATGGTAAAGTCTCTCTGTACAACGAGATGACCTACGCCCACGCTTACTACGCAGCAGGCTTCGATAAAGGCGGTAAGACCAACTACCTGCACACCATCACTCAAGCATTTGTTGACGGTCGTCAGCTGATCACTGATGCCGATGGTGAAGCGCTGAGTAACATGGAGCGCCTGCAGCTGAAAGGTTACGCAGAGATCATCGAAAAGAATTGGGAAAAAGTAATCGCTGAAGCCGTATTTAAGTATGCGGGCTCTACCTACAAGGATCTGGGCAAGCTGCACCAACTGATCGAAGCCAATAACGACAACATCGACAAAGAATACCGTACATACGCTAAGCACTGGGGTGAGCTGAAAGGCTTCGCACTGGCGCTGCAAACCGGTAAAAACAATTTGGGTGAAACGGCAGATAAGCTGAATAAGCTGATCGGTTTCGGCCCTATTCTGCTGGGCGGTACTCAGGTGGTCGGTATTGATGGCAACAATGATTTTATTCAGTCTTACTCCATGAACTTCGAACAATACCAACTGAA
This sequence comes from Oceanospirillum beijerinckii DSM 7166, assembly GCF_000422425.1. Taxonomy (GTDB): domain Bacteria; phylum Pseudomonadota; class Gammaproteobacteria; order Pseudomonadales; family Halomonadaceae; genus Oceanospirillum; species Oceanospirillum beijerinckii. The sequence continues at coordinate 250,998 of NZ_KE383828.1, forward strand.
TATGCTGAAAGTTCAGCAGCTGATGATTGATGAGTTTGGCGTTAAAGCTCGTAACAAAGATGTGCTGTCAGATATGAGCGGCCTGGCTGACAAGCTGAGTTCTGGCGTTGCGGTTGAAAACGACTAATCGTCTTTCACAACAGTCTCCGATTCAAGCAGCCCCTAATTCAAGCAGCCCCTATGGCAACATAGCGGCTGCTTTTTGCTATCAGGATCTTAGTTTTGTTAGAAACATACCTTACAGACTTTTTGCAAAACCTTTCTGAAACCTTTACCAGCCCTAAAAAGCGGGTCTTTATCGGCTACCTGTTGTCAGGCTTTGCATTGGGCATGGCTTGGCTGTACTGGCGTAAAAAACAATCGCTAAAAGAAAGTTGGCAGAGATGTTTTGCAAAAGAGATCTGGTGGTCCCCTTCGTCACGAGCCGATTATCAGGTGTTGCTGCTTAACAAGCTCACCTTTCTGTTTTTGGCCCCACTACTGTTAACTCAAATGACAGTGGCCAGCTGGCTATTTCAAACCCTGTATGAAGTGATCGGCCATAGGCCAATTTTTGGCAGTGACTGGCCCACAGGCTCTATCCCTCTACTCTTTACCCTGTGTTATTTACTACTGGATGACTTCTTTCGTTATTACCTGCATAAGCTGCTGCATGAAGTACCGGCCCTGTGGGCTTTCCATAAGGTGCATCACTCGGCTCGTACCATGACGCCACTGACAGTATTTCGTGCCCATCCGGTAGAAGGCGTGTTGTTCTCCCTGCGCACCGCCATCGTACAAGCGATCAGCATTGCCGGCTTTGTCTTCTTCTTCGGTCCTCAGGCCGATTTAGTCACCGTTTGGGGAGCCAGTATTTTTGCATTCTTGTTTAATCTGACTGGCTCAAACCTGCGTCATAGCCACGTTAATATTGCCTACTGGCCAAAGCTGGAGAAGTTTTTGATCTCGCCAGCCATGCATCAAATCCATCACTCTACCGACCCGAAACACTTCGATAAAAATTACGGCGTCATTTTGGCTGTCTGGGACCGATGGGGTGGCACTCTGGTTCACGGTCACGAATCTGAGGGTATCAGTTATGGTCTGTCACGCAAGATCAGAGCCGACGAACATAGTCTGAAAAGCTTGTATCTGTTGCCTTTTAAGGAATCAGCCAGCGCTGTGCTTAAAAGCCTGTCTCAACGCAGGCCGTTTAAGAGATTTCAGCAAAACACCTAAGCGCTAATGAGGGAAATACGATGGCGCTACAAACAGATGGCGCTGATACCGACAGGATATGTCTAATGCCTGGCTCTTAATACGCCTTACGATAGTTGCCCTGATAGTCAAAGATACGTTCCTGTACCTGCCAGTAATGTTTCTGCTTACGGGCAACAACAAAGTCTGGCGCTGGCAGTAAGGCCTGTACGCTGAGCACCTCTTCCAAACGCTTAAACTCCTGCGGAGCCTGACTATTCGCTAAACGTCGACCAAACAACCTGTTAAACACTTTGCGCTGAGCCGGTTTACTGAAATCAAAGGACTCAACCAGTTCTTCACCATCTTCACCGTGATAAGTGATCCTTAGCTTGCCCTCACTTTTACTACCATTTTTGCTGTCACTCTGGCTTTCACTCACACTCAATGTGATACCCGCGCAACGAATCACCATGGCATCTTTCAGCTTCAGAGCATCACGGAGTTGATCATCCGGGTCGATAATGGCTTTTTTACACTCGTGACAGTTACGGGCCGCAATATCGTTCTCAGCGCCACAATGGGGACACTCTTTAAAACGAAAACGGTAGTCGCACTGCTCAGGGCGCTCTGTCGATTCTTCTCCTTCAGAGGGCTCTAACAAACCCTGACAACGACGACCATAATGCTCAATCACATTACCCTGGCTATCGGTTTTACCCCAGAAGATATTGGCAAAACCACAACCGGGACAAAAGACCTGCACCGGTTCGCTATCAGGGTTGGGCTTCTTCTCCCCCACTTCTGGATGATGCAAATTAACGCTGTTACCGGCGTAATCGATCACCAGGCAATCTTGTTTACCCTCATCCAAACGCAGTCCTCGTCCCACAATCTGCTGATAAAGGCTAACAGACTGGGTTGGGCGCAGAATAGCGATAAAATCCACATGAGGCGCATCAAAACCCGTAGTTAATACCGATACATTCACCAGATACTTGAGCTGGCGCTGTTTGAAGCGCAGGATCAGGGAATCCCTCTCATTCAGATCGGTCGCCCCGGTAATTAAGGCGGTTTGTGAGTCAGGCAGGTAACCTGTAATTTCTTTGGCATGGTCCACAGTCGCCGCAAAAATCATCACCGCCTGACGTGTCGCCGCCAACTCCATCACCTGCTCGATAATAGAACGAGTTACCCGCTGGTGTTTGCTCAATAGCTGGTTGACTTCTTTCTCGGCATATTCGCCAAAGCGGTTCTGTTCTAAAGCAGAGAAATCATATTGCGCCACTGCCGCATCAACCAGATCGGGTTTTGTCAGATAACCCCGGCTGATCATATAGCTTAGGGGTAATTCATAGATGCAGTGCTGAAAAGGCTTGTCCTGCTCGCTACGGACAAAGCCTCTGTAGTGATAACGATAGATCCACCCCATACCTAAACGATAGGGGGTTGCCGTAAGGCCCAGTACTTTCAATGCCTGATTATGCTGACGTAATAGTTCAATAATACGCTGGTACTGACTGGTCTCTTCTCCACTGACCCGATGGCATTCATCAATAATGATCAATGAATACTCATGCTTGAACTGATCCAGATTAGCCGCAACCGACTGTACGCTGGCAAAGGTGACCTGATGATAGCTTTCCTTACGCTTTAAGCCTGCAGAAAAAATCCCACCGGTTAAGCCATAGCTTTCATACTTGGCATGATTCTGCTCCACCAACTCCTTTACATGTGTCAGCACAAGAATTTTACGACGAGCCAAACGGGCTAACTCGGCAATCACCAAGCTTTTACCGGCCCCAGTAGGCAAGACAATAACAGCGGCAGCATCGGACTTACGGAAGTGTTTCAGAGTGGCATCAACGGCTTCTTGCTGATAAGGCCGCAGTTTAAAAGGCGCATTCATTAGGCAAAACTTAATGGTTACAGGAACTTAACAGCTTTATGAACTTAAGCCTTCCATAGTAACAGATCTCAACTCAGCTTCCTGCTTTAATAAAAAGAAAGCCCGGTTTAACTTTCGCTAAACCGGGCTTTCCATTATCAGAAACCAAACGATGTTGACGCCCTTTTGAAGCATCGATGTAGACTGTTTACTTCTTGGTATTTACTTCTTGGTATTTACTTCTTGGTATTTAATAGTGCAGCAGAGATTCCAAGCGGGATTCACCGTTGGGTAATTCATCAGGGTGTTGCTGACGAATACCTTCAACACTATCAACAATACTGAGGAACACCTCAGTTAATTCTGGATCAAAGTGGTTACCTGCCTCTTCACTAATTAACTTGCAAGTATCTTCCTGACTCCAGGGCTGTTTATAGGGCCGCTCGGAACGCAGTGCATCATAAACGTCACATAGTGCAACAATGCGGCTTTCCAGAGGGATATCAGCACCCTTCAGGCCATTTGGATAACCTTTACCATCCCAACGCTCATGATGGGTTAATGCGATCTGTGCAGCCATATGCATCAGAGGTGTATCCGTATCGCTCAGAATCTCATAACCGATACGTGCATGGGAGCGCATAATATCCCATTCCCGGTCATTCAACTTGCCCTGCTTCAACAGTACGCCATCAGGGATACCAATCTTGCCCACATCGTGCATCTGCGATGCCATCTGCACCTGATTGGCAAACTCACTATCCCCCGTCGCCGCTAAAGCCAGAGCACCACAGCTTTTACTCATACGTACAACGTGCGCACCCGTTTCATTATCACGGTATTCTGCGGCACGGCCTAAGCGATATAAGATCTCTGACTGGGTGTTTTCCAGCTGTTCTGTTTGGCGCTTCACTTCCAGGTGCAGATTGTCACGCTCATCTTTCAGCTCTTTCGATAAGGCCACCAAGCGAAGGCTATTACGGACTCTTAACAGCAATTCGTTGACATCAAAAGGTTTCATCAGATAATCCAGAGCACCTAACTCCAGTGCCTGCATTTTGTCTTCAGTTGACGTCAAAGCGGTTAGCACAACCACTTGGGGTGGATGCTCAAGATCACGCTGCATCATAGCCATCAGCTCAAGACCGTGAAGCGAAGGCATATTCAGATCCAGCAACAACAAATCGACGGGATGAGCGCTGCACCAATTGATCACTTCCTTTGGATCGGTCAAGGCAGACACATTAAAGCAACCTGCTTTTTTAAGGGAAGCAGTGACTATGCGAATATTCATCTCTTCGTCATCCACCACGAGCAGGCGGGCTTCACGCAGAGCCTCGTCAAAAATCATAGACTGCCTCATATCATCTTTTCTTATATTCAACAACCAGTCGGTAGGTATTAACAAAGGGCTATATTAATTTACACACCGTAACCCTACAACTCATTTCGACCCAATCCATAACCAATTACCATGGCAACTGTACCACCAATAGCCAGGTAGCCATTATCCAGACCAATAATCTCAGCCCAGTTTACAAAAGCAGTGGACAAAAGCAGCAGGCCTCCACCATTTAACAACACACGACCCAGCGCTACCCGTTCCATACCTCAACCTTAATGGCAAATAATCCAGAAAAAACAAGATAACTGTTTTTAACTCTCATCTCTATAAAATCAATAAAAAAGAGCCAACTATGTTGCTTTAACTCAGTATTTTATTCGTGGTTCAGCCCAAGCACCACGACACTAACTGACTCTAACGTATCCCATTAAACCTGTCTTCATATGCTCAATAACGTGACAGTGATACATCCAACTACCGGGATTATCTGCAACAAAAGCCCCTTTGGCTCGGCCATTCTTGCCTAGAAGTATTGTATCCGTGTGGAATGGTGTCACAGGCTTACCGTCCATCTCCAGAACCAGGAAGGTATGCCCATGCAAATGAATAGGATGGTGGTACTGGGTATTGTTTCTTAGATCAAAGATATACGTTTTACCCAATTTTAGATCTGCAACAGGTTCCGGAATATTTCCCGGACTCATTCCTTCCCAAGCCCTGCGATTAATCAACCAGAATGTTGGATGGATATTGCCAGCAGCATCAGTTGGACTGATCGCTCCCTCCCATTCAAAGACAAAGCTCACGGTCTCAGCCTTAGCCAGATCTGGTACTGGAATAGGATTTAATGGCAGTTGAGGCAACTGACCGTTATTTTTAACCCCTGGGTCCTTTGCTCCAGATTTAAAGCTGGCTAATGGAAAACCAAAACGTCCCCGCAAAAATTCCAGTGTAAACTCAGCACCCTCTTCTGGCATGATAAAGCCCAGGTCTAATCGCATACCCGGACCGATTTTGTGTTGCTCTAACGGATAGTATTCTTGAATAGCGTTACCATCAATCGCAATAACCTGAGCCTCAACACCCTTCATATGCAGGTCATAGGTCATCGTATTATCTACATTGGCAATACGAAGACGTACCCGACTCCCGGCGGGATAACTCAGTAAAGGATTGTTCACGCCATTGGCCGTCCCCCACTCTCCCGGCGTTCCCATGCGTGCCGCATAACGAGGACGGGTCAGGGTTTTCCACTGCCCTTGCTTATCCAAATACCAATGCTTCAGGATAAGCACTTCATCAATATCAAAATCAACCGGCTTGGCCTCGTCGACAATAATGGCCCCCACCAAACCACGCCCCAGCTGCTGAGTGCTATTCATATGAGGGTGATACCAGAAAGTACCCGCATCGGGTGGTGTAAACTCATAAACAAAGGTTTCACCAGGCATAATAGGCTTCTGACTTAACAGAGGCACGCCGTCCATCTCAATAGGGATACGCAGACCATGCCAATGAATCGTAGTGGGTTCGTCCAGCTTATTGGTAAATTCAATACGCACCGGCATGCCCTGACGAGCACGAATCACAGGCGCTGGAATCTCACCGTTAAAAGCTAATACCTCGGTTTGATAACCTGGCACCAGCTCTGCTACGGCGGGCTCGGCCGTTAAACGATAGTGATAAGGGTTGGCTCCCTCAACCTGCGCCAAAGACCATCGTGGTAGAGCCATAGCTACCACAGATAGAGTACTTAACTGTAAAAATTCCCTACGATTCAATGAGGTATCCTCAACATGGACATTTTTTAGGCATAATAGACTATTCACTACAAATAGGAAGCATTATTATTTGAGATAGATCAAGGGAGGTTTGAACACTGCTAATAAGTCAGCCTACACGCTTATCAGTATGACACATGCTGTCGGAACAGCTGAATCAAAGTGCGGTTAAACAGGTCAGACTGCTCATAAAATGGAAAATGTGCGGAATGCTCAAACCAGGTTAATCTCTTGTCCGGTGCGTGTAGCAGTCGATAGTAATCAGTCACCAGCGTCACAGGTGCAGCCTGGTCATATCTCCCCATCAGAAAATAGATCGGCACCTCAACACTGGGAATATCTGTTCTAAAATCAAACTCCCAAACCTGATCGTCATAAAACAAGGCTTGTGATAGCTGCCAACCCTGCAGCCATTTATTCTGCTGATTGAGATAAGGATGATGACTCAGAATAGTTTCTTCAATAGTTCCCGTATCGGTTTTGCCTACCAACTCCCCGCCAAAAAAAGCCATCCATTTTGCAGTAACCTCATAACCGGCATCATCCAGATATTCACCATCCTCATTCGATCGCCCTACGGCCACTAATTCATTAATCGCCTGCACATGAGCGTTTGACTGGGCCTGTTCCAAAGCAAAGTCATAGCTCAGTTGTTCATTTTCGACAACACTCACGATCTGCCCAACTCCGGCATAGGCGTAATAATCGGAAGGCTGCTGCTCCAAGAGATACATGGCGATGACAGTGCCGAAGGAGTGTGCCAGGAGATAGATTTTATCTCGCTGAAAGGTTTGCTTAAGCGCAGAGGTTAAGACATGGGCATCATCCACCAACTGGGCCAGAGACAAACTTTCTTCCGAGATAGAGATATCAAACGATAAACCGGCTCCCCGCTGATCCCAGTTCACTACTATAAAGTGTTTTTCTAACTCGGCATTTGTTTGATGCAGCAGAGGCATCATCGCAAAACCCGGTCCACCATGGAGTACTAACAAAATAGGCTTTGAAAAGTCATCCCCTTGAATATAAACCGCCTGGGGCTGATCATTGATTAGCAGAGTTTGCAGGCCGTTTTCTGCTTTTAAGATGGTTGATGGGTTAGGTGAGGTACTGCCAGATGAAATGCTATCCGTAGAAGCGGGGTCTATAGAAGCGAGGTCTATAGAGGCTTTATCCACCAAAGTGATGAGCTTCTGGTTCGCAAAAGCTGGCAAGAAAACAGTGGAACAAGCGAATAACAACGAAAAGAGTAGATATAACTTCCCAGAACGCATCCATGCACACATTTTTTAACCCCTCCCTGGAGCAATTAGAATGATATGGTCCGCTTTGTACACACTTACACAAAAGTGTTTCGATATATTTTGGCCAATGGCTAAGGCATGAAGCCATCTTCTAAAGAGAAACTTTTGTGTGAGTGCTTATCCTTACCGCCATTACAGAGTATGCTAATAAAAAACAATTCGCCCATCATCACTTATAAATAGGCCAATTATCCTGACCTAAATCAAGCATCAGCCAGAGATCGAGTCGCAACTGGCATCGCTTTCTTTACCTTAAGACTTTCATGCTCAAGTGAAGATTCTGACATGGACTTAGGCTCCGATTTAGGCTCAAGATCAGGTTTAGCCTGGCGGTAACGACCTAATACTGAGCTTACTGCCACAAAAGCCACCATTGAATACAGAACAGTCATCGGCGGAAAGAAAAACAGCGCAGTAGTCAAAATAGCAATATCTGCTGCCAGTAAAGTTTTTGCAGCAGCTAAACCATATTGACGCTCCAAAAATACTGCCAGAATAGAGGTGCCGCCTATAGAAGCGTTGTTACGCATCAAAACAGTTAAACCAAAGCCGATCAACAAACCGCCTGAAATTGCGGCTAACAGGGGATGAGCCATATCCAACACAAAGCTATGCTCAATCAGATCCGATAGTCCTGATAACAGAGAAACCGCAACAAAAGTGCGTACCGTAAAGCCAAGGCCTAGGTATTTCAGGGAGATCAGATAAAACGGCAGATTGATAACAAAAAATACCTGACCAAAAGTCAGATTAGAGAAGATTTTAAGGGTAATTAAACCTATCCCAGCCGTGCCACCCACAAGCAGATCAGCAGCGTTAATCATCTGCACACCCAGGGCAACCAGCAAACAGGCTTCCATAATAGACAGCCAATTATTGGCGCGTTCTTTCATTGATAAACTCTCCAAATAACATAGGAGCCAAAATCTTGTTTTGAAACTCCGAAGTTCAACTTGTGGTTAAACCTTCAGTTAGCCTGCTATGACACAATGCGTGACAAAGCAGCTGATACCTAGCCGGCCCGTGCCCCTCGTCAGGGCTGAGGAAATATCGCAGGATTGTTGTTATTGGAGAGCGCCACAGAGATCACAGTAAGATCAACTGTTAATACGAGCCTTATACAGTTTGTCTTTTGGACAAACCTCTTCCTCATAGCAAATTATACCTAAGTCGAATATCTGGCATAGAGACAAGTCCAGATTGTTCCCAGTAAAATAGAGACAATCGTAAAAATATAATTACACCCATACAAATAGGACAAGCTTTTGATCTGATTAGCTTTTTGTATGCGTACAATAAACTCAAATCATCTCTTTCTCAGCTATACGCCTTGCAGCAGTGATCACCGCTTGCCCTAAAGCAATACCGCCATCATTCGCCGGAATATTGTGATGCTGAAATAGAGTCAATTCTGGTAATTGCTCCGCAAACTGCTGTTCAAACAGTTTTATTAGCAAACGGTTCTGACACACTCCACCGGTAAATACCAAGTGCCGAACAGAGTGTTGATGTGTGGAAAGTTGTTTTTGAACCAGTTGTACCCAGGCCAAAACTAAACCTTTATGAAACGCCCATGCTAAGCGGCCTGAGCTTTCACCCTGTCTTTGTCGTTGCAACAGCTCAAGCAAAGCAGGTAATGCATCAATAGAACTTACGAGGCTATTCTCAGAGTCTGACTTGCCCGAGGCTTCTTCTCGAATCGCTTCAGTCCAATCATCTCCATCGCTTAACGCAAAGCTTAAAGGCTTAATATCACCGATATCGCTCTCTTTTGTCTTTAGCTGCTCCTCAGCCAAAACCTGAAGTGCAATAGCCGCCTGCCCCTCGTAACTGATACTACCACTGTGTAAGTTTAAAGCTGCCGCAAAGGCATCAAATAAACGGCCGCAAGAGCTTGCAACAGGGGCATTAAGCCCATTTTCTATCATCTGCAACACTAAGGGAACGGGTTTATCAACAAAAACGGGTAAAGACAGATAAGCCGAATATTCCTCTTTACTGGCGGTGCTTAACAGAGCCAAAAGATTGCGCCAGGGTTCTTGCATCGCTTTTGCACCGCCAGGTAACGCCAGAGCCTTTAAGCCCCCTAGCTTCTGACAGTGATGATAATCAGCAAGCAACAGTTCACCACCCCATAATTCATTGCTCTCTCCAAGCCCTCCTTCAAGTCCTCCTCCAAGCCCTTCTTCAAACACCTCTACACTTTGCCCCATACCCAAGCCATCCAGAGCAATTGCCAAGACTGGAGAGCCATCAAGCGGGTATAGATTATCGACCAAGCAAGCGGCCACATGAGCATGATGATGTAACACAGACTCTATAGGAACAGTCAACTGCTCGGATAACGGCTGAGCATATTTTGATGATAGATATTCAGGGTGATAATCACAGGCCAAATAGCCCACATCAAACTGATAGAGGTCCAGGAAACGCTCAATCCCTTGCTGATACTGATCAAAGGTACGGGCAGATTCCAAGTCCCCCATATGATTCGACAAGGTGGCCCGACCATCAGACAACAAACAAAAGGTGTTTTTCAGCTCTGCGCCTAACGCCAGTATCTTTGTATCTCTAATATCGCGGAGGATATTATCTGAGTCAGTCGCCCCTGAAACACCAGGGTTAGAATTAAGCGTATCTGAGCTTTGTGAAAACCCATCTGGCAACACTATGGCAGATGGCGCATATCCTCTGCCCCGCCGGATCACCTGGAATGAATTTTCCGGCATTGAGTTAGAACCCCCCAGGGGTTTTGTATCGGTTCTTTTACTTCTGACTTGACCCGGATCGAAATCCAAACACTGTATCACTGCATCATCAACACGATTTTCAATACGGCGATTATGTAATAAGAAATAATCTGCGATACCGGACAAAGTATCCAAGGCTTCCTGATTATCTATGGCCTGGGGTTCGCCGGAGGCGTTACCTGAAGTCATTACCAAGGGAATATCCAGCAAGTCAAATAACAGATGATGCAAAGGCGTATTAGGTAACATTAAACCCAGTCTGTTCTGGCCTGGTGCAACGCCTTCGGCTAAACCATTGACGGTTTGATCGCCTTGTGAGACTGATTGACTCTGAGAGCCTATCCTATCCAATAACACCACTGGGGCTTGCGGAGACGATAATAGCTGCCATTGCTCATCATTAATCAGACAAAGCCTCTCGGCCTGCTGTCGATCTTTAACCATCAAGGCAAAGGGTTTATGGGGACGAAATTTACGTAACCTTAACTCAGCAACCGCCTGAGCATTATTAGCGTCACAGGCCAGATGAAAACCACCCAATCCTTTAATCGCCACAATAGCACCTGTTTTTAACAAAGCTGCGGTTTTAGCGATAATATTAGCTTGCTCAAGCTTAAGTGGTTCTCCTCTCTTATCGGAATCGCCCGGATTATTGATTAGCCCTTGATTAGCAATCAGTGCCAGCTGAGGCCCACAGTCCGGACAGGCAATAGGCTGAGCATGAAAGCGACGATCAGCAGGATTATCATATTCCTCCTGACATGCCGCACACATATTAAAATCAGCCATACTTGTGACAGATCTATCATAGGGAATGCCGTTGACAATCGATAAGCGCGGCCCGCAATGAGTGCAGTTTGTAAAAGCATAACCATATCGACGCTGACGGGGATCTCTGATCTCTTCTAAGCACTCAGGACAGGTTGCCATATCCGGTGTACAGCCTGTTTGTACTTTGCCTTGATCACTGGCACGAATCTCAAACCCATCGCAGATAAGCATACCTTTAACAGATGCTGCCTCTGTAGAGAAATCAATGTACTGGTAATCCAGCTGTTCGATTCTGGCAAGCAGTGGCAAGTTAATTTCCAGCTCAGCAACAAAATGATCAACAACATCTCTCTCAGCCAACAGAGCAATCACAACGCCCTGCCCCGAGTTCTGAACAAAGCCTTTTAGCCCAAGACGATTTGCAACCTGCCATACCGCTGGCCTGAAGCCAACGCCCTGAACCTGTCCCTTGACTGTTAATTGCCATGCCATATTCTAACGACCCATAACCGACTTCAAAGTGCCTCTTCATACCTAACAATGCCTTTTCATGCCTGACCTGCTTAAAGGCTTTTTATGTTTAAGACCTGTGCATACTTGATACCAGTTTCACATATTGACCTTCTACCGGCTGTATAACCTTTCAAAATTAATCAACACAACCTCATCAGGCCAGTCAGAGACTAGAAGAATCCTCTTTGAACACAAAGCCTGACAGCTGAGCCAGTAAGCACACAGAATTATGCCTCTAACACCCTGTATTCAAAGTCTTTTTATGAGTCTAATACAACATGTTTTTTAACAGAGAAAATTCACACTTAATCATGGCTGAAAGCACTGCACAATGCTACGCTTAGGCTCTTTGCAAGATGGCCAACAGAAGAGTTTGATAAATGAGCAAGTTTTGGAGTGAAGCGATAAAAACCCTGCAACCCTATGTACCGGGCGAACAACCGAAACAGGGTAATATTGTTAAGCTAAACACCAACGAGAACCCTTACCCACCTTCCCCTAAAGTGGTTGAGGTATTAAGCCATTTCCCAATGGAACGTTTGCGTCTGTACTCTGACCCGGATTGTTCGCAGCTGAAACAAACTCTGGCCAATCATTTCCATCTGACGACCGATCATGTGTTTGTCGGTAACGGTTCTGACGAGGTACTGGCCCACATCTTTATGGCCTTTTTCCGTCAGCCAGAGCCTCTGCTGCTGCCGACCATGACCTATAGCTTTTACGATGTGTACTGTAACCTGTATGACATCGAGACCAAGCATATCCCTCTGACGGAAAGCTTTGAGATCGATCTGCAACAGTACCGTCAACCGAATGGCGGTATCATCTTTGCCAATCCAAATGCACCTACGGGTATTGCACTGCCTCTAGTCGAGATTGAAGCACTGCTGCAGGATAATACTGACACTGTGGTTGTGGTTGATGAAGCTTACGTAGACTTTGGCGCTGAAAGTGCAGTGACACTGGTCGATAAATACCCGAACCTACTGGTGGTTCAGACCCTGTCTAAATCCCGCAGTCTGGCGGGGATGCGCGTGGGTTATGCGATTGGTAGTAAAGAGCTGATTGATGGCCTTGAGCGGGTAAAGAACTCTTTTAACTCCTACCCGCTGGATATGTTGGCAATCGCTTCAGCCAGCGCCGCAATCGAAGATGTCAATTACTTCGAGCAGACCGTAGAAAAGATCATTACTGATCGTGACTGGACTACAGAACAACTGAGCCAGCTGGGCTTTAACGTGCTGCCATCCAGCACTAATTTTGTTTTTGCCAGCCATTCAAGTCTTAGCGGTGCAGAACTGATGCAACACTTGCGCACCCAGAATATCCTGGTACGTCATTTTACCAAGCCGGGTATCGAAAACTTCCTGCGCATTACTATCGGGACCCGCGAAGAGATGCAGGCAATGGTTGCTGCTCTGAAAACCCATCCAGATCTGGTCAACTAATATTGGGCAAGCTTGTCTTTAGTTAAGTCTCTCTCAATGCCATTTTTAAATGGCGCTTTTAAATAACAACGAGAGAGACTTTCAGACCATAAAAATCAAGACATAAAAAAATGGCTCTATCAACGTGATAGAGCCATTTTTTTGCTTAGACTTTTTACAACCTTGATCAACACCTTAACCAGCACGCTGATCAATATGCAGTGGAGCGAACACCGCTAAACAGAGATCACTCCACATACCTTACAGGCAGCGGTATTAAGCCGCTTCAGCTTCACCCGCATCATCAGCTTGGTCAGCTTCGCTAACCTCTGCTTCAACACCCAGGAAAGCTTTGTACTCATCCAACTTAACGGACTGACCGAAGCTATCATCACCGTAAGTGGCAACAAACTCAGCCATTGTTGCTTTCAGATCACCTACTTTCGCACGACCACCATGCAGAGGCATCAGATCCAGATTCTCAAAGAATGCAGCTTCGGATACCAGAGTTTCGTAATCAGAGCTGTTAGCGACAGAAGTGTTCAAGCTGGAGCTGTTCAGGAACAACAGAGTCATCACGTCATTATCGATTACAGCGCGAACGATATCCGTGTACTCTTTCTTCGCTACACCGTTAGCTTCTGATTTGTGGTTATCAACAAACTTCAGCATCTGAAACAGCAGCGCATTAAAGCGGTTTAATTGAGCACTGGCCTCAGAAGCAACGAATACTTCTTCACAAAGCACATCCGCAGAAGTACTCTTGATTTTGCCAGAGCGAATGGAAGTCACAACCGCTTTAGCTTCTGCAACGATCTTGTCTTGCTCATTGCTTACTTTATCCAGCAGGTTGAAGAAGGTGTTATCAAACTGCTGAACTTTTTGCTGCTGCTCTTGCTTCTGCAGAGATTTTGCAGTTTCTTCCTGAGCATTTGCCGCATTGACCATCTCCTGACGAGTCATACGCAGTTCTTTCAACTGGATCAGAATCGTCGCGATCAGAGCAATAAAGGTTACAAAAGTCAGGATCGGGCTCAGCATACCGCCGAAGAAGTCACCAAACGTCCCCAAGTGCTCGATAACCGAGTTGTCAGTATCCTTAACAATCGGCGCAACTACCTGCATCAGAACATTAAAGACAAACAGGAATGGAATAAAGAATACTGTAGCGCTTACGGCCATCAGAATTGTTTTAGACAGACCTTCATCTTTTGCTTCCGGCAGCTCACTTTTAATGGTTGGCTCGTAGAAAGGCTTAGCTTTCGCAGACACCCAACGAGCAGAAGAGAAGGCTACCAGAGCACTGATACACAGGAAGAACAGCTCAGACCAAGTGCTGGCCCCATCGTCTCCAGCCACCAGGCTGTACAAGAAAAAGGCTACAAACCAGATAAAGGCAGATGCAATCCTTTTCTTTTTCTTATCCATCTCCAGTTTCGATGAAATTCTGTCGAATGTGAAATACACAATGAACAGATACACCGAGATCAGAACAAATTCATTGATCACTATTTTTATCTCCTTCAATTACAAACAAAATCTAATCACCTAAACAAAAGTTTCTCTACAAAATAGCCAGTCGCCTCTCTACCGACCAGCATAAGCTGAAAGACTTTTGTTTAGTTAATACGTCTGCTAAACAGCCTTCACCAACATTCCAGAATAGTTCAGAAAGTGGTCAATGGCGTCAATTTTAACCTTTCATCACAGCCATAACCGCTACTTGACAATACAAAGCAGACTAAAGTTCCCTATCACAGGTCATCACTCGCCTCTTTTGGGTAAAACGTAACTCATTTGAACCCAATTTAATAACGCAAACGTCAATTTAGCCCAACAATGGCTCAACCTAACAGCACTAATCTCTAAGAGAAATCTCTATCTTTAAAATCAGTCGATTATAGCATCTTGTGCCTGCCAGAATACAACTTACTGCGACATGTTCAATTATCCTTTTTGACCAATTTGATCAATTGATTTCTCAGTGACGGGCTGACTCGGCACACAGCCATTTTCAAGAAAGATCCCCGGCAGCCTTGACGAACACCATGGGTAAGCGCTCTCATAATAAAGGCCATGACACAACCCTGGAAGATCCGCTGCAGATTTTAGGCCGATAAGGCACAATACAACACTCTGTATACACGCGGTCATGATATTAGAGCATGGCCCAGAACTTACCCCAGGATAAATTCTGGACCATTAAGCTCCAGCTCTGATCTAACCTCAGGCCAAAAGCCCAGGCAGTACAAGAAGTACTGGAAGCATCTACTCCGATGTTTAAAACATGGTCTCAAAAATTACTCTGAAATCAACACGGATCATTCTTTAAATCCTGCTCTATTTCGTCGATGTAGTTTTTCGGTGGTGGAACCCAGCCATGTTGACTACGAGTATGATAATCCGCCCTATCCTTTTTCATCGCGTCTGACATCGCCTCCTCTAACTTGATAAACAGTTGAGTGTACTGATAGCTGAACTTCACATCTTCATCAATCTTCTGCCAGACATCATACAACTCGGCCTCATGCACTTGCTCACGCTCTAACATGGCCGTTTTCATTTGTTCAACCCGAAATGGATGTAACCCCATAGCTTTTAGTGCCTCCCCACCCATCTCCATCGCTGAGTGATAGGTTTCACTGACAATCCAGTCCGCTCCGGCACGCTTGAGTTCATAGCCATGGCCACGGTCAAAAGCACGGGCCAGAATATGCACATGGGGATACGTATGCTTGACATAGTGAACCAGGTCGGTGGCCCTCTGTTTATCATCAATCGCGACCACTATCAGGCTGGAGTGCTCAATACCGGCAGTATGCAGTAGATCAGGTTGTGTAGAATCACCAAAAAAGCTTTTGATATTAACCCTGCGTACATTATCTACCTGAGACATATCATGATCCAGCACCACGGTTTTAAAACCGTTCGCTGTAAGCATACGATTCACAATCTGACCAAAACGCCCAATACCAGCGATAATGGCAGAACCCTGCTCATCAATCTCATCCGGTACTTGCTGTTTATTCGTCTTCTGGCTTAACTTAGGCACGATCACCTTATCGAAAAAGATAAATAAACCAGGTGTCAGGAACATAGAGATCGCTACCACCATGGATAGAATCTGAGCCAGCTCAGTTGGCAGCACATGGTGTTGCTGGCTGTACCCCAGCAGCACAAAACCAAACTCACCAGCCTGGGCCAAACTAAGGGTTAATAACCAACGATTGGACCCTTTAACCCGAAAGATCAATGCCAGAATATAGAGCACAACCGCTTTAATCAGCATCACTGCCAACGTTAGCGCCAAAATCACACCGGCATACTGTGCCAAAAGATCAAAACGAATACCGGCACCTACAGTAATAAAAAACAGACCTAATAGCAGGCCTTTAAACGGCTCTATATTGGATTCCAACTCATGTCGGAACTCACTATTGGCCAACACCACTCCAGCCAGAAAAGCCCCCAGCGCAGGTGATAAACCCACAAGGCTCATCAACGCAGCAATACCAATTACCAGCATCAGCGCTGTAGCGGTAAAGACCTCCCTTAAGCCGGACTCCACCACATAGCGAAATAGCGGATGAGCCAGATAATGACCACCGGCAATAACGCCCACAACAGCAGCAACGACAACAGCCGCATGAGCCCAACCGGGTAGATTAGCCACTAGAGACAGCTCTTCATGATGACCACTCGCTGTAGAACCTGATGCAGACAGATCGATAAGCTCCGGTAAAGCCAACAATGGAATCAGCGCTAACATAGGGATAACAGCGATATCCTGAAACAGCAGCACCGAAAAAGCGCTACGACCACCTTCGGTTTTTGCCAGCTTTTTCTCCTGGAAGGTCTGCAATACTATGGCCGTGGACGACAGAGCAAAAATCAACCCCACAGCCAACCCCACGGACCAGACCTGCCCTAGCTGCATGGCGATAAAGGTGATCAAACCGGTCGTAATGGCCACCTGAGCACCACCCAACCCCAGCAAACGCGCTTTCATCTCCCATAGCATACGGGGCTCTAACTCCATACCTACCAGAAACAGCATCATCACCACGCCAAATTCAGCAAAGTGCTGAATCGCAGCTGTTTCCTGCCCAACCAGACCGATAATTGGACCTATGATCACACCTGCGATCAGATAACCCAGTACCGAGCCCAGCCCCATTCGCTTCGCCAGAGGAACGGCAATTACCGCTGCACACAGGTAGATAAATGCCTGTAAGAAATATCCAGTCATAGCCTACCCTCCCGTGTACTGAGGTCATGAGATAAATAGGGCGTTTCAGCGGAAATAGAGCCCTGTTCACACAGATACTGATTCAATGTGACATAATCTGTCGCATCCTGATAAACAATGTTCTGTTCTTTAATCAGGGTTAACAGACGCACAAAACTTTCGATATGCACATCCAGTCTCTGCTCCTCCACCGCAGTGCGGGCGCCAAACAGAGTATAAGGCGGCAAATAGTGCATCCGGGTAAGATTAGCGACCTGTTCTAACGGCCGTAACAGCTCCCGGATAGTGAAGCGGTTATAACTACCAGGGCTGTAACTATCCTCCACACCACCGGCCGTAATTGCACAGAAAAACAGTTTGTTCTGCAGCGCCTTGCCCTCAGGTCCGTAGGCAAAATCATATTCCAGCACCAGGTCCTGCCACTCTTTCAGCAGTGACGGCGTGGAATACCAGTACAGCGGGTACATAAAGATTACCACGTCATGATCAACCAGCCGCCGTTGCTCACGGCAAATATCAATATTGAAAGTAGGGTACTCACCATACAGACCAACACAGGTTACCCCTTCCACAGCCTGACAAGCGTTAAATAAAGGCTGATTCACCTCGGAACGGTGAGGGGAAGGGTGGGCATAAAGTATTAGAATTTTATTCATAAAAATCCATTTCGACTCGGTTACAACCGTTTGCTCAGATCCAGGTAGCAAAGCACAGACTCATCTTTAGCTACTGATTATTAATTTTTAGGATAACTACCCTTAAGTATGTGCTTTCTATAAGAAAATTCAATTGTAGAGACTATCTTGAAAACTACCGCACTACGGAATCACAAATATGAAGAAGCCCACAAATTAGCAAGTCCCCCACTATTCATCTTCCTACCTGTTTGCAGAACCTATGAACTCACGGTTATCCTGATCGATTTACCCATAGCGTTTTTCTTAGCCGAAGTTTCCAGAATATTTCCCTCAGCAGCGGCTTATTTAACATCATTTTTCCCCTATACTTGATAAAGTAAGGCTGAAACCTAATACTCTTTAAACTTAAGTAAGTGATTCCAAGTGAAACAAGCGCTTTCTCAGTGACAACATCAGAAATCCTTTTATTTCTCTTTAGTGCACGCGTTTTACGCAGTTTTCCAAATAGATCGATCAGTAATCAGAATAGGATCCCGCCCTATGTCAGACTCCGCCCCCCAACGTGTTCAAATAATCGACGGCGCATTTAATTTTCGTGATCTGGGTGGTTATCGCAACCTGCAGGGTCAACAAGTATGCTGGGGCAGAGTATTCAGATCTGGACACCTCAGTGGCATCACTCCTGAAGGGCAGCTGGCAATCAATCAACTAGGGCTGTCCCATATCCATGATTTTCGTATCGGCCATGAGCAAAAAGCCTATCCTACTCTTTTGGAGAATGTCGTACGCTACGAACACTATCAAATGGATTTTGCCAGCCTGGAACAAGTGATTGATCTCGCCCGTAAGGAACAGCTCAGCGCACAAGATGCCTACAAGCTAATGCAGCAGGGCTATATCGATGCCGTTCAGAACCTTGCCTGTACTCTGGGGGACTTTCTTAAACAACTGTCCCGCGCCAGCAAAGAGGCTGTTATAGGCTTTCACTGCATGGCAGGAAAAGACCGAACCGGCATCGCCGCAGCCAGCTTTTTAATGGCATTGGATATACCTGAAGAAACCATCATTGAAGACTACCTGCTTACCCAACAGCACCTGGATCATGATCATATTCTGGATTTTGTTTATGAGCTGGTCCGCAGCAACGTACTGGAAACATTGGGTCATGTACCATCATGTGTAGAGCGCAGCGCCCTACGCCCTTATTGTGTTGCTGATGAAGGTTATATCGAAAGTTTCTTCTCAACAATGAAACTGGAGTTCGGTAGCAGAGAGAAGTATCTTTCAGAAGGTTTAGGCCTCCGTCCAGATGACCTCTGTCAACTAAGACAAAATTTCCTTATTGCTTAGCATGTTGCACGCACTCTTTGCGCCATCATAGTGATCTTTTTATCACCTTCGCTGAAATCTAATCCCAGCGTTTTCCATTACTCAGCCTGAGCTTTCAAAACATCCGGCAGTAGCTTGTCGAACCAAGAGCCATCAAACAGATCTTCAATTTCACCCACCAAATAGCTCTCTGCCACTTTCTTTTCTGACATCAAGTGAAACATGCCATGCCGCTATGTCAGGTCCTGCTTAAAACCTTATTACACTGTATATTGGTGTAATAAATCAATATTACAGCGCTACCACCTGCCACAAGATAGAAACACTTCGGATTTTTTGTTTCTACCTGTAGCCGATATGCAGCCTCCGTCTAAATCATATAAATATCAACAAGTTAAGAAATCTTCTGTAATACGTCGTCAGAAAGTAACCAAGACGTAATCTCTTATCAAGATCAGTAATCATGAGCAATACATATATTGGCCAAGCATGTTTATTATTGAAGACGCTTAAAAACACAGCAAACAACCAGGACATATTTCTCATGACAAAACGTCACGCTAAAGCCCGCATCATTAACAAAACCGGTCACGATATTATTACGGCATCTATCGTTCACAAATATAGTAACAATTACAAGAACATGAAAACCTTGGGTAAGATCCCAAATGGTGCGACCAGCAGTGAATACCTAGAGGTTGAGTACAACACAGGGGTTGGCACCCTAGGTAAGGATTGGTGGCTGGTAACCTGGCAGTATGATGACGAAAAAGTCTATTACACCGATCCAAATAATTTCCGTGGCATTTTTGACTTCATGGAAAAAATAGCCTCTTCAGCGGCTTCGTCAGAAATGTCTCCAGTTCTGGCCGATGCTATGTTCAACAGTGAAGGTACCTCTGGTTTTAAGCAGCATACCTTACGTTCAAAAGATCAGAATAAGTTCGTTGACTTTATTCTGATGCCAAACGGTAAGGTAGAGATCAAGTCAGTTTCGGGCACTCCCTCTAAAACCGTTTACTCATCGAAAAAAGCGAAAGCCACCGCTTAATCGAAGTCTTTACACAGTAAACGAGGCACCAGAAATGGTGCCCATCTATCCCTGTCGTTATAGAGAGATATCAATGAAACAACGTTTCCCCTTCTCACCCTCACTATTTGTTCTATCACTGCTGTTCTCATTACCAGCCTTCTCCAACCCACCTGTCTACGCCATTGGTCATATGACCAACGTTCCAGATGCACTGAGTTATTACACCCAACGCAACGTCAATGCCATCGAGGTGGATATCAACTTTGAAAATGGACAACAGGCTTACCTTCACCATGGCACGCCATGTGATTGCTCGACCAAGCTCCACTCCGGGCAAAAGAGTGTGTGCTCTGTTGCCAATGCCTGCAATGGAAAGACTCTTGCTGAACGGCAATTCGGCGCTATTGCGAAGCTAGATCAGCACGCTTTATCTATGGTTTATCTTGATAGCAAAGTCAGTAAACTCTTCCCTACTGATCAAGAGAAATACGGTAAGCAGGTGATTGAGCTAATCGAAAGCAGCCTGTTCAATCAAGGGTACAAGGGAATTGTAATCGTATCGACCGGCACCACAGATGCAGAGTTCTATCTTCAGGCTGCAGTAGACAGAGCCAAACAATCGCCGAATCAGTCTCAGATCTACTTCACCTATGACATGATCGACAGCTATTCTCAGGCCAAAAAAGCACTGAATCGCTTGAATACAAAGAACCTTGTGTACTCAACCGGGCTGACCTCTATCGCCAGGATAGATAAACACTACCTGGCCAATATCGCAGCAGCCAAGAAGGACGGCTTCTATCCAATTATCTGGACCGTAGATAAAGAGCAAAAGATTAACGATTACTTCAAGGCAGGTGCCCTGGGCGTCATGACCAATCAACCCGGTAGCCTGATGAATGTCGTTCAGCAAAGAGGCCTCACTCTTGCCCAACCGAACTTCAGACCCTAACCAAACCATGCTCCCTTCAACATGAAGTGGAGCTACTACCCACACTATAGATTTACTCCGTGTCACTCTGGCCCCATCATGCTTTCTGCAACACCTGTGTTAAAAACTTCAAGCCATGAGGCAAGCACTAAAGAACAGCGAAAGCCTCAAATGGACAGACGCCGATAAAACACTATCTGCACAAGATAGCCGAACAGCGCTGGAAAGCATCCGTGGTGACAACGCCCCCATCGAAATCAATACAGTAACTCATCTCCAAAGCCTCGCACCAGCGAGGCTGGGTACAGCCCGATGCTCGATACCAGAAACTGGACCGCTCCAGAAGCCCGTCTGACACTGGAAGTGTTTAAGCAAGTTATCGAATGGTCCACACAGCATCAAAAGCCCTACCTTTGGCGCGCCTACCTACTGGCCATACTCACCGGCCGTAATCAACTCCTGAATTGACTGATTCGACGCATCCAAAACACACGCACCGCCGCCACCTTACCGGGATAGGCATACACCGCGTGATAACAAGCCTGAGACAGAGACAAAGTACCCCCATCATGTTTTCTAGGTCTTGCTCCCATGCGTGGTTGCTCCTATTAAAAACGTGTATTGCCCGTCAGCTTCCACCAAACTTGTAGGAAAGATGTCTTCTACTGTGCAGCCAAACACCCGCGCATACTCAATGGCTTGGTAAACAGTTGGAGTACGATGCTGACGCTCATGACCAGAAACGACCCCTTGAGAGATGGGAGGCTGCAGCAGCCTTCCCAACTCATCTTGTCTTAGGCCTGCTTTCTTTCGATATACAGAAATGTAATTTTTTGGCATATCCACAACACACAATAAAAAACGCATTTTGCAATATACAGTCAAGCAAAACGTTATGAACATTGCAAAACGCATATGGTATAAATCACACATGGATATAGGAACGAAGATAAAAACAGCACGCGAAGCACTGGGACTTACCCAGGGCCAGCTTGGTGAACTCTGCGGTTGGGAAGGCAACTCTCAGCCAAGGATTGCTGGTTACGAAAAGAATAAACGCCAGCTAACCCCTGACGGCTTAGTGTTGATGGCAAAAGCTTTACGTAAACCCATTACCTATTTCTTTGAAGATGCAGGCACAGAGCTAATCTCTGAACCTGCCAGCTCACTTCTAACAGATACCGTTACCGGTAACACTGAAGATATCGAGCTACTAAAGCGGATTATTGCCAAGGTTGAACGGATCTCATCTGACCAGAGAATCCTGATAGACCCGGAGCAAAAAGCACGTGCCATTTGCGCACTACTTCAAACTGAACTTCAGAACAAAGAAGAATCCAGTGATGCGACAGTGCAAGCCACTGTTCGCGCTCTATCTATTTAAGTACTCCCTTACCCGGACTTCCCATTCGTAAAGGGCTACAATGCGCTCAGCCCCTACGAGCCTCTGAATTCTAAGCCATTCAAGCAGCAGTTTTTCAGCAAGACATTCCATGTAAATTCCTCCCCCTAGGAACCTGATCACCATAGGCATAACGCCAACTCAAAGTAAATAGAGTGCTAAGCAGCACATTACTTTTAGCTGAAAATCACCAGTTCACTTAGCTATTCTGGTGATTCCCCATGATTTCAGATCAAGCAAGCCGATTACGTCTGGCCAGAGTGGCAGCAGGTTTTACTCAGCAAACACTTGCCAAAAGAATGAACATTTCCTTATCCACTTATAGAGGATGGGAAACCCCTGATGGATCTGAACCCAATACCTTGGCAAAGCTCATTCAGCTATGCCAGATACTGGATATATCAATTGACTGGCTGTTAACAGGCGACAAGCAATACCGTATCACCGCCCAGCAAAAAGAAGCGATTTCAAATCTAGTGATTGCTTTTGATCTACCGCACTCGAAAAAGATGCAAAAAAGCTTGCAAAATAACAAATCGCAATATAGATCAATATAACAAATAGACATTATAAACGATGAAAACGATCGAGAACAGCCATTCACTGGCTCAAGGGCCTCAGATCATGAGGGGCCATGTTGCATCAGGAATGAGTGCAGCAACGCTCTTTAACAATGTAGATTTCAGATGTGAAAAAACCCGCCTGGAATGGGCCAGGCGGGGTTATGACAGGCAGATTCAAATAAAAGGCCAGTCTATTCTATCGAAGCTTTTTCTTAACTTTATGGCATACATGGGTTCTATTTGATTAACATAGTTAATCATTCCTAATAAATGATTTCGGAACCCTACCACTGAGGAAAACTTCTTCTTTTGAGAATGTATAACTGGACCAATGTCTTTTCTCAAACAGAAGTGAAGATGCTGTTTAATCTGATTTTTTACTTCTCTTCTAACTTTTGGATACTCTTTATCAACATTTAAACCCAACACTAATTTCTTAGTCTTTGGACCACTAATAACGGTTTTATTCTTATTAACTTGGAACTCGCGCTTATTTAATAAGCCATATACAGATAAAAGAAAGCACCTTATATCTTTTCTGGATAAATCAGATGTAGTTGATAAATATAAGTCATCAGAATATCTATTATAAAGAAAACCATGTTGCTCAGAGAAGAGCAACAAATCTCCATCTAGCGACTTACATACTAAATTGGACAAAGCAGGACTTGTTGGAGCACCTTGAGGTAAAGAACCTAACATATTTCCTGAGCAAGTATAACTAGCAATACCTGAATCTTTAGACCTATTACTTATCCATTTAGACTTTTCACTAGGATAAATAAAACGAGGGTATACCCTAGTACATATTCTAGCTAATTCTAATGACAACAATTTAGGATAACCTAGTTTATTAAAAACATAATAAACTTGTCTTTCTGATATAGAGTCAAAAAAATCCTTTAAGTCAATTCTAATTAGCCAACGGCAACCACAATGCAATTCAGCAGCATCATACACTCCTTTACCTTTAGAGTATGCCATAGCGCACTCATGAGAAGGTATTTTTGATAAAATTTCTTCATTGATATACTGTTGAACACTCAAAAGCCTTGGCTCAGGAATACAGATAACTCTTCTTTTATCGTTACTATTCTTACCTTTTTTTCTAATTTTGAAAAAACGATAAGGCTTATCCTCATAGTTACGTGAAGCGATAGACTCTAGAAAAGACAGTTTACTTTTTGACAATACAGATAAATGATTAAGTGTAAAAACTATAGGAATATCTCTATTGACACTATTAATTCTATTACCTATTTCAATTGCATTTCTAATAACATCATGGGAAATATTATCTCTATTGGCATTCTTTCGGTAGCGCTGAGGATTCCAGTTTTTGTACATCTACTTTTAACCCTTGGGTTAGAATAGTCGCGGTTCAGCATTGAGGCGCGAAGCACGAGAGACCGTTGAATCGCGACTATACTGACACTATGCGTCTGCTATTACTAAGGTACGCAAAATATGCGACCATTAAACTAAGCAAACATCCTTGATCACTTAATAAGCAGTCTTACATAAGTTTTCCACCTTCACCATCCGGTGGTTTATAAGGGTAGAGACAATAGTGCCGAAAAACTTTTGTATGACTACTTAGATGCCTGTTGGCACTAATGCTAGAAAACTCAAACTGGAACCCTCAGCGAACTCGGATAATAATCCTTATAAGGCTCTCTTTCAACTATCTTTTCATCTTGTATACTTTTGAAATAGTTTATCTGAGCATGACCCAAATCTGTTAATCTAAGTGTTTCATCAATCCATTCATAGTTGATGGCATCTGAAACTATCTTTGCGATACGAAACTTATCAATACCTGTCCTTGCTGAAATAGCATCAATACTCCTAGGTTTTCTAGATATAGCCCCCAAAACCGTTAGCATTTCCTTTGCAGCAGGACTTTGTTTTTTCAACCAACCTGTTCGAGCGATTCGCTTCTGTCTTTGATTTTCTAAAACAAACTCACTATCTAACTCGTGATACCCAGAAGCAACTTCACTAGCAACACTAGTGGTTACACGATTAGGGAAAAGAGGACTCCAGGAATTTGACCTCTTATAAAAAATATTTGGTATATTATTTGGAGCGCTGTGTTCAAATGCAATCAGAGCTTCAACATAATTATAAGCAAATGACGGCATATTTTTTTTATTTTCCGGATCATATTTATCGCACAAACTCTTAATTCTACGCCTATCTAATTCATGACCAAACGAACTATTAATAGTAGGACATTCTAGACAAAACTTAATACGAGGAGATATTGGATGACGCTCAATTTTATTTTTTCCATCTTTTGTACAAGAATATGCTACAATATTGATCTCCAACCAACCTAAAGAAACCCAGCTTTTAATAGTTCTCACAAGCCATAATGAATACAAAAGCTTACATATTCTCTCACCTGTTCCGATGAAGTCTGTTACGACGATCAAATTCCTGATTCTTTTATTCTTAAAATCCTCAACTGTAGGGTTAATAATAATACTACCGTTCTCTTTAGACCTTTTAAAACCTGATACAATTGTTGAAATAACACCTTCACTGCCGATATCTCTAGCACTATCTTTAATAAAAGCTTGATTAGGCTTTCCGCTAGCAGTGTGAGGTTTTTTCTTTTCCTCACGAAAGAATGGCTTATTCCTATCAGTTTCTTTTTCCACATATATTGATATTAGATTCGCCGAGCGGTCTAATTCTTTTTGTAGAAGACAATGAATTGCTTCACTAAACTCATTATTAGAAACCCATCGAAATGCCTTTAAGAGTTTTTCAGCATCAGCTTTGTCTTCAGAATCAAACTGCTGTAGCCAAGCAAGGCCTTCTTTTGTACATTCTAAACGGCTCAATATATAGCCCAACCATATAAAATAAAAACATCTAACAGTGAATCAATTGTTTTTCCGACAAAAACACTCAACACTACTTTAAATCAAACAAGAGGACAAACACTTCATAAACCTCGGTCGGCCAATCAGTTGTGCCCTTATGAGCTATATCAACTCAAAATTTTACCAATCTAATAGAGGTTACACGGTGAAGCGCCTCTTCATTAATTTATCAAAATTAGGGGACAACCACTTGGTTAATTCTTATAAATCAATTAGTTAGACCAAACTCAGGGCGTATCCAAGCAGAGAATGCCATCTATTTGAATGCGTTTACCGATGCGATCAGTTCTGCCCTTCGCTCTCCTGATACCGATTTTGTCCTCTACGTTGCCAGTAAGGCTGGTATTCAACGTCAGTTTAATGCTCGTTTTATTGAGAGTGTTACGCCTATCGTTAAGCAAGCTATTCAGCGCTCGGTCAGTGAAATGGTGGTTAGTTGCCTTTCGTCTGGTTCGGGTGTGGCTCCTCCGCCAGTTGTGGCTACATCTGCTCAGCCTGAGCCGGTGTCAGCAACAGTGCTAAAAGTCCTTAAAATGCCAACTTAAATTGTCCACCCGACCCGCATGATCTTTCCTTAAGGTGACCAAACCAAATAGGAAAACATCATGCTAAGCCGAGAGGACCACAAAAAGCAATTGGGGACGTCCACATTTATCTTCTTGAAAATTAACAGATATCTCTACAAATAAACTTGGTTTCTAGTAAGGACTGCCCTAATTCTTTTGGGCTTTCAGGTAGCAAAGCTTGGTGTTCTCAGTGACATATTGAAAACTACCGCAAGCCAAAACCCCATAATTAAGACTTTGCCCATCAAAATGTAATTCATTGATTTTAAAACATTAAAATCAAGTCGTAGTACACACCATGCAAGGATCAAAACTCCTGACAATATGTTGCACCATCACCTGTTTAGGATCATTTCTTAGGTCTACACCCTGTAAGGCTTTTTCCAATGGGCCCGGTTGACCGTGGCTGTCTCTGGGGGCAAAGTTCCAGGTGGTAGGTGCGATAATCTGATAGCGGGTCAGCTTGCCTTTTTTGACACTGATCCAGTGTCCCAAGCTGCCACGGGCGGCTTCCGTTAGTCCGATGCCGTCACCATCCTTGAGTTTAATCTCTTTATGGAAAGGGGCTTGGGGATCGATCTGGGTGAGCCAGCTTTGCATCATGGGCACGATGCGAGCCAGTTCGATCATACGGCCTATGACGCGGTTACGTACGTTATTGCCCTGCTGCTCCATCAGAGACAGCGCCAAAGGGTGACCATCAATCACCTGCCGGGCAAACGCACCTGTTTCCATGGGCATGTTGGCTAAACGGGGGGATTTGCACCAGCTGTAAGCGTTATCTTTCTCGGCGATAGGTAAAGTTTGCCCTTGTGATGGCGGTAAGGCTTTATCACCGGCAAGCCAACTATGGCTGATATCTTCCTGAATCGCGGAGAGTTCCAGCTTTTGATAGCCCGTTTGTGGTAACCAGATACCACTTGCCAGGCCTGCTTCGTTTTCTGTTTGAAAACAGCCGTAACTGAGCAATCTGTCGTAGGCTTTGCCCTGCTCGGCCAAACCGAGTTCTTCACTGAGATATAAGAAGTGCTTTAGGTCATGATCCTGCCAGCGCCCTGTTTGCCAGTAGGCCTGTAGCTGTTGCTCGTTTTCCAGGCCATTAAAGGCTTGCAGAGTACAGCCAAACAGTTTTTGCTCCAGAAACTGTCTGAAATTGGCCAGGGTCAGCTGCATACGCAGTATCTCTTGTGTCTGAATCGGTCGGGTACTGCCACCGGGCTGCACGCTTAAGGTGTGCGGCCACTTACCCGCCAGATAACCGGTAAGGTGCAATAAATTGGCTCTGGCGGGTAATACATCCTGGGTGGCGCTGCCTTTAACAGCGGTAAAGCGCTGTGCTGTATTCTGATAGCTGCTGAGTTTTTGGTAATGATCACGAGCAAAATCCGGCATAAAGAACAGATAAAAGTGACTGAGGTGATCGGCCAGATTTTCGGTTGCCAAAGTAAGATTACGGCACAGTTCGCCGTTTAACGGGGCTTTTTCTCCAGCCAGATCTGCAATCGCCAATGCAGAGGCCGTAGATTGAGAGACGGAACAGATACCACAGATTCTGGGCACCAGCACCAGTGCATCCAGTGGTGATTTACCCACCAGCATCTGCTCAAAACCACGATATAACGGTGAATTAACGTAGGCGGCCTGGACGATGTCGCTGTCGATATTCAGATGAACTTCCAGATCCCCCTCCACACGGTTAAAGGGTCCCAGGGTGATTCTTTGGCTCATAATAGTCTTCTTATTGTTATCTTGGTCTGCTGTTTTGTTATGTTGGTCTATTGCTGATCGACACTATTTTTAATCACTTCTTTACCAGCCGTAAAAGACTCTGCCATAAAGTACTTTAATCACAAAGGCTGCTAGCCACGCTTTTTATGGATCGTCGGTGGTACGATTTTCAGCTCTGATACGGCATTATCCTTTAAACGGGCCGGTGTCGCGGCTTTGGATAAAGATGCCAGCGCGACAAACCAGGCTTTAGGCATATCGGTCGGTAAGCCGATAGGAATACCGGCCAGCTTGGGGGTCTGTTGGAAATGATGGCGCGGGCTTTCAAACTCTGGTGCCGTGCAGTTAATACAGGCATAACCGCCGCGGGTACAGGAACCTTCACCGTTCCATAACCGGGTATTGCAGTCCGCATGGGCCTGAGTCCCCATACAACCCAGGTGTTCCATCATACAACCCAGTTGACCATGGGCCTCGGCACTGGCTTTGTATTCATAGTATTCATTACGGGGACAGCCATGATGTACCAGCTGTTCGGCGTAGTGTTTGGGCCTTTGGAAGAGATCATAGTTAGCCTGATCCACTGGCATAGCCACCAGTTGCATCAATGTTTCGGTGACCCAATTGGGATGAGTTGGACAGCCTGAGATATTGATTACCGGCAAACCACCGGCACTGATAAAGTCACGGCCCAGTAGTCCACCGGAGTGCTCACCTTCAAACTGCAGCCCTGTGGCCTCAGTCACATTATCTTCTCCACTGCCAATACCGCCAAAGGCAGCACAACTACCGACCGCGATTACCTGCTGGGCTTTACTGGCCAGTTCTCGCACCCAGTGAATCATAGGTTTACCCGTACCACCCAATATATGGAAGCGCCCACTTCCCTGAGGGCCTTGTAACATAGCGCCTTCGATGCAGAGCAGATCCAGCCGTTGCTGATCATCCAGAATATCCTGTAAAAGCTGCTGAAACTCCTGATTACAGGCTTCGCTTAGCGAGGGATGCCACAGTAGCTCAATACCCATCAGATCCAGTGTAGATACCAGATCAGGACTTTCGGCACATAACAACGACATAGAGCAACCGCCACAACCACCGGACTGTAGCCACAGGAGGGTTGTCTTCGCGGGCTTTAATGTCTCTGTAATCGATGTCATCCCTGCACCTCTTGTTGCTGAGAAAGAGAAGTCTGTGCAGGAGATGATATTAACGGCTCAACCGCTTGCTGAGGCAATACCAGGGTAAAGCAAGCACCGCCATCAACACTGTTAGTCGCCACTAACTGACCGTGGTGCTCTAGGACGATGCCATAGCTGATCGATAGTCCAAGGCCGGTACCCTGGCCCACTGGTTTAGTGGTAAAGAAAGGCTCAAACAGTTTATCCAGATACTCTTCTGGAATGCCCGAACCACTGTCGGTAATCTGCACCTGAACCCAATTCTGTTCAGGGTAGCTCAACTCTACGGTCAATTCAGGCTGGTCACAGTTCTCCATGGCATCAATGGCGTTTTGTACCAGATTCATCAGCACCTGTTGAATCTGACCAGGGTGACCATAAGCTTCTGCCTGTTCCGGTAAGTGAGTATTTAATCGCAACTTGTCGCCCATAGGTTTTGATGTCCACTGCAGAGCGGTTTGCAGAGTATGCACCAGATCAAACTGCTGACGACCGCTGGCCTGCCCGGTAGAGAAGCGGCGCAGATCCTGAACGATGCTTTGTACCCGCTCCGCCCCTTCAAGAGTGCCGTCAACCAAGGGATCAAGGTCCTTCACAATACGGGCGATACGCAGCTCTTCGGCAAGCTGCTGCAGCTGTGCTCCACTGACGCCTTTTTGAGCCTGATCTAAAAACTGCAATAAGCGCCGGGCATAGCCCTTTAACGCGTGCATATTGCCGTACACAAAGCTGATGGGGTTATTCAGTTCATGGGCCACACCTGCCACCAAACGCCCTAGTGATGCCATCTTTTCAGCATGTACTAGCTGCTGCTGAGTACGTTTCAGCTCTTCATGGGCTTCATTGAGTTCGTGATAAGCTCGTTTTAACTCGCCGATAGGACGACCAACAATCACCAGGCCATCAACACGCTGACGGTCATCAAACAGCGGTGTGCAGTTCAGGCTAAGCTCCAACGCATCACCACCCGGCAGGCACAGCTTGACCTCACAGTCATTGAGCGTGGCTTTGGTAGGGTTCTGCATCAATTGAGAAAAACAGATCTGGTCACTGCAAAACAGTTCGGTCAGTTGGCAGCCGGTCAGCTGGTCATGGGGCAAACCCGTTAATTCGGTTAAGGCGGGATTAAACTGCTTAACCAAACCCTGACGGTCAGTCACTACCAGAATATCACTCATCGCCTGCTGTACGCTGGCCATAAACTGATGGGCTTCTTCCAGAGCCTGGTTTTTCTCTTCGATCTCAACCTGATATTTCACCAGATCCGCATAAACTTCATCCATCTTCTGGATCACATCGATCCAGGCTTCATCCGTTGCTCCTGTGGGCAAAGTTTGCTCGGGAAACATTGTCAGCTCGGGTTTCTCTCTCATAAAAGGATTTAGTCCATTAGCAGCAGATGCAGATTTTACGCCAGTTTTTTATTCTTATTTGGGTTTCTTACAATGCGATACCGTATCTATTCCGCTTCCTTACATCTGGATGAGAAAACTCAGTAGAGGGCCCGGGATAATACCGCGAGAAAACGCCCCACAAGGCAATCATCAGGGAAGAGGATTCAACTTCAATAAGCCATTACACGTAGCAAGCCGCTTACCATCACTAGACCACTTCGCTATTTCAGTAACCACTTGCCCCCGTCTTAGGTACTGCTAACAGTTTACCAGAGCGCACCCTTTTAGGGCTAAAGAGTGAGTTAAGAAAGATACTTACCCAGCTGGCATATCCCTTGCTTTAAGAGATATAGGCAACATAAAACCCCAGATATGCGGGTAATACCCAGCTCTTTAAATCACAACAAACCATGTCTCTACAAACAAGACTATAAGGAATCGACATGCTGAAAAAAACTCTATTTGCTCTGGCGGCGAGTACTCTAATGACTACACCTGCATTGGCTCATAGCGGCCATGATGTTTCCAGTATCGCCAGCGGCCTGCTTCACCCATTAACAGGTCTTGATCACCTGCTGGCTATTTCGGCCATTGCTATTTGGGGTAGCCGACAAGAGAAAATTAACCCCCTAGCTTTGATAATCGCTTTTCTGTTTATGATGGCATTGGGTGGTGTACTGGGTATTCAAGGCCTGCTTATTCCTGGAGTAGAAAGCGCTATTATCGTCAGCGTACTGGCTTTGGGTCTGCTGATGGCTCGTCAGGTTCAGTTAGGTACAGCAACCGGTATTGTCATGACTATGGCTATCGCCTTTGTGCATGGTCAGGCCCATGGTGGCGAAGTAGCTAATGCTACTGCCCTGGCTTATATCGCCGGATACCTGATCAGCTGTGCGGCACTGATGGCTGCTGGCAATAAAGCGGGTCAATGGTTAAACCAACGTCCACGCCTGACACTGGTGCTTGGATCTGCCGTTTCTTTGACTGGCGGTGCAATTGCGCTGGGTTAAGCGATCTATGAAGTCAAACAGATAAAAACAGTTCTCGCCTAAAAGATCCGGCAACTGCCATTGTCGGGTCTTTTTTACTGACTATCCTTTATTGCTCTTTTAAGCGGATATCTGCATCTCAATAGCAAGCAGCTGCTCTTCGGTTGGTAAACCTTTGGCATACTTAAAGCCTTGTGCGACCTTAGCACCCGCCAATTGAGCCTGTTGCTCTTCATGCTCGTTCTCAATACCTTCAACAACAGTGCTCAACCCCAAGTTATTAGCCAAAAACAGCAGGCTTTCAAATAAGGCAAAATCGCTGGGGTCACCAGAACACAAACGTGCTGTATAGCTACGATCCACTTTTAAACCCGTTATTGGGAATTCTTTAAGATAGGACAGTGAGGCATATCCAGTACCAAAATCATCCAGCATAATAGCCACACCAGCAGACCTTAAGCGACTTAGCTGCTCCAATACGATCTGATCTTTCTCTAATAATGCGGTTTCTGTCAGCTCGACACTGAGAGCCGCTGGATCGACGTTATGAGCCTTCATCCCCTTGATTAACAGATCCGCCACATCATGATAAAAAAACTGTGCTGCAGAAACATTAAGCGATACTTTGACCTTATGCCCGTGACTTTCACATAATAGAGGAATATCCTGCAACACCTGCTCAATTACAAACTCCCCCAACTCCTGCACTACTGGCGACTCTTCAGCTATGGGGAAAAACTCGGCAGGACTGACAAAGCCCAGCTTATCATTTTGCCAGCGCATCAGAGCTTCATAACCGACCACATTACCTGTAGAGATATTGACCTGGGGTTGATAAACCATAAATAGCTCCCCCTGTCTGCGCGCTTTAAGCAAGGCCTGTTCCAGTTCATAACGACGCTGCAAGCGAGCGTTCATCTCATCTTCAAAGTACACCACACGATTTTTACCGCGGACTTTAGCTTCATTCAGAGCAAGGGAAACATGATGTTGAATTTCTGAAATATTACAGGTATTTAATGGGTATATCGCAACACCGATACTGGCCTGCATACCGTGCAAAGGATGGGCCTTATCTTGAGCGGGATTAAACACCGTCATAAGATTCTCTGTCAGCCCATGTACGCCATGTCGGGAAATATCTCCTAAAAGTATGATGCCAAACTCATCCCCACCCAAGCGAGCTAAGTGAACATCTTCTCGTTTTACGACCCACTGCTCGCACCATTCATCCAACACCTTGCCGCAGTGCGCGACCATTTTTTTCAGTAACAGGTCACCTGCGTGAAAACCCCGGGTTTCGTTAAACCACTTAAAGTTATCCAAATCGATTTGCAACAGTGTGATTTTTCCATCAGGTTCATCAGTGACATAATCAGAAATTTGTTGTTGGAAAAAGGTTCGATTACCAATCCCCGTCAGCTGATCATTAAAAGCGAGCGTCTCGATATTACGTACATTATTTTGAATCTGGGCCGCCATATTTTTAAAAGACAGCCCAAGGCGACCAAACTCATCCCCTTTCTTTAGGATATCCGGCAGCTCCCAACGCCCCAGTGCCAGGCTTTGAGAGTAGTCCATTAATGCCTGTACAGGACGGGTCACAGTATTAGACAACAAAGCACTTAGAATCAGCGCCAGTAAGCCAAAAGCAACAACCATATAAATTAAGAACAGCATAAACTGCTGCTCTGCACTCTCAAGTACTGTGTTAATAGCCTGCTCAGTTTCATAAACCGAGCGTTTCACCGGAACCAGGGATAACCAGAGTAAAACACCCCCGACCTGCTCCCCTTGATGTAAAATGGGCTGATTCATCAGTAATTGATTATTCAGTACTCTGAAGCCAGCTTGTGAGAGAGATATGCGCACGGGCAGTAGAGGATCAACACTGTTACCAAAGCTATCCAAGCCTGGAGTGCCATCATGCAAAACTTCATAATTATCGTCACAAACCAAAGCCTGACGCACCAATGGTGTTGCAGAAATCAGCTTCAGTTGCTCATCAATCGCTGATAAATGCTGGTATTTAGCGGGGGTTGACAGGCTGGATGCCAAAGACTCTAACAGCACTTCACTGCGTGAGATCACCTCATTGACCAAGGAGTCATGCACTTTTTTTTGACTAACATCAGAAATAGACTGATTTAATCGCTGTAGTTCACCGTATATAGCTGCGGAAAAAAGCAACATCAGCATTAAAGCACCGGCTGAAAACAACAGTAAATAGCGAGTTCTTATTGGAATCCTATTCATTATAGAGCGCTTTAGCTACAAGTGACATATAGAAAAAATCTTATTTATCAAAAAGATGGCAATTATTCTGCCACATTATGACGCATCATAGATAAGGATCTCTAACCGCGTCCTCAGCTTCTGTATCGTTCTATGACTGAAATCAATAGCTCGACATCCAATGGCTTACAGAGGTAGTCATCAAAACCCTGTTCAAAGGCTTGATCAATAAACACTTGCTCCACATGACCACTCAGCGCCACGACAGGAACATCTTGCCCCTCTGGCTGACTACGAATCACTTGCAGCACTTCAGAGCCAGACAAGCCCTGTAAGTTCATATCCAATAACAATAAGTCTGGACTTTTATCCAAAAACAGCCCTATACCTTCTTCTGCATCTGCAGCCTGACGCACATTTATCTGGCCAAGACGCTCTGAATATTTCAGTAATATCTGCTGCAACATGCGACGACTCACACTGTCATCTTCGATATAAATCAGGTCAAACTGCGCTGCGCTGTTTTGACCAGGAAAGGCGATGACCTGAGCGCCTTTCACATCAACACTTTCTTTATTACGGTCTCGCGCCCCTAGCTGAGTCGACTCTGCCACTCCCATTTCAAGCAGCGTCACCCGGGAATCAGAGGCCTTATTTATCGCTTCCGATTCCTGTAGTAAAGAGTCTGCCAGTGGTAATGAAACCGTGAAACAACTGCCTACGCCGATTTCAGACTCCACTTCAATAGTGCCATGCATAGCTTCAACAAGATGTAAGGCCAGAGCCAGACCATTGCCTATTCCCTTAGCGTCGATACCCTGAGCTGCTTCAAAGGGCATAAAAAGTTTGTCTAAAAACTCACTTTCTATACCACATCCTGTATCAATTACTTTGAAGACCCCAAAGCCATTCTCTTTCTCAAGACTCACCGATAACACACCTCCATCCGGCGTATACTCGATGGCATTATCAAGTAAGTTGTTGATAACCTGGGCCAAACGTTTCTCATTACCCTGCACGTTAACAACTTCAGATGACAAATTAAGGTCTAATCTCAAACTTTTAGTATCAATTTGATCAGCATATTGACGGGCGCATTCCTGCAAGACCAGATTCACATCTACAGGGCTGAGTTCAACAGCAATCTGACGACTTTCCATTTGTGCAAGGTCCAGAATCTGCTCCACAAGTGCAAGCATCTCTGTTCCTGAGTTAACAATTTGCTGTATATGGAGCAGCTGCTCATCATCCAGACTCTCTTCATCCATTGCAATCAGCTGACCAAAACCCAAAATGGCATTCAGTGGCGTTCGGAATTCATGACTCATACGGGATAGGAACTGAGTTTTGGCCTTACTGGCCAGCTCAGCTCTATGTTTCTCATGCTGTAGTTTCTGCTCCGCCAGCAAACGCTCCTGATCATTTTCATAGCCCGCTAGAATCGTTGCACAAGTGGCAACCCAAGGCTCTAGTAAAGTCATATCCTGGCTCAAACCGCAACTATCAGTTAGAACCAGGGTAAACATCATCTGTATCTCATCTGAAGATAAAATAGGCAGCAGCATAACACCTGACGACGTAGTCTGGCGTTTAGACCATTGTGACTTAGTCGACATACTCTCAAATCCCAGAAATTCAGGCTGTAAAGACCGCTCATGGGCATGCCACTGAGCCAGATAGCTCTCTGACAGCATCTGTATCTCTCGATAAAAGTCCTCTGGCCACAAACCTTCCTGACTTGTTTTTATTTCAGCCAGTGGCTCGCATTTCAGCTGCTCTTGCAACCGAGGGGTCACCAGGAAACAACCATAATCTGCCTGCATTAATGTCATCAGATCATGCAGCTGGCCCGTCAGGTCTGGGCGCCTCTCTTTATTACAGATAAAGCGCGTCTGCATAGTAGAAATATAAGTGAGTAGGCGGTTATTAAATTGCTGGATAAACTCTTGTTTCTTACGCTCTGTTATATCCCGCACCAGTACCATAATTTTTTTGGCCGAGGTTCGGGCAAAGCGCAGTTCCAATATTTGGCGGTGCAACTCAACCTGACGGGTGACTTCACAGAAATAGCGAGCATCCGCATCACAGGCCTCATCCGTTAAGACACTCTTCAGTACTTCTCGTGACAACGCTGGGAACAGATCAAACAAGCTTTGCCCATCCTGCAAATGACGCAATAAAGGGCCACTTTTAGGCTGCTGAAAATTCAATAACTCAAAATGGGAATTTAACAACAATAACAGATCGGGCAATGATTCCAGTAAAGCTTCGTTCTCTGCTTCTCTGACAACTAACTCCTGAGAAGTCACTGACAGCTTATCTGCTAGCTGAACACTGTTTCTGTGCAACTCAGCTTCCAGCTCTTTCCGAACACTGACATCACGCGCAAATACACATACATAAGCATTAAAACCATCTTGATAGAAGCTCATATGGCTTTCTGCCGGAAAGGAATATCCGGTACGCTTCATTAAACGGGATTCCAGCTGTACCCGCTCGCCACGGCGCACCCTATCCCATAAAAGATGCCAACCATCGACACTCAAAGAGGTATCGACATCCTTCAGACGTAACTCGCCCAGCTCGTATTGATCGTACTCTAAAGTGGCTTGGGCAGTCTGGTTCGCAAAAACGATCTTGCCATCATGATCAACCCATAAAACTAACTCAGCAGCTTGGTCCAGTGCTCGACTACGACACTCAAGCTGCATCTCCAGTGTCCGTTTCAGTGTCACATCATCCAGTTCGATCACTACGCTTTCTAACGGGAATGCATGTGTTTTTATATGACACGACAACCAGCGAACCGCATCGCCTGATCCCCATTGCCCAACATATATTAAATCATTTTGACTCATTAAAAGATGAGATAGGTCCGGTGCATCATCACCCTCAGTGGTTTGCAGGGTGAGCATAAACTCCAACAACAGAGTATGAATTTCACCTTTACCAACGGGGTTAGATCCGGCCAACATCTCAGCTGCCTTAGCGTTATAACTTAAAATATCACCACGGCTATCCAACAGTAACAGACCTCTATGCCCCTGGTTATACACCAGTTCAACCAAGGCATCGCTATCCATAACGGCTTTCTGAGCCCGAAGACGCCAAGCCAACAATACGACCAAACCTGTTAATGCCGCCCCCCCTGTCACTAACATGATCCAGTGTGTTATAGACAGTTGCTGACTCAGCGGCCGGGCCTTATACAACACCTTAAACTCAAGGGGGAAACCGCTCCCCGTCCAACTGGCAGTAATCTGTCCTGCAGTAGAAACTTTCCATTCTCCCAATGACATCACCAACTGCTCTCGGGACAACACTTGTAACGCCTGCACATCTTCATGCAATACATTACGCAATAATTGACTCGGTTCTCTCTGAGTATTAATAGCAAAAGACAATACGGCCTGCATGCCATGGCTGGATACCACTGGAGACGCGATCAACAACTGGGGCTGTCCTGTCGCGTAGACCCCCATTTCCGTCCTGCTGGGATCAGGGCTGTTATAAGGTAACAACCACTGAGTGCGCCCTTTCCATAACGGTGAGAAAACAGAGGGAAACTGAGCAATCGGAGATTTCAGACCTAAACGCTTATTACTTTGAGAGGCCCTCACGTATCCCAAACGACCGATAACAGCGTAATCATCAATTTGATTGGATTTTAATAAGGGCGCAAAGAAGTCCCTGAGAGCGACCTGCGCAGGCCTCTTAACTAAATCAACACGATTAGCAGGTAACTGATTCAGCTGCTCAGAATATTCGATCACCTGAGGAAAATGGGCCCATACCCCCACTAAACGTCTTTGTCCTTCAATCCAGTCCGTGACCAGTTCATTACTGATCTTGAGTAGCTCAACCGCCTGTTGTTTTCGGGCCTCCAGCTCCGCATGCTGCAGTAGATAAAACCCTCCACCCGCGACCAGCACGATAATACTTAAGACCACGGGTAACACCCATTGAGATCGCTTTTCCATATGCATTGTCATACCTTGAAACCGGTGATCTGGTTAAACGGTTGATATTGCCATGCTGCCACTGCGCCATTATCTCTCGAGCGAAAAAATAAGAGCTATATCAGTGCTATTGGCCTGAACAAGTAAAGTTTTTCGGCTAGTTAAAAAGGTTTGCTTCGCTGCAGGTAAAGTCTCCACCAAACTTACAACACCGGTGGAATTTAGCTCTGAAACCCTACTATTGAATCGCTTTATTATTTTCCAATATAGAAGCCTGTCCACGCTATCACAACGAGCCACGCCATCACTTCAACCATTAATGCTATAAAAAATTTCTAATACTGCCTTTAATTCAATCAATTATAGCCCTATATAAGCATTCTTGGGAGCATCTAAAAAAGCTCATTGGCATGAGCTGAGCAGGCATACCCCTACGAACAATGAGCAACCTGAAGTAATTGGAGAGTGCAATGGCTGACCAGGACGATGACCTGGACTACTTTATGCGTGAAATGCGCGGTGTGGTCCCGATCAAAAAAGAGAACAAAGTGAAATTAAAAACCACTGCAAAAGAGGATGCTCAAACTCTAGAAGCCCGTCGGCTGGCCGCGCTGCAGGAAACCGAAGAAGACAATAATTTCCTGTCTGAAGAATACGTTGATCTACTGGGCCCCTTTGATCCGGTAGAATACAAGAAAGACGGTGTCCAGGAAGGGGTTTATAAACGCCTGAAGCAGGGAAAATACCCCGTTGATGCCGCCTTAAATCTACAGAAAAAGCCCGTTGAAGTGTGTCGTGGAGAGGTGTTTCAGTTTATTGAAGATTGCTATAAACACGATATCCGTGTTGCCCTGATTACTTTTGGTCGTGGCGACACCCCTCAATCTCTACCCTGCGTGGTAAAAAGCTATCTTGCCAAATGGTTACCCCAGTTTTCTCAGGTGATTGCAGTAAACAGCGCACTCAAGACGCAAGGAGGGATGGGAGCCTTGTATGTACTACTGAAAAAGAGTGAAAAGCAGAAAGCGATAAACCGGGACCGTCACATTAAGCAGGGCCGACAGCCGAAAAATGGCTAAATAGGCTGGAGGCTGGAGGCTGGAGGCTGGAGGCTGGAGGCTGGAACATATTTTTGAGCGGTGAAGAGAAAAATCAAACGGGCCAGGGTTAAAACCTCTAGCCCGTTTTTTAGGATCAGAAAGAGGATAGAAGCAGTTACTGCATTAACTTAGCATTTAGACGCTGAATCTCATCTCTAAGCTTAGCGGCCAGCTCAAACTCCAGATTACGAGACGCTTCGTACATCTTGTCTTCCAGCTTACCAATTTGTTTCGCCAGATCTTTTGGTGACAAGGTATCCGCACTAACCTGATATTCCACAGCTTCTTCCGCAACCTTGCGTTTCTTGTTACTGATCTTCTTACCTGGAATCTGTGCGCCTTCCAGAATATCTGCCACATTTTTCTTCACGCTTTGCGGTGTAATACCCTTGGATTTATTATGAGCAATTTGCTTTTCCCGGCGGCGCTGAGTTTCATCAATAGAACGCTGCATGGAACCCGTGATCTTATCGCCGTAAAGAATCGCTTTACCATTCACATTTCGAGCGGCACGGCCTATGGTCTGAATCAGGGAGCGATCGGAACGCAGGAAACCCTCTTTATCTGCATCAAGAATCGCCACCAGAGACACCTCTGGCATATCCAGACCTTCCCGCAATAGGTTAATCCCCACCAACACATCAAACTCACCCAGGCGCAGGTCGCGGATAATCTCCACCCGTTCAACAGTGTCGATATCTGAATGCAGATAACGCACTCTTACGCCATGCTCAGACAGATAGTCAGTCAGATCTTCGGACATACGCTTGGTCAGAGTGGTCACCAGCACACGATCCCCCATGCCGACACGCTCGTTGATCTCAGACAGCAGATCATCCACCTGAGTACTGGCCGGACGCACTTCAATTTCGGGGTCAAGCAGACCGGTAGGACGTACCACCTGCTCAACGACCTGACCTTCATGTTCCGCTTCGTAGTTGCCCGGTGTCGCAGAGACAAAAATCATCTGCGGTGAGATCTGCTCCCATTCTTCAAATTTCATCGGACGGTTATCCAATGCCGAAGGTAAACGAAAGCCATACTCAACCAAGGTTTCTTTACGGGAACGGTCACCCCGGTACATAGCACCTAGCTGAGGCACAGTCACGTGGGATTCATCGATAAACAACAGCGCATTATCCGGCAGATAATCAAAGAAAGTCGGTGGCGCATTGCCCTCACCACGACCTGACAGATAGCGGGAGTAGTTTTCGATACCGGAACAGAAGCCCAGCTCCAGCATCATCTCTATATCGTACAAGGTACGCTGCTCAATACGTTGCGCTTCCACTAACTTGTCATGTTTACGGAGCCACTCAATACGCTCACGCAGCTCATCTTTGATCTTTTCGGTGGCGTCAATTACCGTTTCACGAGGGGTCGCGTAGTGAGTTTTGGGGTATATAGTGACCCGCGGCAATTTGCGCAGCTGTTCACCGGTCAGCGGATCAAAAATAGAGATCGATTCTACTTCATCATCAAACAGCTCAACACGAACCGCTTCTTTTTCCGATTCCGCCGGGAATATATCGATCACATCGCCACGAACCCGATAGGTGGCACGACGGAAATCCAGATCGTTACGGGTATATTGCAGCTCGGCCAAGCGGCGCAACATCTGACGCTGATCAATACGGTCACCCCGATCGATATGCAGCACCATCTTCAGGTAGGACTTGGGGTCACCCAGACCATAAATGGCGGATACTGTAGCAACAATCAAAGAATCCTGACGTTCCAGCAAGGCTTTTGTCGCTGACAATCGCATCTGCTCGATATGCTCGTTAATGGAAGCATCTTTATCGATAAAGGTATCGGATGCAGGCACATAAGCCTCTGGCTGATAGTAGTCATAGTAGGAAACAAAATATTCCACTGCATTATCGGGGAAAAACTCCTTAAACTCACCATATAACTGAGCAGCCAGTGTTTTGTTGTGAGCCAGAATAATGGTCGGACGCTGAGTTTTTTCAACGATATTGGCCATGGTAAAAGTCTTACCAGACCCGGTTACACCCAGTAATGTCTGATGCAATAAACCACTGTCCAGGCCCTGTGTTAATGCCTCAATGGCGGCAGGCTGATCTCCAGCAGGTTTAAAACGCGAATTAAGTCTAAATTTTTTCTGATTTTCCATAATTTGGCAGGTCAAAAGCTCGTTTATTACATCATTAACAGGAAAGACAACTAAAATAGCAATTTAACGTTGTAAGCGTTGATAAACACACACTTTTTTACCGTTTTAATACTTCACGGCAGGCCATCATCTCTGTATGATTTGACCTGCAAGAACGCCTATTTTCTGACTGAAAATATTTATTTTGAGGATATCAGCTTGGACGTACAACTGTCAGATCGCGTACAGTCAATTAAACCATCTCCGACTCTAGCGGTCACCAACCGTGCAGCAGAACTTCGCGCAGCAGGCAAAGACATTATTGGTCTGGGCGCTGGCGAACCTGACTTCGACACCCCACAACACATTAAAGACGCTGCTATTGAGGCCATTACCAACGGCCAGACAAAATATACGGCAGTGGATGGTACGCCAAGCCTGAAAAAAGCCATTATTGATAAGTTTAATCGCGATAATGGTCTTCAGTACGAAGCAAACCAGATTCTGGTTTCATCCGGTGGTAAGCAGAGCTTCTTCAATCTGTCGCTGGCTCTGATCAACCCAGGCGATGAAGTCATTATTCCAGCACCTTACTGGGTCTCTTACCCAGATATGGTAATCGTAGCAGAAGGCAAGCCGGTTATTATCGAGACCGGAGCAGAAGCCCGCTTCAAAATCACTGCTGAGCAGCTGGAAGCGGCCATTACGCCCAAAACCAAACTGGTAGTACTGAACAGCCCCTCCAACCCAAGTGGTATGGCTTATACCCTGGAAGAGCTGAAAGCATTGGGTGAAGTGCTGAAAAAGCACCCACACGTGATGATCGCTTCTGACGATATGTACGAGCATATCCTGTGGACTGAAGAGAAGTTCTGCAACATCCTGAATGCTTGCCCTGAACTTTATGAGCGCACTTTTGTACTGAATGGCGTTTCCAAAGCCTACAGCATGACAGGTTGGCGTATCGGTTACGCAGCGGGCCCTGCGAAAGTAATTGGCGCGATGAAGAAGATTCAGTCTCAGAGCACCTCTAACCCTTGTTCGGTCTCTCAAGCTGCGGCAGAAGCTGCACTGAACGGCTCACAGGCATGTGTTGCTGAGATGCTGGTGTCGTTCAAAGAGCGTCACGATTTTGTTGTGGGCCGCCTGAATGAGCTACCCGGTGTTAACTGCCAGCCAGGTGATGGAACTTTCTATGCTTTCGCTGACTTCTCTGAAGCGATTGCCAACTTCGACGGTGTTGAGAATGACGTTGAGCTTGCTGAAGTTTTACTGGAGAAAGCAGGCGCAGCACTGGTTCCAGGTTCTGCTTTCGGCACTCCAGGTTGTATGCGTCTATCCTTTGCTACCAGCAAAGAGATTCTGACCGACGCTCTGGACCGTCTGGCAAAAGCACTGGCATAGTAGCCTGCCTGGCTTGCGGCTTAAACTGCTTTAAGCCGCACCAGAAAAAGAGCAAAAGAAAAGCGCATGCCCAGGCAATGCGCTTTTTTATTCGCCTCTGAAAGCAGTCAATTAAAGGCAGACCGACCTAGGCCATCTC
Organism: Oceanospirillum beijerinckii DSM 7166; assembly: GCF_000422425.1. Taxonomy (GTDB): domain Bacteria; phylum Pseudomonadota; class Gammaproteobacteria; order Pseudomonadales; family Halomonadaceae; genus Oceanospirillum; species Oceanospirillum beijerinckii. The sequence continues at coordinate 293,803 of NZ_KE383828.1, forward strand.
CAGCCTCCAGCCTCCAGCCTCCAGCCTCCAGCCTCCAGCCAAAAAGCTTACATCCAACTTTCTGGTGTGACTTCAACCGTCTGCTCACCGCAGTTCAACCAGGCTGTACCATCCTGAATGGTAATCTGAAGCTGCATAGTTCGCTGCGTCATTGCCGCCAAACCATCAATCACCGCATCCGGGATATAAACCACTTTTAGATTACTAAAACGGGTTAGCTTGTTTTTGATCTGTTGCCACCAGACAGGTGCAGCATTATCACCGTAGGTATACAGAATGACCTCTTTAGCACGGGCTGAGGCTTTACGCAATCTCTTCTCATCAGGGCAGCCCAGTTCGATCCATAGCTCGATCTCGTCAGACAGGCTCTTTTTCCAAACCTCAGGCTCATCATCCTCAGATAGCCCCTTAGTAAACTCCAGACCTTCTGTAGCATTTAATACCCAGGCCAGAATACGCAGCATCATGCGCTCATCATTCTCAGACGGGTGCTGAGCGATTGTCAGGTTTTCATCCAAGTAAACACCACGGTCCATATCAGCGATGCTGACCGATGCTTTAAATACCGTTGCTTTTAACGCCATAGGGCATTCCTTATTATTTATTTCGTTGGCGCGAATATAAAGTGCAAACCCAAAAAGTACAATGCCATCAGCCAGTTATCGTTCACAAACTTGCATTGACTCGACTCAATATTGATACCAATGTATATCACCATTACGTATTGGCAACAGCCACGGAATATTACCCCTTTCTTTAAAAATGTCCCGTTACTGCTTCAATAGCCCCCTAAAATTTTGATTAGAACCTTAACAAATATCTTTTTAGAGCCGATAATAACAAATACAGTTCGATAACATGGACATAGCAGATGCCCTTGAACCTTACCCCATACCTGTTACAGCTGCTTTTAAAAGCATCCCCACAATATGGGACAAAACTATCTCGCACACTGGTAATCGGACTGGCTGCGCTACTGATTAGCCTGCATTCACTAAGCACCAAAGCTGAAACACTGACCTTTCTTGTACAAAACTCTCAACCCAAATACTTCCTTGATCAGGGTGAAAAGCTGGGCTTATGCGGGGAAATCTATTTTCAACTGAGCAAAAAGCTACAGCAATATGATATAGACGGTACTGTTCTCCCTCATTATATGCCCCTAAGAAGGATATTCAGTATGGTGGAAGCTGGACCAAGTTATGTTTTCTGCGGCAGTTCTCGTACTGCGGCCAGGGAAAAGCGCTTTGGCTTTATCAATATCCCACTCTACCTTATCAGCTATGTCCTGCTAGCCCATAAGGATGAAGAAGTCGATCCGGCAAGTTTTGCTGAACTAAAGGCAACTGAGGGCATCATAGGGACATTATTTGGTACACGCTCGGCCCAAGGCCTAAAAGACCAGCTCGGCCAACAGGTCAATGACAGCTTTCAAGAGCTTGACACCCCACTGCGCATGATGAGCGCCCCTCCCTATCGCTTACGCTACTTTTATTATCACGACCTGGGTCTAAACTACCTGGCTAAGGAATCGGGGCTGCCATTAAAAGTGCTGAGCAACCGCTTTAAAACTCACCCTCAATGGCTGATCCATAGCAAAGATCTCAAACCTGAAACTATTGAAGCTTTATCGACAATCATGGCTGAAATGGAAACAAGCGGAGAACTTGACAAGATTGTGAAGAAGTACATCTATTAAAACCACATAGAATACCCTCAAGAGAGGGTATCAAATGTTAAACAGATGATCCCGAGAGAACTACTTAGCTATAGTCTTTTAGCAGATCTGCCAAAGGCATAGGACGGGCAATACGATAACCTTGACCGATATGACAACCACTGTTTTTAAGAAACTCCAGTTGGCCTTCAGTCTCGATTCCCTCTGCGACGACTGACAACCCAAGCCCTAAGCCCAGACCAATAATTGCATTAATAATGCTTTCACTGTTCTCTCCCTGGCTCAGGTCACGGATAAATGTCTGATCAATCTTCAGGGTTTTAACTGGGAAGTGTCGCAGATAGGCCAGAGATGAGTAGCCAGTACCGAAGTCATCAATCGCCAGCTCGACTCCCAATTCCCTGAGGTTAGCCATCGTCTGACACGCTTCATCAACATCCTCAATCAGCATACTCTCTGTAATTTCAAACTCAATCAACGCTGGATCAATCCCAGAATCACCAATGATCCCTGATATTGTATCGACCAGCTCTGGATTACGGAATTGACGCACAGACAAGTTAATGGCGATCTTTAACGGCACATCACGCTGCTGATTAATGGTTTGGGTATCTGAAATAGCCTGACGGATAATCCATTCGCCCAACCCTCGAATCAAGCCCGTATCTTCAGCCAATGGAATAAAATCACCGGGAGGAATCATACCTCCACCCGGCTGGGGCCAGCGCAGTAACGCCTCCATTCCCATCAGATCACCTGTTTTCAGATCAACCTTAGGCTGGTAATACATCATAAACTCATTGCCAGCCATCGCCTTACGTAGCTTGGTTTCTAAACGCACACGTTCAGCACTGCTGCGATTCTGATCATCAGAGTAGAAGCGATACCCACCTTTGCCTTCCTGCTTGACCCGATCCAAAACTGCCTGACTCTGCTGGATTAACTCCTCTTCCTCACAGGCGTTATCCGGGAAAACAGAAATCCCCATACTAGCGGAGAGATACACTTCTTCACCATCGACATGGAAAGGTTTTTCAAAAGCATCAGTTAAACGACGTGCAACAACAGCAGCATCTTCAGGCTCACGCAATTCACTGAGGATAAAACTAAAATCATCCCCCCCCATACGCGACATCATATCCGCATCACGCTCAATGCGTTTTTCCTGGCGGGCCAAAAGATCAGTACAGCGGATACAGAGCTTTAAACGCTTTGCCACCTCAATCAGCAACTGATCTCCTTTGTCAAAACCAAAAGCCTGATTGATCAATGTAAAACGGTCGATATTCAGCAGGATCAAACCGGTTTTACTGTTATGGCGGGTTGCAATATTAAATTCATGGCCTAAGCGATTTCGAAATAGTATTCGATTCGGCAGATCAGTTAGAGGATCGTAATGAGTTAAACGTTCCAGCTCCTGCTCTGTCCTTTTTTGATCAGAAAGGTCTGTAAAAATAGCAAAGTAATGGTTAATATCACCATGGTCATCACGCACTGTCTCTATAGACAGATACTTCATAAAATGACTACCGTCGGCACGACGATCCCATACCTCACCTTCCCAGTAGTCATCCTCATTCAGCGTCTGCCACATATGCTGATAAAAATCACTATCATGGCGCCCAGACTGATTAATACTGGCTTTTTTACCGCAAACATCTGAGCCCAAGCGGCCAGTTAGCCGGGTATAAGCAGGGTTGGTGTAGAGAATCGTCTGCTCCGCATCCGTTATAATAATGGCAAAATGTGCCTTCTCTACGATACGGTTAACCAGCAGTAGACGCTTGGAGGTGTCTTTATGCAGACGTATCTCTTCCTGCAGACGCCGCCTGACCTGATTTAACTCTTGTGTACGAGTTTCAATGCGCTGTTCCAGCTCTCTGTGAAGCTGTATTGCTTCTGGCTGATAATCCGAATGCTGTTCCTTCTCTACCCGCGGCTCTAATTCGAGCTTAGCCACGGTACTGACCTGAGTATCCATACCTGCGCCTTTCTTCATCATCACCTAGAGCTTATTTATCGAATCTTCTAAAGACTTTCAAACTACCATGTATCTGACGAGCCTTGTTACAAAGACAACTATTCAGATAACAAATAACCACAAAATCAATATCTCTATTACATTAAATGACTCACATCAGTTTCACCAGCTTTTTTTGCACTATCAGAGACTTGCACCAAATCAGGCAAAGGTCGACCCAGATAATACCCCTGTGCATAATCAATCCCCAGCGCCCTCACCTCAGCCATAATTTCCTCGTCTTCAATAAACTCAGCAATGGTTTTAATATTCAGGTTCTGCGCCAGGGTGACAATACTTTTCACAAATGCCATATACTTTTCATCCTGCAGCATATTTCGAATAAATTCGCCCTCAATTTTAATTACATCGATTGGGAAATGTTTAATGTAGTGAAAAGAGGAAAAACCCGAACCAAAGTCATCAATAGCAAAGCTGAAGCCCTCCATCTTCAAATCCAGCACAAACTTCTCCAGCAGAGTCAGATTACTTACCGTTTCACGCTCGGTCAGCTCAAAAACAATACGCTCAGGCACAATGTTGTAGTCCAGTGCCAGCTGGTGGATGTGAGCAATAAACTCACTCACAATCAAAGATTTGGGAGAGAGGTTGATAAACAGAATCCCGGTATATCCCTGCATATTCATCTGTTCAAAGGCTTTTTCAATCAGGATATAGTCCATCTTATGAACGACCCCAATACCCTCAGCAATATCAATAAACTCACCTGCGGGTACTATCTTGCCATCCTGCTCAATACGCATCAGCAACTCGTGAATCAGCACCTCTCCGGTTTCACAATCCACAATCGGCTGGAAGAAAGGTACAATACGCCGCTCTTCCAACGCTCTGAGCACCATAATGTTCTTTTCACCTACCTCTCTGAAGACCTCTGCCACTTCATGCTCATCAGGGATGGCAATAGCATTACGTCCCATCTTTTTGGCTTTATACATCATATTATCAGCCATTAAGAACAGGTCATGAGGGTTATCCGCATGAGTTGGGTATAAAGCGATGCCGACCGAAGTCGTTGCATGCACAGGAGAACTATCAGGTGCCCTGAGCACCAATTTCTCCAAGTTAGCTCTTATACGCTGGGCCACCAGATGAGCCTGTTCCTCCGATGCCTCGGGCAAAATCAGGGTAAACTCATCGCCACCATAGCGGGCAACCATATCTCCTGGACGAACCGAATCCTCCAGTATATGGGCAAACTCCTGAAGAAACTGGTCACCAAAAGCATGACCATGACGATCATTAACCAGCTTAAAGTTATCCATATCCAGCATTAACAGGGCAAAACTCTCCTTGTGGCGCGTTGCACGGCCAACCTCATATCCCAGTAGTTCCTTAAACATCCGCTGATTATGCAGGCTAGTGAGAGGATCACGAGTCGCATAGTATTCCAAATCCTTCGTATACTTGTAGATCGCTTTTACGGAGCCCACCAAATTCAGTAAAGTGGTTAAAATACCATCAATAACAATATGGCGAATGGGGTCAGTCGCCAAATCAGACTGAACACCGATACCGACAACTCCCCCAATCTTAGGTGCCTCCAACAACAGCGATTTGGTTTGTAACTCGATATCTTCCGGGGTGAGTTGATGCTCTATATCTGCATCCTCCTCACTGGCGACATGGTGAGTAATACTAAGAATTATTGTCCCTTTCTGGATATGAGTATTGCCATCCATTTGCTGATGCAGATAGGTCTCAAAGTCCTGCTGAGTCTTCTCAGAAACATTTTTGTACCAGAAGACCTCCAGCTCATAACCCTCTTCCTCCACTTGAAAAATCGTCACCAGCGTATGCGCTGTAATAATAGTATTAATATCTACCAGCAGGTCCTTTATAAAATCCCGCCAGTCCCGGACCACATCAGAGGTGATAATAAACTTACTTAGCAAGCGAATCTCAAACTCAAGAATCTCCTTATCCACTGCCACATCTTTCAGCTTCTCCATCAGCTGCCCAACATGAAGAAAAGCCTGATTAAACTCATCAAAGTAAAAATCAAAGTTAGCAGCATTCAACTGCTTAAAATCTTTTACTGTTTCAATGGGTGCTAAACGGTTTTTAAACTGCTCCATCGAACGTTTGATCACTACAGCCAGGTACGCAGACAAACCGAACGCTGCCACCATAATCAACATGGCAAACAGCACAAACAGTGCGATATTGTTCTGGCGCATTTCAGAGCTGATTCCCTTCAGATTCTGGCGTAGATCAATCACCCCCAGAGTATCCCCAACTTCTGCGTTAACATGGCAACGGGTACATTCCTCTCGGGCAATCAAAGGGAACAAACGACGGATCTCCCCACCCTGATTAGTCACCAGCTCAACACCATCGGAGAAAATCTGGTTCAACGCTGGATCAAACCCAGGCTGATCTATTACACCAAACAGTGCTTCAACTTTAGGCCCACGGTAGATCTCAATCTCGTATGAACTGTCTGCCATCACCGATTTGGTGGATAAGATAAACTCTTGCAAATCCTGCCGGGTCCAACCCTGACGCATCACCTGAAACATTGAGTTAAAAGTATTCTCAGCGATGGTCTGAGAGGTTTCCTCCGCCATCTTGTGAATAATGTTTTCGTATAACAGCGCAGCAGTCAGTGTCACGCTAAAAAACACGGTCAAAGAGACAGCCATAATTGCCGCTAGCACATAGCCCCGTAACGTATGGAAAAAATTACGGATCTGATTGATAACATTCATATTTTATCTTCTCGGGAATAGCATATATGCATTTAAGCATGGCCCTATCTGTAAATAGATGACACAACTCAACAGAATTGAATACCTATGACATATCCTTTCGTTATATAGACAGCGGTTCTAATTCCAGACAGAAAGATGAAAACCAGAAAATTTCACTTATAATCCAAGCATTAGCCAGAATAAAAAACCAAAAACACAGCCACAACAAGAAAAGAAACTACAACAATGATGTATCAAGCTGCCGCTAATCGTAAACTCGACCGAATCGATCGCAAAATTTTAACGGAACTGCAACAAAGTGCAGATATCAGTAACTTAGAGCTCGCAGAACGGGTTGGCCTATCAGCCTCACCTTGCGCCCGTCGCGTTAAATTACTGGAAGAAGCTGGAATCATCAAAAAGCGTGTCACCCTATTAGACCAAACTGCACTGGGCTTAGATCTCACCATCTACGTACACGTATGTCTTGAATGCCAAATCCCGGAACGGTTGGAAAACTTTGAGCGAAAAGTAATGAACTACGACGAAGTCATGGAATGCTCACTGATTACAGGCAGCGACGCCGACTTTCTGCTGAAAGTCGTTATGCCGGATATGGCTTACTACGAACACTTTCTACTGAAAGAACTGAATAGAATCGAAGGTGTGACCAGTATTCGCACAAGCTTTGTACTACGCCGTGTGAAAAGCAAAACCGATATGCCACTTAATCATATTGGTTAATATTGCCAGAAGAGAAAGAGGTTATAGACTGGAGGAATTGATTTTCGCTTAAACCGAACTTTCTGCCGATACATTAAAATCAGGTCTGTTGGTCGGTATGGCTACCGGCCTCTTTGCAATGACATTGATGCATGTCTAACATGAAAGCCTCGACGCGGCAGGCCACCAACCCACAAACTTAGAATATTCTAATATATTAACTTATACCTTTCGCGATAAGTTTTGATATATGGAGCTCGTAGGTCGGATAAGCGAAGCGCCATCCGACATCTATCTCAATTGTCGGAAGGCGCCTTGCGGCTTTTCCGACCTTGTATCTCTCCGGAAATCAGGGTTAGCTACCTTGATGACCTGTAGAGTCCGGTGATGTTGGTTCCGACCTTAGTGTTTGACGCTGTAATGTAGATAAACGCCCAGACTCTCATTGTTCTCATACATTGAATGGTATCCAAGCACCTGTTTTCAGTGATGCTGCATATACAAGGTAAATGAGAGATGCATTATATAGGTATTGATATTAGTAAAGCTAAACTTGACTGCTGCTGGCTGCGTGATGTCGACAAAAGCAAGTTTAAAACCAAAGTTTTCAAGAATGTATCGACAGATTACAA
>NZ_KE383829.1:0-38564 GCF_000422425.1 Oceanospirillum beijerinckii DSM 7166
CCGCGATATGCTCCCTGGATGGCTTGCAAATCCAGACTATCGACAACCTCTACAATAAAGCGAGCTAAATGATCTTCAGGCAGCCAGTCATCAATAGATGGAGGAAGTAGATAAGGCGTTTGACGATCGATGGTACGAAAGCGACTCATGATATATCCTGCTGGAACCTGAAAAGGGCTATTATCCTAGATCTGGATGAAATGGGCTAATAGTCCGACAGGCTGCTAAAGGTCAATATAAAGAAATCGGCTATCAGAAGCGGCAGGTCTTCGACATTGATATCACTCGAACCATTGTGGAATATCAGGCCCAAATACTCGAGGATGAACGGGGTCAACGTTTCGTTGCAGCATTTCCTGAAGGGGTCACATCCTCAGTCCAGTATGGGCCGGGTGTTAAAGCTCATGCGGTTTATCTGTCCCAGTATCAACTGCTGCCTTATCAGCGGATAGAAGAGTATTTCTCACAGCAGCTTGGATTGCCTGTCAGTGCAGGAAGCCTATTTAATTTTAATCAGCAGGCTGCACAGCAGATCCAGGTCCTGGGTGCTGAAGCCGTGATTAAACAATCACTCCGCACAGCTCCTGTTTTACATGTCGACGAAACAGGGATCAATATTGATGGCAAACGGCACTGGTTACATTCGGCCTCAACCGATCAGTGGACTTACTTCTCTTCACACCGTAAGCGCGGGCAGGAAGCCATGGATGCGGCTGATATCCTGCCTGACTTCAAAGGTGTTCTTTGCCATGATCATTGGAAGCCTTATTATCAATATAAAAGCTGCCAGCATGCTCTGTGTAATGCTCATCATCTGAGAGAGCTGGAAAGAGCCTGGGAGCAAGAAAGTCAAGCATGGGCCAAGTCACTTCAGGATCTACTTAAAGAGATGAACAAGGCCACTTTGGAGCACGATGGGTTGGTGCCTCCAGAAGTCAGGCTCAGTTATCTCAAGCGATATAGAGCTATCTTAGAAGCTGGTGATGAGGAAAGCCCTCCTCCAGATGAAAGCCAACGTAAAGAAGGCCAGCGAGGGCGTTTGAAACGAAGTAAATCCAGGGCTTTGTTAGAAAGATTAAGGGCTTATGAGGATGACGTTCTCAGATTTTTGAGCGTCCCAGAAGTTCCTTTTACCAACAATCAGGATGACGAAAGTTCATCAAAAGATATCAGGTTGTTTCCGCAGCCATCAAGGAGCGGAACAGTTCTGCTTGATCCGCAGTTATCTCACATCATGCCGTAAGCAATCAGTATCAGCGAGTAATGCTTTAACCCTACTATTTTGTGGGCAGCTACCCGATATTTTTGATCAGGCAGCTGAATAGTTACGCTCACATTTGCTTGACCACGTCAGATACCATATCCTGGTGACTTACTTAATCTCTATATCGCCAAATGCGGTAGCCTTGTGTTACCTGTTTTTAAATTGCTTGATATAGTTTTGCTTTTTCCTTGGGTGAGTTGGTGTTGTCGCATAGGCACGGAGCCATATCTTATCTTCTGTTATCTTGGTTGGTCCGTTGTGAGTGATCGTGTTCTCAAGTTTTCAGTCTGGAACTTGCGATGAATTGAGGGTGGGGCGTAAGCTATACTGTAGAAGAGAGTGTTGGGTTTCTAAATGATACTCTGAGTCGTCTATGTTGTTTCTAAGAAATGGGGTAGGGGCTTAAAGAATAAGAAACTCATGCCGATAACGTAAATGCAGTTCTATAGATGCTTGTTAAACTGCTGTGCTTGGATTTAATGAAATTCTTGGTTTCTGAATGCCAGCTCCGGTTTTGATGGATTGCGCCCGATTATAGATCGAGATCAGAGTTAAAGCTTGGTGCCAAAATTGCTTGGTTCTGTATGTGGAATGTGTTTTTGTGTTAAGCGGTAAGTTTTTTCCGTATTTGCGCTGGAGGTTAGAGCTATGAATCCTATGTTAGGTATTGGTTCCGGACTGGATCTAAATACAATGCTGGATAGTTTGGTCAGGGTGGCTAGCGAGCCTAAGGTTAAGCAGCTAGGGCAGAAAGAGGTTGAAGCGAAGGATGCAGTTTCTGGTTTAGGGGCTTTAAAAAGCCTGTTATCCAGCTTTCAGAGCGCGGCGGACGCCCTAAAAGATACATCTGAATACAGTAAGCGATCTGCAACTGTGACCCAGCCCTCAAGTGGAGAGGTTCTAACTGCAACGGCCGATGAGAGTGCTGTCTCAGGAACTTATAATATTGTTGTTAATGATATAGCTAAGGGGTCTAGAGTTTCGACAGCCCAGATTCCTGGTGGGCATGATGATGCATTGACCTTTAGTGGAGCCCCTGATGCTAATGGTGTTAAAGATACATTGGAGTTTTATATTGACGGGAATGCCTCGTTCACTCCGTTTTCTATCGATCTCAAGGATGGCATGTCTTTGAATGATATGGCTTCTGCTATCAGCTCGCATGAAGATAATTTTGGTGTAACTGCAACGGTTATTGATGGGCGTTTGGTCTACGACTCTTCTGTTTTGGGTGCAGATAATAATTTGGAGTCAAAAACATCACTATTGGCAAATGTACAGTTTTCTGTCGGTAAGGATTTGACCGGGTTTACAGATTCGCCAGCTAGTGTTGTGGATGCGGGAGATGTTACGTTAAGGGTTGCACAAGATGCAAGCATTGAAATTAACGGAATCCCTATTACTAAGGATAGTAATGATCTTGGTGGTGTTATTACAGGGGTTTCTCTTACTCTTACAGATTCAGCCCCAGGAGAGGTGTCAACAGTAACTGTTGCTCAAGATACATCTTCAATCAAGAGCAAGATAGAGGCGTATGCTAGTGCCTACAATAAGCTGCGAGAAGGAATGAATGAGCTTAAAGGTAACTATGATAAAGATGCAGAGCAGTTTGTTTATGGCAAGCTATCAGGTGATCCTATTATCAGGAATATTGAGTCTGTTTTGGGTGGGATACTGACTCAACAGGTGGTCGGTGCCGCTTCTGGTGCGGATACCCTGTATGCCATTGGTCTTGAGATTGAAAGTGATGGTACTCTCAGTGTTGATAGTGCGCGCTTGGATGATGCGGTGAGTGAAAACTTTGATGATCTTGAGAAACTTTTTACTGGTGATAATGGTATTGCAACACTAACCAGTGAACGGATGGATGCTTATCTTGGTTTTGATGGTGTTATTAAGGGTAAAGAAGACTCTTATAATGATATACTTGATGACTTGGAGGTGCAGTATGAGGCTCATGCCCGTTATATTGAGGGGTATCAGGCAACGCTAATGAAACAGTTTACTGCATTGGATAGTACCGTGTCACGCTTGCAGGGTACAATGAGTCAAATTGCTCCGCAGTTAGCTGCGCTGTCAAATATTTCATATTCATAAGCTGACATAACTTAGGCGAATTAATTATGAGAAAAGCCTTGCGTCAATATCAAACTGTAAACTTAGAAAGTGATATTGAAAGTGCATCGCCTTATAGAATAACGCAATTGCTACTTGAGGGTTGTTTGCGTTTTATGAAACAGGCTCGGTTTGCAATTGAGAAAGAAGATTACGAAAAAAAGGGTTTCTTTATTTCAAAGTCTTCTGCAATTATTTTGACGTTAGCAGGATCTATTGATCGGGAAAAAAGTCCTGAGCTATCCGATAATCTGGTGAATCTATATGACTTTTGTTTAGATCGGTTGTTAGCTGCATCAGTAGAGATGAATGTGACCAAAATTGATGATGCTATTGATGTGCTTCAAGAGATAAAAACAGGTTGGGATGCGATTACTGATGATGACGTTGCGAAAGCTGAGATGATGAGAAAAAAAGATGGGTGAAGATATTAAGCTTTCTGATGATGCGGCTAAATTAGCTGCGTTTTTTATGTTGAGACTTGAGTCAAACTTGAAAGCTTTTGAAAAGGTTGATTCATCGATATATGAAGAGTTCAAGGATTACTCAGAAAATAATTATTTTTTGATTTTTGATGACGAAGGGCGGGTTAACTTGCTTGATGCGTCGTCAGGCGGGCTTGTTTATGATAAAAATCCGTATGAACAAATAATTAATAACTTAGAAACCTATCGAAAGTCTCCTATATTTAATTCAGCAATATGTATTAATGGTGAGAAACCTAAAGAAGGTAATCCCAATTTTGTTCATAATACCTTGGTGTACAATATTGGGCAGGCTCAGGCTAAAGTGCTTAGCCGAAGTTTGATTGATAGGATTAATCGTGATAATGATACTAATCCTTATCAAATTAGTAGTGCTATTCGTGCTAGCGATGATGTTAAAGATCTTCCGGTTGAAGTAGGTAGTATGGTTTGCCTATCAATTGGTTTGGGATTTGATGTAGAGAAGTTGTATCTTGAACATGATATTGCTAACTTATATATTATTGAACCCGATAAAGATGTTTTTTATGCGAGTATGCAGTTGGTCGACTGGAAAAAAGTAATAGATAAGATGGAAGCCAAAGGCTTTACGATTTCTATTATGCTATCAGATGACTTTGATGAGTTGCTAGGCTTGTTTTCGCACTCGGTCTCTTTAGTTGGTAGGCATACTCTTGGTGGGTGTTATATTTATTCGGCCTTTTTTAAAGAATGTTATAGTGATCTTTTTGAGGGCTTAAAGAATAGGATATCTCGTGATCTAACTGCCGGTTTTGGGTTTTATGATGATTCGAGAATGAGTGTTGCTCATACTTATCATAACTTTAAGAATAAAATTCCGTCGATTAAGAAAGACTTTAGTGTTAATAAGGATTTTGGTCAGAAAGATGTTCCTGTCTTTGTTGTTGGTAATGGGCCGTCTTTAGATAAAGATTTAGAGTATATAAAGAATAATCAGGAGGCTGCGGTTGTAATTAGTTGCGGTACGTCGTTAGGTGCGCTGTATCATAAAAATATTAAACCTGATATCTATGTGGAATTAGAAAGGCCGTACGATACGGTAAGTTTATTAGAAAATATTTCTGATGATATTGGCGATTTTCTATCTGATACAATTTTTGTTGGGATGTCGCAGGTGCATCCTGATTTGTTTCAGTTCTTTGGTAGAGGTGGGCAAATGCCCAAGGATACTGAATCAGGTTCTCTGCTGGTAAGAAAGCTATTTGCTGATGAGGGGGTTTCTCTTGTAACAGGGGTCGGCCCTAGTTGTGTTCATTCAGGTTTTACCGTTGCTGTATTGCTTGGCTTTAGGCAGGTCTACTTCTTTGGTGTCGATATGGGATATCGATCGAGTGAGCATCATCATTCTAAATATAGCATTTATAATCAAATGAATGATGAGCGTAAGGAAGCCTATACACCTAAACTAAAAGGTGCATCTGAATTTGAGCCTAATTTTGGTGATGAGGTTGTTTATTCATCAGGCTTCTACCCTATGTATAAGGTGAAGCTGGATCAGATTGTAAGTGCTTTTGTTAAAGCCTTTCCTAAAAATATGAAAGTGTACAACTGTAGTGATGGTGCTAAGATTCTTGGTGCGGAGCCTGTGCATTCTTTTGATCTGGATTTAAATCCTTTGGAGATCAACAAGGCCTCAATGCTGCAGCAGATATATGAATCGCACTTTTCATATGTAGCTGATGATTTGGCGCTAAAAGAGATTGAAACAGAGATTCAGCAATCTATTGAGGTTGTTGATGATGTTTGTAATTGGTTTCAGGATGTAATTTATCCTGTAGAGACAGTGCCTGAGGCTCAGAGTTTGTTGGATAAAATATCTTATGGGTTTCAAGAAGATAAAGAGTTGATATCTGATGATGATGCGTGGATATATACAATATTTAATGGCTCTGTACTTTATTGTTTAAGCGCAGTGAGTAATATGCTTTATTTTCCTACTGATGAGAATGTGAGGATATCATCGTTTAATATGGCAATGGAGTCAGTGAGAGAGTTCTTTGTTTTGTTGAGAGATGATTATAAGAAGGGTGCAATGACCGCTTATGATCACAGTATTCATTATTTTTAGGGAAGAGCTATGTTGCAGTATTGTTCTAGCTGCTTGATCCCTGTCACCAGGCCAGAGCAAGTATTTGTTGATGGTGTTTGTGATGCATGTCATTCGGCTGAGGCTAAGCATAAAGAAATTGATTGGCAAGCGCGTGAGAATGAGTTTCGAAATATTTTAGATCGTTATCGCGGTGATGGTTCTGCCTATGACTGTATTATACCTGTCAGTGGTGGTAAGGATAGTTGTTATCAAGCGTTGATTATGCGGGATAAGTATGGGATGACACCTTTGTGTGTTACGCATACTCCCTGTGAGTTAACCGAAGTTGGTCTGAAAAACCTTAACTTCCTAAGGGATCAGGGCTTTGACTTGATTCAGGTATCAGGTAATCGTAAGAGTTATCGTGAGCTAGTGCGTATTGGTTTCTTTAAGTTGGGAGACTGTTGTTGGCCTGAGCATATCGGTATTTTTACTGCGCCTATTCGTGTTGCTGTTAACTATAATATACCTCTTTTGATTTGGGGGGAAAACTCTCAGTTCGAGTATGGCGGTCCTGCCTCTCATAAAGAAAATAATTATCTGGACCGAAATTGGTTGGAACAGTTTCAGATGAGCGGTCATCGACTGTCTGATGTTGTGCATGATGGTGTTGATTTAAACTCGATTAAAACATTACTTTATCCCAGCGATGAGGAGTTAAAGCGTGTAGGTGTGACGGGATTATTCCTTGGTTATTATGAAAAGTGGGACTCTCGCCGCAATACAGATCTTTGTTGTTCGCTTGGTTGGAGTAAAAATCCAGATGGTCCTGTAGAGGGCGCTTACAACGATATTGAAAATTTAGATTGTAAGTGGATTGGTGGGCTTCACGACTATATGAAGTTCATTAAGTATGGCTATGGTCGGGCGACAGATCAGTTGTGTATTGAGGTTCGTGCTGGACGGATGACGCGTGAAGAGGCAGTTGAGGAGCTAAAACATACCTCTGAGGGGAAGATTCCTTGGAAGTATGTGCCTGATTTTCTTGACTATCTAAGCATTACGGAAAATGAGTTTCTCACTAACCTGGATCGCTTCACCAATCGTATGTTGTTTGAACGGGATGAAGAGACCGGTGAATTGAAAAAGGATGCTGATGGCAATCTCATTAGACGCTTTCTTCCAGGTTGATTGTTTATGGTGACTATAGTTGATCTCGGTATTGGTAATATTGGTAGCATTTCTAAAGTGTTGCGTTATTTGGGGGTTGAGCATGAAGTTGTTACTGGGCCCGATCAACTTGCTGTGGCAGAGAAAATTATACTACCTGGAGTTGGCAGTTTTTCTGAGGGTGCAAAAAGGCTTGACGAAACAGGGTTTCGAGCTGCTCTTTTGCAAGCAGTGCAAGAAAGGGGGGTCCCACTATTAGGGATTTGCGTTGGAATGCAATTGCTTGCTCGAACTGGCTTTGAAGGCGGTGAGTGTCAGGGGTTGGGTTTAATTGATGGTGTTGTGAGTAAAATTGATGATATGGGGGGGCAGTTACAGATCCCTCATATGGGGTGGAACGATGTTAAGTTGCCTTCACTCCCTGTTTTTGATGCTATTCCTGGTCTCAGTTGTTTTTATTTTGTCCACAGCTATGCAATGTTGCTGAATGAAGAAGTTGAGGCGGCCTATGCTTATTATGGTCAGCCAGTTTTGGCTTTTGTGAATAAAAATAATATCTATGGTGTGCAGTTTCATCCGGAAAAAAGCCAGCAGGCGGGTCTTACTTTTTTGAGGAATTTTGTTGAAAAATGTTAAGAAAAAGAGTGGTACCGATAGTTCTGCTGGATGGTTTTTCTGTATTGAAGACAATTCAGTTTTCTCAGCGCAGGAATTTAGGGAGTCCTGTTACCATTATCCGAACCTATAATACGCGTAACGTTGATGAGTTAGTTCTACTGGATATAGATGCTTCCCGGCAGAGGCGGGCAATCGATAAGTTTACGATACAGGACTTGGCTCAGGAGTGCTTCATGCCTCTCACCGTCGGGGGGGGGGTGCGTTCGCTTGATGATATTGAACTATTGCTGAAAAATGGGGCTGATAAGGTTGCTATTAATAGCTATGCCATAGAAAATCCTTCATTTATTGCTGAGGCGTCCAAAGTGTTTGGTTCTCAGTGTATTGTTGTATCAATTGATGTTGTTGAGCGTGATGGCTCTTTTGAAATTTACTCTGCCAGTGGAAAAGAAGTTAGTATGACTTTAGAGGAGTGGTTACGTGAAGTTGAAAAACAGGGGGCAGGGGAGATCCTTATTAATAATGTGACTCGTGATGGGACTATGGAGGGGGGGAGTGTTGATCTAGCTAATCTTGTTTCCTCTGTAGTTAAAATTCCCGCGATATATGCTGGAGGGATAGAATCCCCAGAGGATTGTGCCAGGATAGCAGAGACTTCTATTTCTGCAGTAGGGGTTTCAAGTATTTTTCATTTTACGGATGCTACTCCTCAGGATTGTCGTAATGCGATGGCTGAGTGTGGTATACCTGTGCGTTAGTAGCTTGGGACGTTAAGTGGTGTCGTATTAATGAGGTATGATGAAGAAGTAATATTGGTTTGGCAGGCGCAGATGGCATTGTTGTCGAAGTTGGAGCAATTGATCGCTTCTGATGAGAAGGAGAAATGGGTTGAGGCCGATCAGTTGGCATTAGAGTTCGATGTTGGCATGAGGCGCTTTTTTTCTGAGTATACTGATCTGCCAGAGTCGGTTGCTAATCAGGTTGTTGCTGATGGTGAAAGAGTGATAACGGTAATTTCTGCGTTACTTACCAGCACGGGTCAGCAGAAACAGGAAATGGCAAAAGAGATTGCTGGTTTTCTAAAAGGGCAAAAAGGTATCAAGGCTTATAAGAAGGTTTAGTGGCAAATGAGTGCTTCAGCGCAGGATCTACAAGTTGCATTCCAGGAGTTCACAGCCTTATCTGAGCAGCTAACTGCTTCCTATAATGAACTTCAGGATAAAATTGTTCGTTTGACGGAAGACCTGGAGGAGGCAAAAAGGCAGCGATTGCAAGAGTTGGAGCAGAAACAGCTGATCGCTGAAAAGCTCGAAAATCTACTTAACTTACTTCCTGTTGGTGTTGTTGTGATGAATGGGGCAGGCGTTGTTGGTAGTGCTAACCCTACAGCTAAAACCTTGTTGGGGAATGATATAGAAGGCTGTCGCTGGATAGAGGTGATAGAGCAAAGCTTTTCCCCTAAGCAGAATGATGGATACGAGATCTCCCTCAAAGATGGGCGTTTAGTGTCTATCGCGACGCGTTCTTTGGATAAAGAACCCGGGCAGATGGTGGTCATTAACGATATGACTGAAACTCGCCGTTTACAGGAGCAGTTAAGTAGAACAGAAAGGCTGACAGAGATGGGGCAAATGGTCGCTTCTCTGGCTCATCAGATCAGAACCCCACTGTCTGCGGCGATGCTTTATGCTGGTCATTTGCAAGCGAGTGACCTTTCTGAAGCAAACAGAGTTAAATTTGCAGGAAAGCTTCAAGGGCGGCTACAAAATCTTGAGCAGCAGATTGGTGATATGCTTCAGTTTGCCCGCGGTGGCAGTGCTGTGGCAGAGCAATTTCACGTTGCGGATTTCTTCGAGTACTTAAAAGCTTCATTGGAAGGCATTTTTTTGCAGTCATCAGTCGCTTGTGAGTGGCAGTTGAACGGCTTGGCTGGATTGCTGTTGGGGCATCAGGAGTCTTTGTGTGGTGCATTGCAGAATTTGGTTAATAATGCAATACAGGCGGGTTCAGATAAAATAGAGCTAAGGTCTGAAATTGTTGGGGCGAGCCTTGAGATAAGTGTAATTGATAATGGTCCAGGCATTCCTGATGAACAACTGGAAAAAATTCTGGAACCATTTTTTACCACAAAATCCAGAGGCACAGGGTTAGGGTTGGCTATTGTGCAATCTGTGGTAAGTGCGCATAAAGGCTCGCTGACTGTTCATTCAGAAATAAGAAAAGGTAGTTGCTTTACAGTGCATCTGCCTCTGGTCACGGTATAGGTTGGATATGCAGGCAAAAATTCTAGTTGTGGAAGATGACCCGGATCTGCGAGAGGCGCTGGTTGATACCCTTGAGTTGGCTGGCTTTCTAGTAAATGAAGCGGATTGTGGTGAGGCTGCTATCGCCAAGCTGTCAGAGTCAGTGTTTGATCTTGTTGTGTCTGATATCAATATGCCGGGTATAGATGGTCATGAGTTGCTGCGTCATGTGGTATCTAAATACCCTGGGTTATCGGTGCTGCTGATTACTGCTTATGGGAGTATATCCAGCGCTGTTGATGCTATGCGTCAAGGGGCTGTTGATTATTTAGTTAAGCCTTTTGAGCCTAAGGTTTTGGTTGAGTTGGTTGAAAAGTATGCTCAGGGGCATGCTGGCTCAAAAGCAGATGAGCCCGTGATGGTAAGTGAAAAGAGTGCTTTCGCGTTCAATCTGGCTAAGCGAGTAGCTGTTACCGATTCGACAGTGCTAATTGCTGGCGAGAGTGGGTCTGGCAAGGAAGTGATAGCCAGCTATATTCATCGCCACTCCCCTCGTGCTGATAAGCCTTTTGTGGCAATTAACTGTGCGGCGATTCCAGAAACAATGCTTGAAGCAACACTGTTTGGTCACGAGAAAGGTGCTTTTACTGGTGCCGTGAATAGTGCACCTGGTAAGTTTGAGCAGGCTAATGGCGGTACTCTGCTATTGGATGAGATTTCAGAGATGGCATTAGATTTGCAGGCCAAGCTTTTGCGAGTTCTGCAAGAGCAGGAAGTTGAGCGTGTGGGTGGCCGTAAAACGATCAAGTTAGATGTGCGTGTTTTAGCGACAACCAACCGTAATATGCAGAAATATATTTCGGATGGTAAGTTTCGGGAAGATTTGTTTTACCGGCTCAACGTTTTCCCTATTAATCTTGCACCGCTACGTGAAAGGGCTGCAGATGTAGTACCTCTTGCAGAACGGCTGTTTGCAAAGCATGCTAAAAAAATGGGGCGTGCGCCGGTAGTCTTATCATTGTCTGCTAAAAATGAGCTCAGCCATTATCATTGGCCCGGTAATGTGAGAGAACTAGAAAACGTAGTTCAGAGAGCTCTGGTGTTGCAGCCTTCGACGGTGATTGAGGCGGAAGATCTTTGCATAGAAAGTGGCTCAATGGTGGCAAAAATTCTCCAGGATGAAGGCGGTGTAGAGTCTGCTGATCAAGAGATTTCTGCAACATATCCCGTATCTAAGCCTCCTTTGGAATCAGGGAATCTGGGGGATGATCTTCAGCAGAAAGAGTTTGAAATGATTATTGCTGTTTTACGCGAAGAAAAAGGGCGTAAAAATAAGGCTGCTGACCGCTTGGGTATTAGTCCTAGGACGTTAAGGTACAAGCTGGCGAAAATGAGAGACATGGGGATTGATGTCGAAAAAGCCATTGAGACCATTTGATTTAAGATACGGGCTGGTCTTTTGCCCGTGAACAGATATAAAATAATTAGATGCAGTGCATTCTAGTGGCTTGTTGTCTCTACACTGAGTGAGGCAGCAATATAGAGAGTTAGGAGTAAGCCATGGTTGATCGAGCGGACATATCAAGTGTGCTGGATCAGATTCGGTCAATGCAGTCTGAACTGAACCAGACCAGCCGTGCTACGCCAAATGTTAGGGTTGGTGCCACTCAAGGCGTCGACAAGGTGAACGAAGCAGGCGAAGTTCCAGACTTTGCTGAAATGCTGAAAAATGCCATTGATAAAGTCAATGAGACGCAAAAAACAGCTAATGCTTTACGTGAATCTTATGAGATGGGTGATCCTGAGGTAGATATTACTCAGGTTATGATTGCTTCTCAGAAATCAACCGTAGCTTTTGAAGCGATGACACAGGTTAGAAATAAACTGGTTTCTGCTTACCAGGAAATCATGAGAATGCCGGTGTAATCAATACATCGGTTAAATCATTCTGTTTTTAGGACTCGAGTGAATGGATAATCCTTCAGCGGAAGCGGCGCAAGATTCTACAGAGCAGCCAGAAGATAGACAGCAGAAAAAAATGGCTGATAAAAACGAAGCTGTATCTACTGATAAGAAGCAAAGTGGTTTTGGCAGCGTCCTGGAGGGGTTTAATAATCTCGATATGATTCGCCAGTTGGGTTTGTTGGCGGGTTTCGCTGCGAGTATAGCTATCGGCTTTGCTGTTGTCCTTTGGTCTCAAGACAAGGATTATCGCCCTCTTTTGAGTAGCATTGGCGAATACGATTCTCCTGCCGTTGTGGAGATTCTTGAGCGCAATGGTATTGGCTATAAGGTCGATCCCAAGTCTGGCGCTTTATTGGTCCTGTCAGATAAAATTTATGAAGCACGGATGAAAATCGCGGCTTCGGATGTCGCTCGAGCTGATATGGTAGGTTATGAGCTGCTAGATCAGGAACAAGGCCTGGGTACCAGTCAGTTTATGGAGTCAGCCCGCTATCGTCGTAGTGTCGAGGGTGAGTTGGCTCGTACAATTTCCAGTCTGCAACCTGTGCGAGGCGCTCGGGTGCATCTTGCTATTCCGAAACAGTCAGTATTTGTGCGTGACTATCGAAAGCCTTCTGCCTCTGTTTTTCTAAATCTTCAAGGTGGTGCTGTACTTGACTCTAGTCAGGCTAATGCCATTGTAAACCTGGTTGCGACCAGTATTCCTGAGCTTGATCCAAAGAATGTAACGATTGTTGATCAACGAGGTCGTTTACTATCTCAGGGTGAAGATAAAGAATCAGATAAACAAATTCAGCGTCAGTTTGAGTATTCCCGTAAGCTTGAGCGAGTTCTTACAGAGCGGGTACGGAGTATTCTTGAGCCCGTTCTAGGACCTGGGCGTTACCAGGCGGCTGTTTCTGCTGAGATTGACTTTACTCAAACTGAACAAACGGAAGAGCTTTATAACCCGGATTTACCTGCTTTGCGTAGTGAGCAGGTGATGAATGAGCAGCGTGTTGGTGATTTTAATAACGCAGGCATTCCTGGGGCTTTATCCAACCAGCCTCCGGGACAGGTTGCTGTCCCTGAAGACGTTAATGGTGAAGGGGGCGGTACCGGCCAGGCATTAAACAGTCGTAAGCAAGCTACTCGTAACTTTGAGCTTGATAGAACTATCAGTTATTCCCGTAATCATTTGGGGCGGGTGCAGCGTCTGACAGTAGCTGTTGTGGTTGACGATATTATTATTCGTGAGCCAGAGTCCGGTGAAGTGGTTCGTAGAGCGTGGGATGAAAATGAGTTGCGCCGCCTGGAAGTGCTGGTACGTGATGCAGTGGGGTTTAATGCTATTCGAGGTGATAGCGTTAATGTAGTGAATTCGCCATTTGCGGGAGCTGGTGATGAAGCTTTCGAAAAACCTCCTTTCTGGCAGGAGCCTTGGTTCTGGGAGATTGCCAAGCAGGTTTTAGCTGGTCTATTTGTTTTGATTCTTATTTTTGGTGTGCTGCGACCAATTCTCAAAAGTCTGGCTACTGCGAAAGACACTGCAGATGGAGCGGATGCTGAAGATGAAATGCTGGCTCCTCTGGATGATTTGGGTGAGGATCAAGTGACACTATCTGCGGCTGATGATCCGCTGTTGGCTGGGCCAAATGAAGCATTTGAGCGTCAATTGAATGCAATTAGAGCAATGATTGCGGAAGATCCTGGTCGTGTGGCTCAGGTGGTAAGGCAGTGGGTGATAGCTGATGAGTGATGATGATTACCAGGAGAGCCTGGGCTCGGTTGATAGGGCTGCTATCTTATTGATGACTCTGGGTGAGACCGATGCGGCGCAGATTCTAAGGCACATGGGGCCAAAAGAAGTGCAGCGCGTTGGTATGGCAATGTCCCAGCTGCAACATGTTTCTAAGGATCAGGTTGAAGATGTACTGTCTGAATTTCTTGAAATTTCAGGTAACGTAACAGGCTTGGGTATTGGTGCGGACAGCTATATCCGTCGAATGCTGACTGAAGCTCTGGGTGAAGATAAAGCCAATGGCTTGGTTGATAGAATTTTGCTTGGTGGTAATACGACAGGTCTTGATACGCTGAAGTGGATGGAACCTAGGGCAATTGCAGATATTATTCGCTATGAGCATCCACAAATTCAGGCGATTGTATTGTCCTACCTGGATGCAGATCAGTCAGCTGAGGTGGTTGCCTTCTTTGACTCTAAGGTTCGTTTGGATGTTATTCTTCGAGTAGCCGCATTGGAATCAGTCCAGCCTCAGGCGTTGCAAGAATTGAATGATATTCTTGAGAAGCAGTTCTCTGGCAGTTCCGGCACTCAAACTACCAGTATGGGTGGTGTTAAGGTTGCCGCTAATATTATGAACAACCTTGAAAGTGCGCTTGAAGGCGAACTGATGGAAGCAATTAAGGAAGTTGACGAGCAACTGGGTGAAGAAATCGAAGACCTGATGTTCGTATTTGATAACCTTGTTGATGTTGATGACAGGGATATTCAGGTGTTGCTGAGAGAAGTTAATCCGGATAGCTTGGTGTTGGCATTGAAAGGTGCTGACAACAGAGTTCAAGAGAAAATCTTCAAAAATATGTCCAAGCGTGCCAGTGAGCTGTTGCGTGATGACCTTGAAGCTAAAGGTCCGGTCCGAGTGAGTGAAGTAGAGACGGCCCAGAAAGAAATTCTGGCCATTGCTCGTCGTTTGGCTGAGGATGGTGAGATTACTCTGGGTGGTGGTGCCGATCAGATGATCTAAATGACGAGAAGAGATTATGTCCTTGGATAAGCGCCGTGTATGGAGCAGTGAAGATTTAGATGGATTTGAGAAATGGGAGATGCCAGATTTAACTGGTATCTCCCTTCGCAGTTTAGGTCGAGAGAAAATATCTGATCAGATTGTTGGGCCTGAAGATGAGGGTGTAGAAGAGGAAGTCGAAGTACTCGAACTACCCACCCAGGATGAGATAGATGCTATCAAGCTGCAAGCATATGAAGAAGCTTATGCTGCAGGTAAAGAGCAAGGGATGCTGGATGGTTTGGCTCAGGGTCGTGAAGATGGTTTTCTGAAAGGTAAGGCTGAGGGTCATGAAGAAGGCTCTCAGCAAGGTTATCAGGAAGGCCTGCAGCAGGGACAGCGGGAAATTGATGCCGCTTTGGGGCAGTTGAATAATGTCCTGGCGCTATTGCATGAACCTATTGAGCAGCAGAGTGAAGAGCTGGAGCATGTGCTGTATAACTTGCTGGAGAAGTTAGTGCGCATCATGACTCATCACGAGCTTCAGCTGAGGTCAGACGTTGTGCTGGATATTATTCGCGAATCACTTGATGCACTGCCGCGCAATAGTGAGCGGATTCGTGTTTTTGTCAGTGCTCAGGATTTTGAATTGGCAAATAATCAGTCAATGGGAAGTCTGGATAAATGGCAGGTGTATATTGACGAGGCGATGCCGCCAGGTGGTTGCCGTGTTGAAACATTGAATAGTCTCATTGATGCCAGTGTAGAGACGCGTCTTAATGATATGCTGAATCAGATTGTTAGTCAGCGTTATGCTCGTAAAAGCACTGGTGAGCTAGAAGATCGTTCTGAGGTGGCCAGTGAATAATTTAGCTTCCCGTTTAAGTCAGTATCAGCCTGATAGTTCTGTTCGACCCAGGATTGCTCCTGAGGGGCGCTTGGTGCGTATGGTTGGCTTGACATTAGAGGCCGTAGGTTGTGATCTGCCTGTGGGAAGCTATTGTTCTGTGGAGACAGCTCATGGGGGGTTTGTTGAGGCTGAAGTTGTAGGTTTTTCCGCTGATCGCCTGTATCTGATGCCTGTAGGTGTTGCGGAAGGGTTGAGACCTGGTGGGCGTGTTATTCCCAATGATAAGGCGATGAATATTCCAGTAGGTCCTGCATTATTGGGGCGTGTGCTGAATGGTATTGGTGAGCCCATTGATGGGCTGGGACCCATCATCTCCCGTGAGACAACCAGTTTACATGGTAAGATTATAAACCCGTTGGATCGTAAACCAATTGACTCTACTTTAGATGTAGGTATCCGCTGTATTAACTCTCTCTTTGCTGTGGGTCAGGGGCAGCGATTGGGGTTATTTGCAGGCAGCGGTGTGGGTAAGAGTATGCTGTTGGGAATGATGACTCGGTTTACTGAGGCTGACATTATTATCGTAGGCCTTGTCGGTGAGCGGGGTCGAGAAGTAAAAGAGTTTATTGAGCAAATTCTGGGGCAAGAAGGTCTGGCCCGTTCTGTAGTGGTTGCTTCACCTGCCGATGACTCTGCTTTGATGCGTCTTAGGGCTGCAATGTTGACTACCAGTATCGCGGAATATTTCCGTGATCAAGGTAAGAAGGTGCTGATGCTTATGGACTCGCTAACCCGTTTTGCTCAGGCGCAGCGGGAAATTGCTTTGGCTGTAGGAGAGCCACCGGCGACTAAAGGTTATCCTCCATCGGTGTTTGCAAAGATTCCACAGTTGGTGGAAAGAGCTGGTAATGGTAAAGAGGGTACAGGTGGCTCCATTACTGCTTTTTATACAGTATTGACGGAAGGTGATGATCAGCAGGACCCTATTGCAGATGCGACTCGAGCGATTCTTGATGGCCATATTGTTTTATCCCGGCGTTTGGCAGAAGAAGGCCACTATCCAGCAATCGATGTTGAAGCCTCTATTAGTCGTGTAATGCCTCACGTTGTATCTGATGAGCATCTGAAGCAAGCTTACCGTTTCAAGCAGATTTATGCTAAATATCAACAGAGTAAAGATCTTATCAGTGTAGGGGCTTACAGTAAGGGATCTGATAGTGAGATTGATCAGGCCATTACTCTAATGCCTGTGATGCGCCAATTCCTGCAGCAAGGACTGAGGGAAAATGTTGATGTGATTACCAGCTTTCAGCAACTGCATATGATCTTAAACCAACCTCAGGCAAATTAATTCTGTAGAGTGCTTTAGTTGATCAAGAGGCAATGTGAATGGATAGAAATATATGAAACGTTCAAAGCGCTTGAAAAATATTATGGTGCTGGCAGAGAAAAAAGAGAAAGATGCGGCAAGCGCGTTAGGTTTTTTGCAGAGTAAAATAGAATCAGAGCGTCAGAAAAAGCAGCAGTTGAAAGATTACGAGCTGGAATATCATGATAAGATTACTGAGGCTGGGCGCAGTGGTATATCTGGTTCTTCTCTTCGAAGGTACTATGCTTTTATGTCTCACCTTAATGATGCGGCTACTCAGCAGGTTGAGCATATTGGTGAGTTGGAACAGCAGGTTGATCAGGTACAGCAATATTGGTTAAAAACCCGTGGTGAATTAAAAGCCTTTGAGAGCCTGGTTGAGCGTGCTCAGAAGGATGAGCGTTTACAGGAAGATAAGCAACAGCAAAAGCTAATTGATGAACTATCGGGCCTCAATTATACCCGTCGCTTACAGTCTTCAGGTAATGACTGACCCCTATCAAGATTAAGCTGGCATATAGCTTGCAGAACCTTAAACAGGAATTCTAAACTGAGGTTTTGTTATGGCGATTGGTCAGACGCAATCGGTCAGTGATTTGCTATCGCTGGGGATTAAAAATAGCAACAATGATAAAGCCAATAGCACTAAAACTGATCAGAAGCAGTTTGGTACTACTTTAAAAGCATTCTCTTCTTCATATTCAGATACGCATCCAGCTTCTGCCGGTCGTCCTAATAATGCGGCGTCTCCTGGGCTGCCTACAGGAAAAAACAATCCTATCGGCGGCAATATCTCGCCAGATATGAGGGGACGAGGTGCGTCATTAGACAGGATGGAATCCCATGAGGCGGGAGCTCATGAGGCGGAAGCTCATACAGCAGTATCTCAGCGCCCTAAAAACAGGGAGGAGCTGGTTGAGGGGTTGGAGCGTGCAGGCATTGACCATCAAGCGTTAAAAGAGCGGGTTGTCTCTTCAGGTGAGGTAACTGAAGAGGAGTTTGATGATTTGATGGACTCTCCTGATGACTTTCTGAAAGAGCTGGATGCTTGGTTGCAGATGCCTGAATTGGGGTTGGAAATACTTGCTTTGACTGATCAACCATTGATGCTACAGCAGTTGGCTTTATTGGGGCGAGTAGGTCGTTCCGGTGGCTCTGATGGACAAGCACAACAGCCCGTGCAAGTTGAAACTTCAGGGAAAAAAGAGCCTGCTTCTGATTTAGTTGGGCGCTTGTTGGATGAGCAGGGTGGTGAAGGCAGCTTAGAAGAAGGTTTTAATAAGAATAAGTTTTTTGAGCAGTTGCTGACTGCCAAGAGTTCGGAGTCGGGTAATAAAATGGGGCAGTTTTCCTCATTAATGTTGGGTGAGTCCTTTCAAAGTGAGAAGGCTTCGCCTCCGAACGGAGTTGGTTTATCTGGTTTAGGCGCCACTGTACAGGGCTCTGCTCAAGTTTCTCAGGCTTTACCTCAGCTGCCTGTTATGAGAGGTTTGCCCGGGCAGCCAGGTGCGACGGAAGCTTTGTCAGAGCGTATTATGATGATGCGCGCTAAAAATATGCAGATTGCAGAGATTAAGTTGAACCCTCAGGAGCTGGGTGCACTAGAGGTTCGGATTAAAGTAGTCAATGATGTAGCCAATGTGCAATTTCATAGCCCTAACCCGGGCGTAAGGGAAGCGCTTGAGGGGCAAATTGTACGTTTGCGTGAAATGTTAGATGGTGCCGGTTTAAGTTTGGGGGATGTAGGGGTGTCAGATCAATCCTTATCTGATGGGCATGAGGAGTCTTTTGCCAGTCATTCTACATCTGGTTCAACAGATGCCGATGGAAGTGATGATGGTTTGGCGCAAGGAGTTGAGCAAGCGGGGATGATTGCTCGGTCCAGGCAATCAATAGGCGTGGTTGACTACTTTGCCTAGCACAAGCATTATTGTGTGTAAGTCGCCAATAAAGCAGAACTTTTTTATACTAGCGTAATTAAGTTAAAAGCACGAGGCCAGAAATGGAAGACCTGAACGAAGAGAAAAAAAGCAGTAAAAAAACCATTATTATTATTGCTGTTGTGGCCTTGTTGGCAATTGCGGCTGCTGTTGGCGGCACCTTGTTCTTTTTAGGGAAATTGCCTGGGCTTTCGGAACAGCCAGCTGCAACGACAGCAGCGCCTTCTGGTCCTCAGATTACTCAAAGTAACTCGGTCTATTACAATATGGAGCCTGCTTTTGTCGTTAACTTTCATGCGGGGCGTAAGCAGCGCTTCATGCAGGTTTATGTAGCGATTAAAGCGCAAAGTGAAGATGCGTTGTCTGAAGTAGAGCGCCATTCCCCTCTGATTCGCAACGATCTGAACATCCTGTTTGCTAAGCAGGACTTTGAGAGCATTCAAACCCCGGAAGGCAAAGAAGAGATGCGCCAGGCTGCAACGAAGGCAATACAGGATGTGCTGGCCAAGTACAGCAATGGTGTGACAATTGATGAAGTTCTCTTTACCAACCTAGTCATGCAGTAAGGGTTTAAATCAATGTCAATGCAAGATCTGTTATCCCAGGACGAAATTGATGTCCTTCTGCATGGTGTGGAAGATGATGATCTTCCTCCTGCTTCAGATGATGATTCTGATGGTAGTGAGGTTCAGAACTACGATATTACCAGTCAAGATCGTATTGTTCGTGGGCGTATGCCCACTCTGGAAATGATTAACGAGCGTTTTGCTCGTTATACACGTATTAGCTTATTTAACCTGATGCGTCGTAGTTCCCATGTGACTGCTGGTGGCGTTCAGATTATGAAGTTTGGTGAGTACGTGCATACCTTGTTCGTGCCCACTAGCTTAAACCTGGTGAAAATGAGGCCTTTACGGGGCTCCGCACTTTTCGTTCTGGATGCAAAGCTAGTTTTTAAGTTGGTTGATAACTTTTTTGGTGGTGATGGACGTCATGCCAAAATTGAAGGGCGGGAGTTTACTCCGACTGAAATTCGTATTGTTCAAAAAGTGTTGGAGCAGGTTTTTGTTGATTTGAAAGAAGCCTGGAGTACGGTATTACCTTTGAACTTTGAATATATCGGTTTTGAAGTTAACCCTTCGATGGCGAATATTGTAAGCCCGAGTGAAGTGGTTGTTGTTAGTACCTTCCATATTGAGTTGGATGGTGGTGGTGGCGACATGCATATTACTATCCCTTACTCCATGATTGAGCCGGTTAGAGAAGAGCTTGACTCCGGTGTACAAAGTGATGTGGATGATGTGGATGAGCGCTGGGTGCGTGCATTACGGCAGGACGTGATGGAAGCTACTATTCCTCTGAATGTGAAAGTGGCAGAGCGTGATATTGCTCTGGGGGAGATTATGGGGCTGGAAGCCGGCGATATTATTCCAATCGAAATGCCAGAAAATGTCACATTACTTGCCAACAATGTTCCGACATTCAAATGTAAAATGGGGCGCTCTGGTGAGAATATGGCTCTAAAAATTGTTGAACAGATAAAATTGCAGCGTTAATAAGCTTAAAGGCTGGTGATCTATGAGTGATGAGAATAACGAAGTAAATCAGGATGAGATGGCCGATGATTGGGCGGCCGCTATGGACGAGCAGACCACTAGCGAAGCTGAAGCATCTGAAGATGATTGGGCGGCAGCGATGGAAGAGCAGGCTGTAGCTGATGATGGTGTCGAGGATGAATGGGCAGCTGCATTGTCTGAGCAAGATACTGCTGAATCGGGGATTTCAGAGGATGATATCGAAAGCGCTCCTTTAGAGTATCTGGAAGATGATAGCGTTCCGATGGATGAAGATAATCCTAATCTGGACGTCATAATGGACATTCCCGTGACTATTGCAATGGAGGTGGGTAGTACAGAAATTGCTATCCGTAATTTGTTGCAGTTGAATCAGGGGTCGGTCATTGAACTTGATAGGCTGGCCGGTGAGCCTTTGGATGTAAAAGTAAATGGTACGTTGATTGCCCATGGTGAGGTAGTGATGGTGAATGAAAAGTTCGGTATCCGTCTGACTGGTGTGGTGAGCCCTTCTGAGCGGATTAAGAAGTTGCGCTAGTGCATGGATAAGCGTTTTTTTTTAATTATTAGTTTGCTTTCTTCTATCTTTCTGAGCTCGCAAGTGCGGGCTCAAGAGGTTTCTGAGCCTCTATCCTCTCCTACGGTGGGCGCTACTGTGATTAGTTCTACAGTTGCTGACTCCTCTCCTTACCCTACACCTGTCAAGACTATAGAAGGTGGGCTAATCAGCCAAAACCTGGAAAGTGTCTCTATTTCATTGGCGGTTGTATTGTTGGTTATCTTTCTTTTGGCCTGGTTGGTTCGTAAAGCTGCGCCATTAGGTTCTGGAGGAGGGGGAGGTCAGATGAAGGTACTGTCTATCTTGCCGCTGGGAGGGAAGGAGAAGATTATATTGGTTGATGTAGCTGGCACTCAGATGGTATTAGGTATTTCTGCTGCGGGTGTTAACTGTTTACATGTTTTTACAGATCCAGTTGTGTTAGATCATCAGTTATCTTCTCGAACACAAGGGTTTCAGGCTATTTTACAAGGTTTTGTTGCAAATAAAGCGACAAATAAGGATGCAAGCTAATGCTGCGGTTTATCGGCATATTGTTCTTTGCTGTACTATTCAGTAGTGCAGCAAGCGCTGAAACAGGGATTCCTGCTGTCACTTTGATTACAGGAGAAGATGGTTCGCAGAATTATTCTGTAACGATCCAGATTCTGGCAATCATGACGGCGCTGACGTTTATTCCTGCCGCCTTGATTATGCTAACATCTTTTACGCGCATCATTATTGTTTTTGCAATTCTGCGTCAAGCGTTAGGCTTGCAGCGGTCACCTTCTAACCAGATCATGATTGGTTTGGCGCTATTTCTGACCTTCTTTATTATGACGCCGGTTTGGGATCAGATTAATGTAAGCGCGCTGCAGCCTTATCTTAATGAGACAGTTAATGCTGCGGATGCTGTGGAGTTAGCCAAAAAGCCAATTACTGAGTTTATGCTCGCCCAGACACGTGAAGATCATGTGGACCTCTTTGCTCGTATTGCTGGCTATGAGCAGTTTGCTTCAGCGGCCGATATTCCTTTCAGTATTCTTGTGCCTGCTTTTATGACCAGTGAGTTGAAAACAGCTTTTCAGATCGGCTTTATTGTCTTTATTCCCTTTCTTGTAATTGATCTCGTAATAGCCAGTATTCTGATGGCTATGGGTATGATGATGTTATCACCTATTATTATTTCTCTGCCTTTTAAAATTATGCTGTTTATTCTTATCGATGGCTGGGCTTTGGTGATGGGAACTCTTGCATCCAGTTTTGGAGCGGGTTAGTTATGACTCCTTCGGTCGTCGTTGATATCTTAAGAGAAGCGATGTTTCTCATTATGCTGATTGTTGCTGTTATGGTGGTGCCTAGCTTATTGGTAGGTTTAGTTATCAGTGTATTTCAGGCTGCAACACAGATTAACGAGCAGACTCTGAGCTTTTTGCCGCGCCTTTTTGCTACTTTATTAGCTATTGTTGTTGCTGGTCCTTGGTTGGTCAGGTCTTTGACCGAGTTTGCTACAAAGCTGTATTCCAATATTCCTTTCTTGATAGGTTAGCCTGGTGCCTGCGATCATTACGGATAGCATGATAACGGAATGGGTGGCTGGTTTTCTTTGGCCATTATTCCGTGTTGCGGGCTTCTTCATGGCAGTGCCGCTGATTGGTTCTCAGATGTTGCCCTCAAATATGCGCTTGGGGCTCTCTGTAATGACGACTTTGGCGATAATGCCACTGTTGCCTCCTGTGCCGCAGATCGATCTGATTTCGATGGAAGCATTTTTGCTGATTGCTCAACAGGTGCTAATTGGTGTGACATTTGGCTTTATCGTACAGATTGTTTACCAGGTTTTCGCTCTTGCTGGGCAAATATACGCCATGCAGGCCGGTTTGGGCTTTGCGTCGATGGCAGATCCTGCTAACGGTGTAAATACGACGGTAATGGCCCAATTCCTGGTGATAGGCGGCAATATGCTATTTGTGACCATGAATGGGCATTTGGCGTTAATACAAATCCTGGCTGATAGCTTTCAGCTTTTACCTATTGGGTATGTTGGCGTTGATCGTGAGCTTTTTTGGGAAATTGCCAGTTTGGGGGGCTGGATGTTTGCGGCTGCTTTTCTGATTGTCCTGCCTGGTATTACAGCTTTGTTGATGGTGCAGGCGGGGCTGGGGATTGTGACTCGAGCGGCGCCTCAGCTGAATATTTTCTCTCTTGGCTTCCCATTTATGATGACGTTCAGTTTATTGATTGCTTGGATTGGCCTGAATACGATAGTGATTCATTTTGAATCGATTTTTGATTTTGGTCTGGGTTTCTTACGCGATTGGATTGAGTCTAGGGCTAGTACGTAATGGCTAAAGAGAACGAAGACGGGCAGGAAAAAACCGAAGAACCCACCAGTAAGCGTCTCGATGAGGCGCGTAAAAAAGGCGATATTCCGCGTTCTAAAGATTTAAATACAATGTTGCTGACATTGGTTGCGGCAGCATCGTTACTCGTTTTTGGTCCTGGCGTTGCTGAAGTGTTAATGGGTATTTTTCATTATAACTTTTCCATATCCCGAGTTGATATCTTTGATACTCAAGGAATGTTTCGTCATCTGACTCAATCTGTTAAAGGGGCTATTCTTGGTTTATTACCCATGATGGGGGTCTTTGTTTTGGCGGCTCTTATTGCTCCTATTTCTTTAGGGGGGTGGAACTTTAGTACAGAAGCGCTGGTGCCAAAGTTTAGCCGTTTGAACCCTATTGAGGGTATTAAAAGACTTTTTTCTCTAAATTCTCTGGTTGAGCTATTAAAGGCAATTGCTAAAGTAGCCGTGGTCGGTGTGGCTGCGGTGCTGGTGTTTAATGCCTATAAGTTAGAGCTGCCTAGTCTGTCTCATATGGCGCCTGAGTATGCATTTGCACGTATGGTGGAGATCTTGGCTTGGGTGGCGATTTGGATCAGTTCTTCACTGATTTTGATTGTATTGATTGATGTGCCGTTTCAGCTCTATCAATACAATGAAAAAATGAAGATGACCCTGCAAGAAGTCAAAGACGAGATGAAAAACACTGAGGGTAAGCCTGAGGTTAAAGGACGGATTCGTCAGTTACAGCGAGAAATGGCTAACCGTCGAATGATGTCTGATGTACCTCAAGCTGATGTGGTGATTACTAACCCAACACACTTCGCTGTAGCGTTGAAGTATGATGATGGTGTTATGGGAGCTCCAGAGTTGCTGGCTAAAGGTGGTGATGAAGTTGCCTTTAAAATTCGTGAAATTGCAGAGGCTCATAATATACCAGTGCTTCAAATTCCTCCTTTATCTCGGGCTATTTATTATAGTACGGAAATTGGAGAGGCGATTCCTGAGGGGCTATATATGGCAGTCGCACAGATTTTGGCTTACGTTTACCAGCTAAAACAATCTAAGTCAGGAAAGGCTTCTCATCCTGGAAAAGCCCCATCACCAGAAATACCTAATGAATATAAGAAGTAAATAAGCCATGCAATCGCTTATTGCTTTGCCTGGTATCGTATTGTTGGTAGCATTGCTGCTGGTGTGACTTTATTTTGCTGCCAAAGCAAGGGCAAGAATGGAAAAGACAGAGATTCTCAATAAATTAAGGAGCTTACCACTCACTGGGCTAGGTATTCCTGTTCTGATTTTAACCTTGCTAGGCATGATGACACTGCCTATGCCAGTGTTTCTGTTGGACATCCTTTTTACCTTCAATATCGCCCTGTCCATCATTATTCTTTTGGTAGCTGTTTACGCATTAAGGCCATTGGATTTTGCTGTATTTCCAACGATACTGCTGGTTGCAACTCTATTACGTCTTGCTCTGAATGTTGCGTCGACGCGTATTGTTTTATTGGAAGGTCACGAAGGTGGCGATGCAGCAGGTAAGGTGATCGAGGCTTTCGGTGCTGTTCTTATCGGTGGCAACTATGTTGTTGGTCTGGTTGTATTCCTGATTTTGATGATTATTAACTTTGTAGTGATCACTAAGGGTGCCGGGCGTATATCTGAAGTAAGTGCACGATTTACACTGGATGCGATGCCAGGTAAACAAATGGCTATTGATGCAGATTTGAATGCAGGTCTGATTGGTCAGGATGAAGCGAAACAGAGACGTGAAGATGTGGCTAATGAAGCCGATTTTTACGGGGCAATGGACGGTGCCAGCAAGTTTGTCCGTGGTGATGCCGTTGCAGGTATTCTGATTCTGGTGATTAACGTCATTGGTGGTCTGGGTATTGGTATGTTGCAGCATAGCCTGGAGTTTTCTGACGCGCTGGAAAAGTACGTGCTGCTGACTATTGGTGATGGTTTGGTTGCGCAGATTCCATCGCTGCTGTTATCCGTTGCTGCGGCTATTATGGTTACCCGTGTAAATAGTACGGAAAGTATAGGTCAGCAGGTTACTGGTCAGATGTTTGGCTCGCCTCAAGCCTTGGTCATCACTGCTGCTATCATGTTTATTCTGGGGATTATCCCAGGTATGCCTCATTTAGTGTTTCTAACACTTGCAGCGCTTGCTGGCTTTGGTGCTTATGGCATTATGTATTTTGCCGAGAAAAAGGTGGTACAAGAGCTGGAGGATAAGAAGAAAGCTCAGATGGAGATGCCTGTGCCCGATGCTGAAGCGGTCAACCAGAAAGAGCTGGGTTGGGGCGATGTGCCCATGGTCGACTTGCTGGGTCTGGAAGTTGGTTATCGACTAATACCCTTGGTTGACAAGAATCAGGGCGGGCAGCTTCTTGGTCGAATAAAAGGTATCCGTAAGAAGTTGTCTCAGGAGCTTGGTTTTTTGGTGCCTTCTGTGCATATCAGAGATAATCTTGAGTTAGCCCCAACCAGCTATCGGATCCTTTTAAAGGGCGTTGTGGTTGCTGAGGCTGAGGTCTATCCGGATCGTGAGATGGCGATCAACCCAGGACAAGTGTTTGGAGAGGTGCCGGGTATTCAAGGGAAAGATCCTGCTTTTGGTCTTGATGCTATCTGGGTTGAGGCTCAGGATAGAGATGAAGCGCAGGCCTTAGGTTATACGGTTGTTGATGCCAGTACTGTAGTGGCAACACAATTGAATCAAATTATGCAGAATTATGCTCATGAGCTGATTGGTCATGATGATATTCAGCATCTGATGGATGGGTTGGCAAAAAGCTCTCCTAAGCTTTCTGAGCAATTGGTGCCTGATAGCTTATCTTTGAATCAATTGCTGAAAATTATCCAGAATCTGTTGCAAGAAAATGTTTCTATTCGGGATTTCCGAACAATTGCCCAATCTTTGGTTGAGACGGCTCAGCAAACCAGAGATATCGGCCAGTTAACTTCGGCTGTAAGAGTGTCCTTGTCACGTTCCATTGTGCAATCAATTTGTGGGCCAGGCACGGATTTACCTGTTATAACCTTGGAGCCCCAGTTGGAGCAGATATTGCTTCAATCGGTGCAGCAGGCGGCACAATCCAATGTAGAGGATAATCTGGTGCTAGAGCCTGCAATGGCAGAGCGTTTACAGCAGTCGTTGAGTGAGGTGGCTCAGCAGCAAGAGATGATGGGGAATCCAGCTGTGCTGGTAGTTGCTGCACCTGTGCGGCAGGTTCTGGCCCGGTTTGTTCGCTATAGCGCACAGCCTGTTCATGTGCTTTCATATCAGGAAATACCTGATAATAAACAGATTACTATTGTAGCGACGGTCGGACAGCAATAAACTTATATTGGTCATGGACAAATGAAATGTTAGGTTGATGGCTGTGATTTTTGAAGGATATTGGATGGTATGAAAGTCAAACGTTTTTTTGCCCCAGATATGCGCCAGGCGATGAAGCTGGTTCGGGATGAGTTTGGCTCTGATGCCGCAATTTTATCGAATAATAAAGTTGCTGGTGGAGTAGAGATTGTTACTGCTGTTGATTATGATTCCAGCATTCTTCGCCAGTCCTCTGATAATATTGCAGGCCAGGATCAAGATGCTTTAACTGACTCTTTAGCTGATGCTTTAGCTAAAGCCAAAGATGTAATTGATAATGCATCTGAGCGTCAGGATCTTTCTATTGAGGATGCTTTCCAAAGTAAAACTAAGATATCAGCCCATAAATCTAATGCAGAAGCGATGATGGGGGCTTTGGGTGGAAAAGCTCACAATGTTTCTGTCGAAAGTGCAACGATGAAAGCGATGCAGTCTGAGATTCAAGGCTTGCGGGAGCTACTTAAAGAGCAGATGCAGGACAGTATGGCGGAGCGTAAGCCTGTAGAAGCTATGGTGCAAAAGCGTTTACGACGCTTGGGTATTTCCAAAGTATTTGCTCAGAAAGTATTAGCAGCACTGGACCTTGAAGAAAATATTGATTTTTCCAGTGCATGGGATAAAGCAGTCGGTCAGCTGCAGGGCAATGTTTTGACCACTTCTTCTGATATTGTTGACCAAGGTGGGATTATTGCGCTGTTGGGGCCAACAGGTGTAGGTAAAACGTCAACTATTGGTAAATTAGCTGCTCGTTATGTCCTGAAATATGGCCCTGAAAACCTGGCATTAGTGACGACAGATTGTTATAGAGTCGCTGCTTATGAGCAGTTGAGAACCATTGGGCGTATATTGGGTGTACCTGTCAGAGTCGTTGATGATAAGCACCCTTTGGAAGATACATTGCGAGCTCTGAAAAGTAAGAATTTAGTGCTGATTGATACTGCAGGGTTAAGTGCTCAAGATCCAAATATGACTGAGCAGTTTAAGTTATTAAAGTCTACTTCAGCTAGAATTAAGAAATATATTGTTTTGAGTGCAACCAGCCAAGGTCAGGTGTTACAAGCTGCTTATGATGCTTATCAGTCTCAGGGGCTAAACGGTTGTGTGATAACAAAGTTGGATGAAAGTGTCAGTGCAGGGGAAGTTTTAAGCCTGATAGCGGATAATCGGCTACCTCTCGCATATGTTGCTGATGGGCAGAAGATACCTGATGATCTTCGTGCGGCAGACGCTCGGCATCTGGTATATCAGGCTTTGGAATTACTTGAGCAGCAGGAAGCTGGTCATGCAACGGACTGAGTAGGTCGGAGGATCGGTGTCTTATGGCCTTGGTAATGAGTTCAGGTATGTATTATTCACAAAACGGCTGTGGTGAACTTATTGATCAGCACTCAGGCTTGGTAAAAAAAGTTGCTCAGCATCTTTTGGGGCGTTTGCCGTCCAGCGTGATGCTGGATGACCTGATTCAAGCTGGTATGATCGGTTTGATAGAGGCTTCTCAGAAGTTTGACGGTTCTAAGGGGGCGAGCTTTGAAACCTACGCTTCCATAAGAATCAGAGGCGCTATGCTAGATGAAGTACGCCGTTATGACTGGGCTCCAAGATCTGTTCATCGAAATAGTCGTAAAGTATCAGAAGCAATTAAAGCTGTTGAGTCAAGGGAAGGGCGTGATGCTAGAGATACAGAAGTCGCAGAGGAACTTGGGGTGTCACTAGAGGAGTATAATAGCTACCTCCAAGATACGGCCGGCACTAAATTGTTTAGTTTTGATGAAATAACCGGTCATGAAGACAGCAGTTTTGATGTAGCTGATGTAGAATCAGTGGATCCTGATGAATCGGTAGAGGGTGATGCTTTCCAAAAAGCATTGGCTGATGCTATCTCGGGGCTGCCGGAAAGAGAACAAATGGTCTTAGCGCTTTACTATACCGAGGGGCTCAATCTTAAAGAGATTGGTGCAGTACTTTCGGTAAGTGAGTCGAGAGTCAGTCAGATTCATAGTCAGGCTGCACTCAGGCTACGTGGTCGTTTGGATGAGTGGAAGTAAACTTTGTTAGATGGCTTTTAAAGCCAGTTAGATATCTGTTAGATGCATTTTATAGTATTCTAATGATGGCAAATTAGGGTAAGTGGAGGTTGCCTTGGATAAGAATATGAAAATTCTCATTGTGGATGATTTTTCCACTATGAGAAGGATTGTTAAGAATCTGTTACGTGATCTTGGGTTCACAAATACCCATGAGGCCGATGACGGATTAACTGCACTGCCTATGTTGGAAACTGGTAACTTTGATTTTCTGGTGACCGACTGGAATATGCCAGGAATGACGGGGTTTGATCTGTTAAAAACTTGTCGAGCGGATCCTAGATTCAAAGATCTACCGATCCTTATGGTGACTGCTGAAGCTAAGCGAGAGCAGATTGTTGCCGCCGCCCAGGCAGGTGTAAATGGATATATCGTTAAGCCATTTACTGCTGCGGTACTCAAGGAAAAAATTGAAAAAATCTTTGAGCGTATTGAGCAACAGTGATCCTGTTTTTTAATGCGGGTAGACAGATATTCATCAAATAAAGGTTTCTGGTTATGGCTCTGAATAGCCCGGGTGAGCAGCAAACAAGTGAATTTGAGAAGCTTCTCAAACAAAGTACGTCTGAACTGATTGAGAAAGTAGAAAGTGGTGACCTTTCTGATGCTGTGAATTTAATTCAGCGCATTAATGATGAGCGAAACCGCAACTTATACCTTGAAGTTGGTCGTCTCACTCGTGCTTTGCATGATGCTATTACTAATTTCCATATTGATATGGGGGTGGCTAATCCTGCGACAGAAGAGATGTCGAAGATGGCTAACGCCACTGATCGGCTGAATTATGTCATCAAATTGACTCAGGATGCTGCAAACCAGACGATGGACAAGGTGGATGAAAGTGCTCCTGTAGCTGATCGTTTACGTGATCAGGCTGGAGCACTGAGAAAGGACTGGGCTCGTTTGGTTCGTCGTGAGATGAAACCAGAAGAGTTTAGAGACTTATACCGCCGTATTGATGATTTTCTGAAAGAGACTGAAGAGCAGTCCAACTCTCTGTCTGGTAACTTTAATGACATCATTTTGGCGCAAGGTTATCAGGACCTGACTGGTCAGGTTTTGATCAAAGTGATTACTCTGGTTCAAGAGATTGAAGAAAATCTGGTCAATCTCGTCTGTATGGCGAGTCAGGTTGATAAGATCACGGGTATTAAACATGATAACAGTGATCGTCCAGAGGAAGAAGCTCATGCTCCAGAAGGGCCAATTATTAATGCCGAAGAGCGTGTAGATGTGGTTTCAGGTCAGGATGAAGTTGATGACCTGTTGTCTAGCCTCGGTTTCTAAGGAGATGTATGGATGAGCTTTGATGTTGATCAGGATATTTTACAGGATTTCTTGATTGAGGCTGGAGAGATTCTGGAATTGTTGTCGGAGCAGCTGGTTGATCTGGAGCAAGTGCCAGATGAC
Organism: Oceanospirillum beijerinckii DSM 7166; assembly: GCF_000422425.1. Lineage (GTDB taxonomy): Bacteria > Pseudomonadota > Gammaproteobacteria > Pseudomonadales > Halomonadaceae > Oceanospirillum > Oceanospirillum beijerinckii. Next base: position 30,134 of record NZ_KE383829.1, read on the forward strand.
CCCGACTTACTAAATGCTATTTTTCGTGGTTTTCATACAGTAAAAGGGGGGGCAGGCTTCCTCCAGCTTACACCTCTCGTTGATTGTTGCCACGTAGCAGAAAATGTATTTGATACCCTTAGGAAACATCAGCGTACTGTGACCCCGGAGTTGATGGATGCTGTGCTGAGTGCATTGGATACCGTCAATGAAATGTTTGATGAGGTTCGTGCTGGGCAGATGCCAGACAGTGCAGATCCTGAGCTTATTAAACAACTGGAGTTTTTTGCAGAGCCGGAAAGTGAGAATGAGACCCCTCCAGGTGCAGAGGCTGCCTCAGAGGCAGATGTTACTCCAGCGCCTGTCGAGGAAGCAGTTTCTGACGTAGCCTTGGAACCTCCCGCAGCGGCAGTTCAGGATTCCGAAGGCGATATCACTGATGCTGAGTTCGAGTCGCTTCTGGATGCGTTGCAGGATGAAGGTAGTACTGCGTCTTCTGCTCCAGCTGCGGCTGTAGATAGCCCAGCGGCTGATCAGGGCAGTGATGATATTACAGAGGAGGAGTTCGAGGCCTTACTGGATCAACTGCATGGCAGTGGTAAGCCTCCTTCCGTTTCTTCTATAAAAGAGGAGCCTGCTCAGCCGAAAGAGGCTGAGCCGAGTTCATCAGGCGGCGATGATCTTATCACCGATGACGAGTTTGAAGCTTTGCTAGATGAACTACACGGTAAAGGTGGTTCTCCAGTACAGAGTAAAGCCGAAGCCGCACCTGCTGCTAGTCAGCCTGTTGCACCTGCTTCAGCACCGGCTCCGCAAGTAACCCCTGCACCTAAGGCCGCACCGGCGGCTCCAGCACCCGCTAAGCCTGCTGCAGAGAAAAAGGTGGTTAATAAGAAAGAGGCTGCTGCACCTGCTGCTGAGACCACGGTGCGTGTGGATACCAGTCGCTTAGATGACATCATGAATATGGTGGGTGAGCTGGTTCTGGTGCGTAACCGTTTGGTTCGTCTAGGGGGGCAGAGTTCGGATTCTGAAATTGCTAAAGCGGTATCTAATCTGGATGTTGTAACAGCAGATTTACAGACTTCAGTAATGAAAACCCGAATGCAGCCAATCAAGAAAGTATTTGGCCGCTTTCCTCGGGTTGTTCGCGATTTATCTCGTAAACTGAAGAAAGAGATTAATCTTCGCTTGATTGGTGAAGAGACTGATCTGGATAAAAACCTGGTTGAAGCATTGGCTGATCCTCTGATCCACTTGGTGCGTAATGCTGTCGATCACGGGGTTGAAATGCCTGAGATCCGTGAGCAGAAAGGTAAGCCTCGTGTGGGTGAAGTCGTGCTTTCTGCTGAACAGGAGGGGGATCATATTTTACTGACCATTAGCGATGATGGTGCGGGTATGAATCCCGATATCTTACGTCGTAAGGCGGTTGAGAAAAATCTATTGGATCAGGATGCAGCAGATCGTTTAACGGATCAGGAGGCTTTTAACTTGATTTTTGCTGCTGGTCTTTCGACCAAAGAGCAGATCTCAGACGTATCCGGTCGTGGTGTGGGCATGGACGTTGTGAAAACGAAAATTTCGCAACTGAATGGTACGATTAATGTGTGGTCAGAAGAGGGCAAGGGTTCTAAGATTATCATCAAGGTACCTCTGACGTTGGCAATTATGCCAACGCTGATGATTATGCTCGGTGATCAAACCTTTGCACTGCCTTTAGTAAATGTGAATGAGATCTTCCAGTTGGATATTTCCCGTGCCAATATAGTTGATGGCCAGGAAGTGCTCGTGATCCGTGAAAAAACCTTGCCTCTGTTCTATCTGAAAGAATGGTTGGTGCCAGGTTCAGATGTTGGACGTGATCTCAAGAATGCTCATGTTGTGGTAGTTTCTGTAGGTACACAAAAAGTGGGCTTTGTGGTTGATCAGTTGATTGGCCAGGAAGAGGTGGTGATTAAACCACTTGGAGACATGCTGCATGGAACACCCGGTATGGCTGGTGCCACGATCACTGGTGATGGACGGATTGCTTTGATTCTTGATATTCCAGGCATGCTCAAACACTATGCGAGTACTGCTCGCTAGGCGCTAGGATAAGGATCCTCTATGCCGATAACCGTTTTAGTCGTTGATGATTCAGGCTTTTTTCGTCGTCGAGTTTGTGAGCTATTGAGCTCCGACTCAAGGATAAAGCCGATAGGTACAGCCAGCAATGGTCGTGAGGCGGTTGAAAAGGCAATCGAGCTTAAGCCTGATGTTATAACCATGGACTATGAAATGCCTGTTTTAGATGGCATCTCTGCGGTGCGTGAGATTATGCAGAAGGCCCCAGCGCCGGTTCTTATGTTTTCGTCTTTGACTCATGAAGGTGCAAGAATAACATTAGGTGCTTTAGAGGCAGGTGCCGTTGATTATTTGCCTAAGAATTTTGAGGATATCTCTCGTCGACCTGAAGAGCTGGCAAAAGTCTTATGTGAGAAGGTTGTTGCGGTGTCAAGAAGTCGTCGTTCATTTGCCACCTCTCCTTCTGCGACGGCGCCACCACGCAGCTCTACAGTTTCTAGCCCAACGGTAAGCCGTTCTGAGCGTCGAGTGATGCCTTCTGTTTCTTCTCCAAGTATTACAGGTTCGGGAAGCGGCTCGCCCATAGCAGCCAAACCTACTTTAGTAAGTACGAGGCCAGTATCTACAGCGGTAAAAAGTAATCTGAGTACTGGCGAAGGTGCCTCCATCGCCAAGAGTAAGCCTCAGCCCAGACACTTTGATTTGGTAGCGATAGGCACCTCAACCGGCGGACCAATGGCATTGCAGTCTGTGTTGACTCAATTGCCTGCGAACTTTCCCGCACCGATTTTATTAGTGCAGCATATGCCAGCCGCTTTTACAGGTGCTTTTGCAGAACGGTTAAATGGATTGTGTAATATCTCCGTTAAAGAAGCGGAAGATGGTGATATGTTACGCCCCGGTGTTGCTCTTTTAGCTCCGGGTGGGAAACAGATGGTCGTTGATAAAAGGGGTAATTGCGTAAGAATTTTGCCCGGAGACGAGAGGCTGAATTATAAACCTTGTGTAGATGTCACATTTGGCTCTGCGGCCAAAGCGATTTCTGGCAATATCTTAGCCGTTATTATGACAGGGATGGGGGCAGATGGTCGGGAAGGATGCCGTATGTTGAAAGAGCGTGGGGCAAGCATTTGGGCTCAGGATGAAGACAGTTCCGTGATTTATGGTATGCCAATGGCTGTCGCTAAAGCAGGCCTAACTAATGAAATCCTAAGCTTAAATGAAATAGGTTATCGTCTGACAACTGATGTTGTTCGATAATTTGCCGATAACTTGAAGATCTTGAAGATAGTAACTGGTTGATTAAGGAAATAGTGCATGCACGTATGGGCAGTAGCCAATCAAAAAGGGGGTGTGGGTAAAACAACCTCAACGGTGACCTTGGGTGGCTTACTGGCAGATCAGGGATATCAGGTGTTGTTATTGGACCTTGATCCGCATGGCTCTCTAACCAGTTATTTCAAATATGATCCAGATGGTCTGCAAAAAAGTGCTTATGATCTGTTTCAGCAAGGTAAAAAAATCCCTGACGACTTGCCACAAAGTCTTTTGATGGACACGGGGCATGACCGAGTGAAGTTGATTCCTGCCTCAACGGCCCTGGCAACCCTGGAGCGGCAGGTGAGTGCGCAAGGGGGAATGGGATTAGTGATATCCCGTGCGTTGGCTCTGTTATGGAATCGATTCGATTATGTATTAATTGATAGCCCTCCTGTGCTCGGCTTGTTAATGATTAATGCCTTGGCATCGGCTGAGCACCTCGTCATTCCAGTTCAGACAGAGTTTCTGGCCATTAAAGGTTTAGAGCGTATGATGCGTACGCTTAAAATGGTCACTAAAGCTCGAAAAAATGAACTACCTTATACAGTAGTTCCCACACTATACGACCGTCGTACCCAGGCATCTGTACAGAGTTTGCGTTTGCTGAGAAACTCCTATCCAGAGAATATCTGGAACTCCATGATTCCCGTGGATACCAAGTTTCGTGACGCCAGTATGGCTGGTATGCCTCCTTCTATGTTAGATCCTCAGAGTCGTGGAGTGCACGCTTATAGTGTGTTGTTAAAACATCTGCTGGAAAAGCAGGCGGATCATCGACAACGTGATAAAAGCCTTGAGGAGAAGTAGTTATGGCTTCGCATAACAGTAATGACTTTTCTTCTCCGCAGGAAGCCATCGAAGGTTACCTAGAAGCTCTGCTGCAAGATGTAGCAGACTATGAGGAACCTGAAGATGCCCTTCAGGAAGAGCTCTCTCCTGTCAGAGCAAAGGAGATCGAGCCGGAGACTGCAACAGAAACAGTTTTTGGATCTGAAACTGTAGAAGAGATTGTTAATAAACCCGTGGTGGAAGATCAAGGCACACGGGTTTTCACCCCCTCAGGTGAGGAGCAAGCTTTTACTACACCAGTGGCTAAAACTCAGATCGATACTGGCTTTGGGCCTTCAACAGAGGTGGCTTACCAGGAAGCGCCGACAGTTGTTATGCCTGAGTTGCAGATCGCTGAACCTGTTGTAGAGACTATTGTGGCTGAGCCCGTAGTCGAGACAGTAGTTGCAGAGCCAGAGTCTGTTATTGATACGCCTGAGCCAGTTGCGTTTGAAGAGATTGACGACCCTATTGTTGAAACCACAGTAGCTGAGCCAGAGGTCGTTACCGAAGAAGCTCTTTTTGAACAGGTCATACTTGATGAGCCTGTTAGTGATACTCTGATTGATGAAAATATCGAGACAGAGGTAGAAGAAGAGGTTAAGCTCCAGCCTCAAGAAAATGAAGGTTGGACAGATGGTCGTCCAAACTGGGCTCAGGGGCGCTTTGAGTGTTTGCTTTTTGTGGTAAAAGGCCTGAAGCTGGCTGTACCCTTGGCTGAGCTAGGCGGAATCCATAAACAGGAGAAAGAGCCAACACCGTTGTTTGGTCAACCTAGCTGGTTCTTGGGTATTTTGCGCAATAATCGCATGAATATCGGTTTGGTTGATACTGCTCAGTGGGTGATGCCTGAATATATTAATGGCGATCACAGTACTGACTATCGCTTTGCTATTCATATTCATAACAGTGAATGGGGATTGGCTTGTGATGAAGTGGCTGAGGCCATTTCGCTGGACCCTAATGAAGTGAAGTGGCGTACCAAGCTGGGTAGAAGGCCTTGGTTAGCAGGTACGGTTGTTGACCATATGTGTGCTCTTATTGATGTCGCGGCATTTGCTCGTTTATTAGATAGTGATAAAGTGCCGGTCGACTTGCAGGCTTTAAACGCTGGCGGTGATGAAGAATAAGGGAAATCATCAGCTTGGATGGTTTCATGGTTTAATGTTTATCTTGTGGGACACAAGATCTTCGATTGTAACGGAGCATTCGCATGGCTAATGTTGTACAAGCTAAAAATGCTGGATCTGAAGATCCAATTTTGCAGTATGTGACCTTCCGTCTGGCGGACGAGACATACGGTATTAATGTGATGCAAGTGCAGGAGGTTCTGCGCTATACAGAAATTGCACCTGTTCCAGGTGCGCCTTCCTATGTACTGGGTATTATTAACCTGCGTGGTAACGTCGTCACTGTTATTGATACTCGCCAGCGTTTTGGCTTGTCTTATGCGGAGACCACGGATTCTACTCGAATTGTGATCATCGAAGTTGAGAAGCAGGTTGTCGGTATTTTGGTAGATTCTGTATCCGAAGTGGTTTATCTTCGTCAGTCTGAAATTGAGACAACTCCGAATGTAGGCAATGAAGAAAGTGCCAAGTTCATTCAGGGTGTATGTAATAAGAATGATCAGCTGCTTATTTTGGTTGAGCTTAACAAGCTGATGTCTGACGAGGAGTGGGCAGAGGTTGCGGCACTATAATCGCAAACCCTCTTTAGTGCTATGCAGGATTTATTAGTTCCTTTGCTACTTTTGCTCTTCATTGTGATTGCTATAGGTGTAGCTGTTTACAATATGAAGCAGGTTGCCAAATTACGTAAGCAGCTGGAAGAGAGCCAAAATGAAACCCGGGCTTTAGTACAGAATCTACGTAATGAAACTCATGCGATGGGCAGTGGCTCCATCGGTGTGGGGCAGCGCCTGCGTGAAGTAGAGAAGAAGTTAAACCAAGCTATGGAGCGTCAGGTTGAACTGGAACAGAAAGATCCAGGTAGCCTGCCGTATACTTATGCCATTCGTTTGGTTGAAATGGGAGCATCAGCTAAAGACTTAGTTGATAACTGTGGCTTAGCTCGAGTAGAAGCGGATTTAATCAGCTTGGTGCACTCTGAGATTAAACGCAAGGGCTTCCAAGCCAGAGATATCACTTAGCTAATTGAACCTGTAATATCTCAGGTCATGCGAATAAAAAACGGCGTTTTTCAACGCCGTTTTTGTTTTGAAATGGCGAATGTATAGATACTAACTGTACCTATCTTTAATTACCGACTTACGAGATGCGATTTCAGAACTGAGCTTTTTCCTCTCCTGACTCTGTCGGTTTTCCAGTTGATAAACGAACGCGATCACTTCGGCGACTGCAAAATAGAGCACTTCAGGAATTTCGTCACCCAGCTCCATCTGTGATAAGGCCATCACTAATTCTTTATCTTCGTAGATGGGCACATCATGTTCATCTGCAATGCGTAGGATCTCATCTGCTAATGCCATATTTCCCTTGGCTACAACCTGAGGGGCTTTATTCATATGGCTATCATATTTTAGCGCAACGGCTTTTTTATCGGGCTCTGTCATGCTTGGAAGTTAACCAGTGAGTTAAGCTGTTTGGTTTCATCGGGCTTTCCGATTGTACAACGGACATCTTCCAATACTACGCCCAGATAAGCGAGTCTTTCTCTTAATTCACCCAGATGCCGGCTCACCTCGGGTAAGCTATTATCCTGTTCCACCCAGATACGACTACTGAGGTGTTCATTTTGAAAGAACAGGCGTGCATGCAGGCGTCCAAGTGAAGGTGGAGAAAAAGTGAGATTAATCACCCAACGTTTTTTGGGTTCTTCTCCGGGTTGCAGGTTTTGTTCTTCTGGCCAGACTTGATGTTCCATCTGTAACTTAACTTCAGACAGTTGCTGATTAAAGCTAATAGGGATATCTGTTTGCAGAGCTGGTGCTGTAGTTTCTGCTCCTCTGCCTGCATTGGTGCTTTGTAGCTGGTTACTACGGATTCTGGCCAACCCTTCCATCACAGCCCGCATTAATTGAGCTTGTCCTGACCTGTTTTCTGCAGACTGACGTTCATTACGTGCTGTAGTTTTTTTGCTGCCCTCTGTTGAATCTTTATCCTGACCTTGTCGAGCAATATGGCGAAATATCTGAACAAAAGCGCCTTTTAAATCATTGGTTGCGATGCCTTGAATTGGCTGGCCTACAAGCGCTGGTTGCATTGCCTGCATCAGCATCGCTTCATGGAATACACCACTACGCTCGATAGTGCTTTTAACCTGTTGGCTGGCAGGTGTTTGGTTTGGGCTAAGCTGCAAAGGCACTTTATTAAGTACATCTAGGGCCTGCTGTGTTGCAGGTGGAAGCTGATTGATTGGCCCAAGCTGAGGCAACAGGCTACGAATCTGAGTCAGGCTTTCCCCTATAGGGCGCTGAGATGGAATCGCTTCTTTTAGCGCTAACTGGATTTTCTGTTGTAGTGCTTCCGTTTGCTTCGCGTCCAGTACAGGCGGTGTAAATGTTGCGGTTCCCTTAATGCTAGGATTTATTGCTGCATCTAATCCTTTGATATTCAAGTTTAGTTTACTGGATAAATCATTAGCCAGTGATGTGGCTGAATTCATTAGCTGATTAAGTGTCGTTGCTGCTGAGGCCGCCGTTTGTGCTGTTTGAGGTGTATTTGACGCTATAGTTTGTGCTGTAGCAGTTGACGTGCTGTTGGGCAGCTGAACTCTGAGGATATCAATTTGTTGAGTATTATTCTGTCGTAGTGTGAGCTGAGTTCCTGCCGGTAAGCTCTTTAACTGGGGAAGAGCAACGGTCTGTCCTGTTTCCGGAATAAATACCTGTTGGGCAACCTGAGTACGCCCTGCTACCGCATTGGGTTGGTTAGCGATGGCATTGGCTACATGTTGTTGTATCTGAGCTGCACTGCTCTGCGACTGAGTCTGCTGTACTTGTGCTGCAGGTCTTGTTTGTTGGGGCGGTTGAGGTATAACCGGATCAGGTGCTCTTTGGCGAGGCACCTGAGCCTCCTGATTACTTTGTGCTCTGATTTTAGGTTGTTGTCTATCTGGAAGGGGCAAAGGTGCCTCTGGTTGTCTTTGCGGCTGATTAGTTTGGCTGCTCTGTTGAGTCTGTCCTTGGTTCTGAGCAGCCTGCTGTGGCTGATTAGCCTGAGTGCTCTGTTGAGTCTGAGGTTGCGCCTGCTGTTGAGCAACCTGTTGTGATTGC
>NZ_KE383829.1:40684-248020 GCF_000422425.1 Oceanospirillum beijerinckii DSM 7166
GGTTGTGGCGTCTGAGGCTGTGATCCCTGCTGTGCTTGAGGTTGCGTCGCTTGCTGAGGCTGAGCACTTTGTTGTGTTGTCTGGTTTTGAGTGGGTTGGTTCTGACCTTGCTGCGTTTGTGCTTGTTGTTGGGCTGCTTGTAAAGCAGCTGTATTGTGTTGTGCTTGAGCCGCGGTGCTTTGCTGGCTCTGCAGATGCACTTGTACACCAGCCTGATTACCCTGAGATGTAACAGGTTGTTGAGGTACTGTATTGGCCTGGGGGGCTGTGCCTGTATTGGGGTTCACACTGGCTTTATCGACCAGTTGCACGACAGCCTGGGCCGTTTGCCCAGGGGCCAGGCCGGTGCTGCCCCTCACGGTGGAGTGAATAGGGGCTGGTTTATTTGCTGCCTGCTTGGCGGCTTGGGTTTGATTGACCTGATCTACCATAACAACCTGTTACTTTCTGTCCGTTAGACCTTGATGTAGGTCTGTAGCGCAAAAAAGTGAATCGTAGTAAAGTGGCGCACTCTTTTGATTATGTAATTATCGGCCAGTTCGTCAAAAAGGTTAAATTCAGTGCAAGAACTGCTTTCAGGGCAAAATTTAGCATGTGAACGGGATGATCGCTTACTATTTAGTGGTCTGGACTTTTCACTGAATAGCGGCGATGTACTGCAGATTGCAGGTCCGAACGGAACGGGTAAAACCACTCTGCTACGTATGTTGGCAGGTTTACTGCCAGATTACGAAGGCGAAATCTGTTTTAAGGGTCAGCCTGTATCGGATGACCCCGATCTGTTTCGCGAAAACCTACTCTATATTGGCCACCATCCCGGCATAAAGTTGAATCTGACACCGGAAGAAAATCTACGCTGGTATCAATCCCTTTATCGTCCTGCTACGACCGAACAGATTCATCATGCCTTGGCTCAGGTAAAACTCACCGGTTACGAGGATGTACCTTGTTACACTCTATCCGCCGGTCAGCACCGCCGTGTCGCGCTGGCGCGTCTGTTTTTACAGCCATCCCCATTATGGGTTCTGGATGAGCCTTTTACCGCTATTGATCAGGGCGGCGTCAAAGAGATTGAGCAGTTGATAGCCGATCATGCCCAGCAAGGTGGCGCAGTAATTTTAACCACTCACCATAATCTTTCCCTACCTGCGGAACTTAAAGTGATTAACTTGGGTCAGAGCCCTCAGCAAAAAAAGGATAATGGGTCTCAGCAAACAGATGCAGGAGAGCCCGGCAATGGATAAAACAGGCACTGAGCAAATATCAGCCAACACCATCGGTGAAGTCAAAAGTCAGGTCAGCACCTGGCGGGCGTTTACCGGAACACTGAAGCGTGATCTGCTACTGGTGTTCCGTCGCCGCTCAGATATTGTTAATCCGCTGCTGTTTTTCTCTATCGCTGTGACGCTGTTTCCATTAGGGATCAGCCCTGAACCGGAGTTTTTATCCGAAATAGCTGCAGGTGTACTGTGGGTGGCCGCATTGTTAGCGACACTACTGTCTCTGGATAGCCTGTTTCAGCAGGATATGGCTGATGGTTCTCTGGAGCAGTTGGTGATCAGTCCGCATCCGTTATCGGTCTTGGTACTGTCAAAGGTGCTGGTGCATTGGTTAGTCACCGGCTTGCCGCTCACACTGTTAGCGCCACTGTTAGCCGTGATGATGTTTTTACCGGATGAAGGTTTTGGCACCCTGTTTATCACTTTGCTGCTGGGGACGCCTACATTAAGTTTAATTGGTGCAATAGGCGCGGCTCTGACAGTGGGCCTGCGTCGTACCGGTGTCTTACTGACATTGTTGATTTTACCCCTGTATATCCCGGTATTGATTTTTGGTACAGGGGCGGTGACTGCTGCGGCAAACGGTATGGATGTGTTAGGTCATCTGGCTATTTTGGGGGCGATGTTTATGGTCGCTCTGGTAATGGCTCCTTTAGCCGCAGGCGCAGCGCTGAAAATTAGCCTGAATGGCTGATGGCGGTGTTTGTTTCAGCGCTTTAGAGTAAGCGCCTGAGAATAAGTAGCTTAAGTAAACGCCAGTATTCGTATGCAACGGTGGTAATATAACGGCGTTAACTCCAGAAATAGAACAATTGTGGTAAACGAGATGTTTGACAAATTTGTAGCCTGGTTCCACCGCATGGGATCGCCGAAATGGTTTTATGAAATTACCGGACGCTGGATTCCCTGGTTTGGTGCTGCTGCTGTTATCTTTCTGCTGGTCGGTACCGTATGGGGGCTGGCATTTGCACCGCAGGATTATCAGCAAGGTAATAGCTTCCGTATTATCTATATTCACGTACCGGCGGCGATCCTGGCTCAGTCGATCTTTTTTGCCATGGCCATTGCAGGTGGTATCGGACTGATCTGGAAGATGAAGGTAGCCGATATGGTGGCTAGGTCCTGTGCGCCCATTGGTGCGACCATGACTTTTGTCGCCCTGTTTACCGGTGCCGTTTGGGGTAAGCCCACCTGGGGTGCCTGGTGGGTATGGGATGCCCGTTTGACCTCGATGCTGATTCTGCTGTTTCTCTATTTTGGTGTGATCGCTTTGCAATCGGCCTTTGATAGCAAACAGTCTGCAGCCCGTGCCAGTGCCATCCTATCTCTGGTGGGCGTGGTCAATATCCCGATTATTAAATATTCCGTGGAGTGGTGGAACACGCTACATCAGCCTGCCACTTTCACACTGACTGAGAAGCCAGCGATGCCCGTTGAAATGTGGCTGCCGCTACTGGTGATGGTGATCGGTTTCTACTGTTTTTTTGCCACAGTGCTGATGATGCGTACCCGCAATGAGATCTTGGAGCGGGAGAAGCGAACTCAGTGGGTTCAGGGTTTATTGAGTAAGAAGTAATGCATTTCGATTCCTTCGCAGACTTTATCAATATGGGTGGCCACGGCCTTTATGTCTGGCTGGCCTATGGCTTAACCGCCACTTTGTTGGTGATTAACTTTGTTTTACCTGTGATGCACAAGCGTCAGTTACAGAAAGAGCAGGCGCGCAAGCTGCGTCGGGAGCAACAGACACAATGAATCCAAAACGTAAAAAGAAACTGGTCCTGTTGACCTCTATGGTGGCAGCCGTTGGTATTGCTGTTGGACTTGTACTGTTTGCTCTGTCAGAAAACATCAATCTGTTTTACACACCCACCCAGATCGCTCAGGGTGAAGCGCCGGTCGGCCAGCGTATCCGTGCCGGTGGTATGGTGGTAGATGGCAGTATTAAACGTGCCACAGATAGCCTGGAGGTTCAGTTTGCTGTCACCGATTACAAGCATGAAGTTATAGTGAAATACACAGGTATTCTGCCTGACCTGTTCCGTGAAGGTCAGGGTATTGTCACCATGGGGGCAATGGATGGCAATGGCATTTTCCAGGCTTCAGAAGTACTGGCAAAACATGATGAAAATTATATGCCGCCTGAGGTTGAAGAGGCCCTCAAAGCCAGTGGCCACAAGGCGACCGCACAGCAGTACTAATAACGCTTTATTTCCAGATTCAACACAGCCTTCGGGCTGTGTTGTGTTATCCGATCTGCCGAGGTTGATATGACCGAACTCATGATTCCTGAGCTGGGACATTATGCGCTGATTCTTGCGCTGATAATGTCACTGATTCTGGCTATTGTTCCTATGCTGGGTGCCCAGCTGAAAATGACCAATTGGATGAGCTTTGGCCCACCCATGGTATGGGGGCAGTTCTTCTTTACTACCCTGTCATTTCTTATTCTGACTTATGCCTTTATTGCCGATGATTTCTCTGTGGCGTATGTGGCGAATAACTCTAATTCAGCATTGCCAACCCCTTATAAGATCAGTGCGGTCTGGGGTGGTCACGAAGGTTCGTTACTGCTGTGGGTATGGATTCTTTCGGGCTGGACTATGGCCGTGAGCCTGTTCAGTAAGAGTCTACCGGAAGATATGCTGGCGCGCGTGTTGTCTATACTGGGCATTATCAGTATCGGCTTTATCTCCTTTGTTTTGCTGACCTCCAACCCATTTGATCGCATTTTGCCTCAGATCCCGATGGAAGGTGGCGATCTTAATCCTCTGCTGCAGGACTTTGGTCTGATTGTTCACCCGCCCATGCTCTATATGGGCTATGTCGGCTTCTCGGTGGCCTTTGCTTTTGCGATTGCCGCACTGATCAGTGGTCGTTTGGATACGGCCTGGGCCCGTTGGTCCCGTCCATGGACCAGTGTCGCGTGGGCGTTCCTGACCCTGGGTATCGCACTGGGTAGCTGGTGGGCGTACTACGAGCTGGGCTGGGGCGGCTGGTGGTTCTGGGACCCGGTTGAGAACGCTTCCTTTATGCCTTGGCTGGTAGGCACAGCGCTGATGCACTCGCTGGCGGTGACCGAAAAGCGGGGTGTATTTAAAAACTGGACCGTATTGTTGGCGATCTTCGCCTTCTCATTGAGTCTGCTGGGTACCTTCCTGGTGCGTTCCGGTGTGTTGACCTCGGTGCATGCCTTTGCGACTGACCCCGAGCGTGGTTACTACATTCTGGCCATGTTGGCGATCTGTGTTGGTGGTTCTTTTGTTCTGTACGCCCTGCGTGCTCCAGAAGTTAAAGCGAAAGTGGGCTTTACCTGGCGCTCCCGTGAGGCCTTCTTGTTGACCAATAACATCCTGTTAGTCATTGTGATGGCGACCGTTCTGCTGGGAACTCTGTACCCACTGCTGCTGGATGCGTTGGGTCTGGGAAAAATTTCTGTAGGGCCTCCTTACTTTAATGCGCTGTTTGTACCTCTGATGAGTATTCTGGGTGTCTTTATGGGCCTGGGCAGTGTTTCTCGCTGGAAAGATGTCGACCTGGCTACTCTGAAGCAGCGCGTCTGGGTAGCAGGTGTGGTCAGTGTACTGTTTGGAGCAGCGTTGCCATTCGTGTTGGGTGGTGAATGGAACACTTATGTCTTTATCGGCATGATGCTGGCGATGTGGATCACCCTGACTCAGCTGCGTGATATGGCCGACAAGCTGAAACACAAAGGCTGGAGCCTGGGTAGTCTGAAAGGTCTGGGGCGTAGTTACTGGGGGATGGTATTGGGTCACATAGGTGGCGCGGTAACGGTTGTCGGTATGGCGATGGTATCCAACTATAACGAAGCGACCGATGTGCGTATGCAGGTAGGCTCTGTGGCAGAGCTGGGGGGGTACCGCTACGAGATGACTGATATTCGCCATGTAGATGGTCCCAACTGGACGGCGGAAGAGAGCGTGATCAAGGTATGGAAAGGCGATTCTCTGGTGACGGAGCTGCACCCGCAGAAACGTCGCTACACTGCCCGTAATCAGGTGATGACCGAAGCAGCGATCGACTGGGGCATTACCCGGGATATCTATGTCGCTATGGGTGAGCCATTGGGCGATGGTGCCTGGGCGATCCGTATCCAATACAAGCCTTATGTCCGCTGGTTGTGGATTGGTGGTGTGCTGATGACTCTGGGTGGCCTGCTGGCAGCAATGGATAAACGCTACCGTCGTATGGTAGCCCGTAGAGATGCTTCCCCTAAGGGCAATAGCGCAGATAGCAGCGCGAAAAACGAGACACAACTGACAGGAGCTTCTGCATGAAACGTCGTCTAATCCTGTTTATTCCCCTGATAGTGGCGTTAGTACTGGGTATTTTCTTGTGGCAGGGACTGAAGCTGGACCCACGCGAGCTACCATCGGCCCTTGTCGGTAAGCCGTTTCCACAATTTACTCTGAGTACGGTTAAAGATGAAAACGCTGCGATTACTCAGGATGCGTTGAAAGGTGAGGTGTCTCTGGTCAATGTTTGGGCCACCTGGTGTGTCTCCTGTCGTCAGGAACACCCTGAGTTGGTGCGTATCGCTAAAGAGACCGGTATACCCATCTATGGCCTGAACTATAAGGATACCCGTCCGGAAGCGATTCGCTGGTTGGATGAATACCTGGACCCGTATCGCTTCAGCCTGTTTGATGCAGATGGTCGTGTCGGCTTGGACCTTGGGGTTTACGGTGCCCCTGAGACCTATATCGTCGATAAAGAGGGCATTGTGCGTTACCGTTTTGTTGGCGTGATTGATCGCAATATCTGGCTGAATGAGCTGCTGCCGGAGGTGAATAAATGGCGCTAATCCCTGCGTTACGCTGGCCGCAGTGGCTGTTGGCACTGAGCCTGGTGCTGTCGGCTTCTTTGGCTCAGGCTACGATTGAGGCGATGGAGTTCCGTGATGATGGTCTGAAAGAGCGTTATCAGAAACTGGCGTTTATTCTGCGCTGCCCTAAGTGTCAGAACCAGAACATCATTGATTCTGATGCGCCGATTGCCGCCGATCTACGTCAACAGGTACACCGCCTGCTGCACGAAGGCTACGAGGATAACGAGATTATCGACTTTATGGTCGCCCGTTACGGTAATTTTGTCCTCTATGAACCGCCGGTTAATCCACTGACCTATCTACTGTGGTACGGTCCTTTTGTACTGGTGGGCATAGGTGCGCTGGTGATGTTTCTACTGTTACGAGGCCGTAAGAAAAACACTCAAGAGAGTGAGACAACAGCCATGTCCGATGCAGACCGTGAACGTCTGAACAACCTGCTGAAAGATAAGCGAAACTGATATGACAACACTCTGGATCGGTATTGCCGCACTGACTGCGATGTCGGCAATTTTTGTCTTACTGCCGCTGGTAAGAAAAAGTAATCAGGCTTCCGAGCTGACAGAAGCGGAGCGCACAGAGCAGAACGTAGCCATGTTCCGTCAGCGTCTGGCAGAGCTGGAAAATGAACAGGCGATGGGTAATCTACGCCCTGACCAGTTTGAGCAGATGAAATCTGAGCTTGAGCAAACCCTGCTGGATGATGTGGGGGATAAGGATGTCCCGGTTCTGCGATCTACCCGTCCGGGTTGGTTACTGAGCTTTGCTCTGGCTGCTTTGATTGCGACAGGTTCTTTGGGCTGGTATCTGGTCAATGGCAATGCCATGGCGCTGGAGATGACCATGAACCGTCAAGATGGTCAGCTGCCTTCAGTGGAAGAGATGACAGCGCGTCTGGAAAAAAGTCTGAAGGAGAACCCGGACAGTGCCGAAGGTTGGTATCTGCTGTCCCGCACCTATATGAACCAAGGCCGTTTTAACGATGCCGTTAAAGCGCTGGAAGAGGTGTTGCGTATTGATGGTCGTCAGCCTGCGATTCTGGCGCAATATGCTCAGGCACTATTCTTTGCCAGCAATAACCAGATGACGGTACAGGTGGATGCGGTACTGACCGAAGCACTACAAGCAGATCCCAATGAGCCTGCGGCACTGGGGCTGCGTGGTATTGCGGCATTTGAAGCCGGTGATTATCACGCTGCCATTGCATTCTGGCAGCAGTCACTACCAAATATGCAGGATCAGAACAGTGTTAATGCACTACGCTCCGGTATTGCCGAAGCAACTCGTCGTCTGGAAGCGGCTGGGGAGAAAGTTGATCCTGCCCTGATTGGCCCGCGTCTGCAGGTTGAGGTAACAATCTCTGATGAGATGAAAGCTAATGCCAAGCCTGAAGATACGGTGTTTGTTTTTGCCCGTAGCCCGGCAGGTGGTCCACCCATGCCGCTGGCGGCAGCGCGTCTGACGGTAGCCGACCTGCCTGCGAGCATCACGTTGGATGATTCCATGGCCGTCGCACCTATGGCCAAGCTATCCGGCGCGGAGCAGGTCAATTTGGTGGCCCGAGTCGCCGAGGCGGGAACGCCTGAGCCAAAAGCCGGTGATCTGCAAGGTGCACTGGGACCTTTCCCTGTGACACATCAGGAAACCATTCGCTTGGTGATCTCAGAGCGCATTCAATAATTGCGTGGCTGAAACAGATCCTGCACAATGCAGGGCTTGCTGAAAAATCAAAGCAGGGCATTGCCCTGCTTTGCTGTTTTTACCACCGGATAGACCGGTGTTTTCACTGAACGCTGACTAACACTGATCAGGTGACTGCAGGCCATGCGCCTTAAATGTATTCGTCTCGCTGGGTTTAAATCTTTTGTTGACCCGACCACAGTGCCTTTCACCAAAAACATGACCTGTGTGGTGGGGCCAAACGGCTGTGGTAAATCCAATATTATTGATGCCGTACGCTGGGTAATGGGGGAAAGTTCCGCCAAGCACCTGCGTGGTGAGTCGATGACGGATGTGATTTTTAACGGTTCCACCGCACGTAAACCTGTGAGCCAGGCATCTATCGAGCTGGTGTTTGACAACAGCGATGGCACCTTAAAGGGCCAGTTCGGCCAATATGCCGAGATCGCACTCAAGCGTCAGGTGACTCGCGAAGGCCAATCCAGCTATTTCCTCAATGGCACCAAGTGTCGCCGTAAAGATATCACCGAAATTTTCCTGGGCACAGGCCTGGGCTCGCGCAGTTACGCCATTATTGAACAGGGGATGATCTCTCGTTTGATTGAGGCGAAACCGGAAGAGCTACGGGTCTTTATCGAAGAAGCGGCGGGTATATCCAAATATAAGGAACGACGTAAAGAGACGGAAAGTCGCATGCGTCGTACCCAGGAAAACCTGGATCGTCTGCTGGATATCCGTGAAGAGCTGGAACGCCAGCTGCAACGTCTGCAGCGTCAGGCTGAAGCGGCCCACCGTTATCGTGAATTAAAAAGTCAGGAACGTCGCTTAAAAGGTCAGTTACGGGCGATTCGCTGGCGTGATTTCGATTATCAGATTCGTCAGTTTTCTAGTGTGATCGGTGATCTGGAGATTCAATCGGAGAAACACCTGTTTGCCCTGCGTCGGGCGGAAACCGAGATCGAAGACAGTCGTCAACAGCACCAGGATGCCAATGATCAGTTAGAAAAAGTGCAGGCCACCTTCTACGAGCTGGGCAACCAGATCACTAAGCTGGAACAACAGATGACTCACCAGAAGCAGCGTGGTCAGCAGCTGCAGATCGATCTCGGTGAGGTGGACCGTCATATTCAGGAAAACCTGCACGAACAGCAACAGGATCAAAGCCGTTTAGCAGAAGTGGAGCTGATGCTGGCGGAGCTGGAACCTGAGTTTGAGATGCAGCAGGAAGCCAGCGAAGCGCTGGAAATGGCACTGGAAGAAGCGGAAGAAAACGTCCAGCAGTGGCAACACCGCTGGGACAGCTTTAACCAGAAAGCACAGCAATATCAACGGGATGCGGAGCTGGCGCAGAGCCGTATCCAGCAGCATGAACGTTCCCTGCAAGAGTTACAGCAGCGTCAGCAACGGTTACAGGATCAGCAGAGCAGTCTGGAAGCCCCAGAAGAGCATGATGATGAACTGGAGCTGATGCAGGAATCCGCGCTGGAGTTTGAACTCACGCTGGAGCAGCTGGAAGAGCAGGCGCAAGAGAAAGCTGCTGAACTGCAGCAGTGTCGTCAAAACCTGACGCAACAGCAGCAACAGCTGGATCAAACCCGTGAGCAGCAGCAGATCAATCGAGGGCGTTTAGCCTCACTGCAAGCGTTACAAGACGCAGCGCTGGCGGATGATGATCAGAATCAGCAGCGTTGGTTAGCACAACAGGGTTTATCTAATGCCCCTAAGCTGGCGCAGCAGCTGACGGTTCGTAATGAGCGCTGGGCTGTGGCGGTAGAAACGGTGTTGGGAGCGCATCTGCAGTCGGTCTGTTGCAAGAGCCTGCAACTGCCGGAACTGGCGCAACAACTGGATAAACTAAAGCAGGCGGATTTAAGCTTTTATCTGGCTGACCAGAACACACCTGAACTGCCTACCGAACAAACCCTGGCCTCGCAAGTAACCGTTGAAGGCACAGAGGTGAAGTCGATCCCAGAACAGCTCTATCGCGTGGTGATGGCGGAGAATGCCGAGCAGGCTTTTGCCCGAATTGCGCAGCTACCCGCAGGTTACTCCGTGATGACCGAAACCGGCATCTGGATAGGTCCTGGTTGGTTGCGTTATCAACAGGGCAATCAGCAAGCACAGGGGGTGTTGAATCGTGCCAAGGATATTGAAAATCTACAGCAAGAGTTGGAACTGGCTGATGAGCAGCTGTTGGAGCTAGAAACGCAGCAGGAAGAGCTCAAAGGTAAACAGCTGACCATTGAGCAGCAGATCAGTCAGGTTGCGGACCAGCGTATGGCGGTACAGCAGCAGAAAAGTGAGCTGGATAGTCAGATCCGTACCCGTCAGTTAAAGCTGGAGCAGTTTACTGAGCGTCAGCGTCATCTGAATGAAGGGTTAGCCCAGGTGGTTGCGCGTTGGGAAGAGGAGGAAGGGCTGCTGGAACAGAGCCGTGAAGAGTGGCAGCTGGCGCTGGAGCAGACCGAAGAGTTTGCTGAAGAACGAGAGCATCTGCAGGCGGATAAAGATCGTTTCCGTGAGCACTATGAGCAACAACGCCAGATGGTACGTTCCGAGCGGGAGAAACTGCATCAATTGGCGCTACGCAAGCAGGAGCTAACCGGTCAACAGCAGCTGGCACAAAAGGGTATCGAACGGATCGAGCAACAGCTTGAACGCCTACGAGATAAGCGTGAGCAGCTGATCGAAGATCTGGAGCTGGTGCAGGAGCCAAAAGAAGACAGTGAGATTCAGTTGGATGAGCTGATTGAGCGCCGTGCTGAACAGGAGGAGAGCCTACTACAGTACCGTGATCGTGCTCAGCAGCTGAATGAAGCGATGCGCCAGATGGAGAAGTCCCGTACAGAACATGAACGTGATCTGGAAAGGGTACGTACCGAGCTGGAAAAGATGCGTATGCAACAGCAGACTTTATCGGTACAGCGTGAAGGTATTAACGAACAGCTGGATGAGATCGGTGGTGATCTGCAGGAGTTGTTGCGTGAGCTGCCGGCAGAAGCCACGGCATCGGAGTGGCAGGAACGGCAGAATCAGGTCAGTGAAAAGATCAAACGCTTAGGGGCTATCAATCTGGCGGCGATTGAAGAATACGAAGCCCAGCTGGAGCGAAAGCAGTACCTGGATGCCCAGCACGACGAACTGACCGAAGCTTTGGGGATGTTGGATGGTGCCATTCGTAAGATCGATAAAGAGACTCGCCAGCGCTTTAAACAGACCTTTGATGACGTCAATGGCTGGTTACAGCAACTGTTTCCGAAAGTCTTTGGCGGCGGTAGTGCCTGGCTGGCGTTGACCGGTGATGACATGCTGGAAACCGGCGTTTCCATTATGGCCCGACCACCAGGTAAGAAAAACAGCACTATTCACCTGCTGTCCGGTGGTGAAAAAGCACTGACTGCGATTGCACTGGTATTCTCCATTTTTCAGTTAAATCCAGCGCCTTTCTGTATGCTGGATGAGGTGGATGCACCGTTGGATGATGCTAACGTGGGGCGCTACGCTAATATCGTAAAAGAGATGTCGGCCCACCTACAGTTCATCTATATCAGCCATAACAAAATTGCCATGGAGATGGCGGATCATCTGATGGGGGTGACTATGCAGGAACCCGGTGTATCAAGAATTGTTGCGGTCGATATTGATGAAGCAAGTGCGTTAGTAGACGTATAAATGTTGCTGAGACTAGCGTAAAATCGTGATAAATTGACGCTTTTTGAAATTGACAGGTTTTCTCTACATGGGTTTACGTGAGTGGCTGATTATTCTTGGTGGCGTTGTTTTGTTGCTGATCATAGCCGATGGTATCCGGCGTATGCGCAAAAACAGCCGGGAAGAGGAAGAGTTGGATCCTGAGGAGCGTGCTCGTCAGGAGCAGATTCGCAGAGAGTTACCTAACGGTGGCGCTCGGGTAATAAAAGAGCATGACCCGGAAATATTTGAAAATGATCCGGTGCCCGTACTGAAGTATGAGGTGGAAGTACCAGAAGGCACTTTGCAAGAGATGGAGTTTAATGCGGCGGATATTCCCGACCGCGAGCTGCCTGAAGGCGCTAAGCGTTATTCTGTTGAAGATTATCAACATCTGTTTAAGAAAGCTGAGTCAGAAGAGTACCCTGAAGCAGATGCGGAAGAGGCAGTTATAGAGCAAAAGACTGAGCCTGAACTGGATAATACGGACAGCTCTTATTTTGATGCTTTTTGCCATCCAGGCCAGAGCGCAGAACCCGAAGTGCGTCAGCCAGATAATACACCGGAGCCCGTTCAAGCAGATGCAGAAGAGATTGCTGGAACCGAGGTAATGTCCACTGGTGCCATAACTGAGGATGGGTTAACAGATTTTGCTTCTCAGATGCAAACTCAGAAACAAACCGAGATGTCTGACGATATCCAAGTCCAGGATACAGATGCTGTACCCGTGCTGGAAGAATCTTCGGTATTGGAAGATGATGCGACAGCTATGGAGCCTGCATCTGTTTCTGCACAGAGCATCACAGCTAAAGCATTAGAGGCTAAGCCAAGTGTTGATCCTGATTCCGAGATCAGTGTCAGAGGAAAAACTCAGTCTGCTGATGCCTATCAGGCACAGAGTGCGCAAGAGAATACAGTGCGGGAAAAAGCTGAACCTGACGACCTTGAACTACTGGGTCTGGATGCTGCCTTTGCCGCTGAGCAGGCAAAGCTATTGACGGAACAAGAGTTACAGCGTGAAGCTGAAGCGCTATTCCCGGAAACAGCACCTAAAACTAAAGCTAAACCAGTATTAAAGCCGGAACCTGAAGACCCTGTTAAGGCAGCTGCTCTTCGTATTATGGGCAAGCATGTCGAAGACCCACGTCCTTCAGAGAAAATGAAACTGGAAGAGCAGCGTAAAGCGGCTCTGAAGGCTAAAGAAGCCGTGGCGAAAGAGCAAGCTCAGAATCCTAAACTGGCTACTGAGAAGGTGAAGAGCGAGATCGGTTCTGAGCCAAAAACGTCTCCCTTCAAAGAGAAGAAGGTGGCGCACAAGCCACTGATGACGGAAGAAGAAGAAAGAGCGCAATTCTCTAATGCCGTTGAACTGCTGATTCTGCATGTAAAGGCAAAAGATCCAGAAGGCTTTCCGGGTTCTGTGCTACTGCATATCGCGCTGGCGTGTGGTATGCAAGTGGGAGAGATGGGGGTTTTTCACCGTTATAAGAAAACAGAGAAGGGCACTAAGATTGAGTTTTCTATGGTGAGCTCAGTCAATCCTGGTACTTTTGATATTGATAATATTGATGACCTGCATGTGCCTGGCGTGTCTTTTATCATGGCGCTGCCGTCCGTGGAGAATAGTCAGGAGTGTTTTCACATGATGCATGAAACTGCCAAGGTGGTGGTCAAGAACCTGAATGGTGAGCTGCGGGACGAGAACCGGGGTGTGATGACACAGCAAACATATGAGCATTATCGTCAGCGCATTCAGGACTTTGAACGTCGTCGCCAACTGGCCGGCAGAGCGACCACCCGGACATAATAGCCGCTCTTTTTGTCCCTGATATTATGTGTGAAATCATGCAGTAAAAAATAAAGCAGCAGGCCACTATCCAAAGTGGCCTGTTTTGCGTCCAGGCTTTGATAACATCTTGATT
The DNA here is from genome assembly GCF_000422425.1 of Oceanospirillum beijerinckii DSM 7166. Taxonomy (GTDB): domain Bacteria; phylum Pseudomonadota; class Gammaproteobacteria; order Pseudomonadales; family Halomonadaceae; genus Oceanospirillum; species Oceanospirillum beijerinckii. The sequence continues at coordinate 54,106 of NZ_KE383829.1, forward strand.
AAGTAGCTAAACCGTTATGACTTTATCTTTATTTCCATCGGATGCTCCCGAAGAGCCAATAAACATCACTGATACTGTGAGCCAGGAGATTGCTGAGCTGCGACAGCAACTGAATGAACACAGTCACAAATATTATGTGCTGGATGCTCCTTCGATCCCGGATGCGGAATATGACCGTTTGCTACGTCGTTTACAGCAGCTGGAAGAAGAAAATCCAGAGTTGATAACATCGGACTCGCCCTCTCAGAGGGTTGGAGCTGCGCCTTTGTCGGCGTTTAATCAGGTTCAGCATGTGATCCCTATGCTATCACTGGATAACGCCTTCAATGATGATGAGTTTGCCGCATTTGATCAGCGCCTGAAGGACCGTTTAAAGTCTGATGCAGTGATTGAATTTGCCTGTGAACCCAAGCTGGACGGTATTGCGCTGAGTCTGCGTTACGAAAATGGTTTACTGGTACAGGCGGCAACTCGTGGGGATGGTCAGACCGGTGAGGATATTACGCAGAATGTGAAGACTATTGGTTCTGTACCGCTGAAGCTAAAAGGTGATGACTGGCCTCCTGTACTGGAAGTGCGCGGCGAAGTCTATATGCCGAAGAAGAGCTTTGAAGCACTGAATCAAGCCGCACTGGCTGCAGGAGAGAAGGTGTTTGTTAATCCGCGCAATGCAGCAGCAGGCAGTCTGAGGCAGCTGGATAGTCGCATTACGGCAAAGCGCCGCCTGGAATTTTGTGCTTATAGTGTAGGTGATGTGACTGAGGGCTATCTACCCGGCAAACACGGCGAGATTCTGACCAAACTCAGTGAGCTGGGCTTTCGTCTGAACCCTGAGCTTAAAGTTGTTACTGGTGTTGCTGCGTGTCTGGAATATTATCAGGATCTGGGTGCTCGTCGTGATCAGTTACCGTTTGAGATCGATGGTATCGTGTTTAAGGTTAATGATCTGGCAATGCAGCAAACGTTGGGTTTTGTCTCCCGTGCACCTCGTTGGGCTATCGCTTATAAATTCCCGGCTCAGGAAGAGATGACGCTGCTGAAAGAGGTGGAGTTTCAAGTGGGGCGTACCGGTGCCATTACGCCTGTTGCACGTCTGGAGCCTGTGTATGTGGGTGGCGTGACGGTATCCAATGCCACCCTGCATAATGCCGATGAGATTGAGCGTCTAGGTGTTATGGTGGGGGATACAGTGGTTATCCGCCGTGCGGGTGATGTGATCCCACAAATTGTTTCCGTGGTAATGGAAAAGCGAGAAGGTAATCGGGAGCTAAGAGAGATCGTCTTCCCGGATAGATGCCCGGTGTGTGATTCTGAAACTGAACGTGCCGAAGGTGAGGCCGTGGTACGCTGTTCCGGTGGCCTGGTGTGTGGTGCTCAACGCAAAGAAGGGATCAAACACTTCGCTTCCCGAAAGGCGATGGATGTCGATGGCCTGGGTGATAAGCTGGTTGAGCAGCTAGTGGATCAGCAGCTGGTGCAGTCTCTGCCAGACCTATTCCATCTGGAAGTTGATAAAGTTGCCGCGCTGGAGCGTATGGGGCCAAAGTCTGCGCAGAATCTGGTGGATGCGCTGGAAAAGAGCAAGCAAACGACCCTGCCGCGCTTTATCTATTCCCTGGGTATTCGTGAAGTGGGAGAGGTAACGGCCAGCCAATTGGCTAAGCACTTCCTGACGCTGGACAAATTACTGGAAGCTTCTGAAGAAGAACTACTTGAAGTATCTGATGTAGGGCCTATCGTCGCGCACCATATCGTTACCTTCTTCCGCCAGGAGCATAATCTGGAAACCCTGAATGCGCTGTTGGCAGAGGGTATTCAATGGCCTGAGATTGAAGCGGCACCTGCTGCAGAAGAGCAGGCACTAGCGGATAAAGTTATCGTACTAACGGGGACCTTAAGTGCGATGGGGCGCAGTGACGCCAAAGCCCGTTTGGAAGCCTTAGGTGCTAAAGTCACGGGAAGTGTGTCGAAGAAAACAGATCTTGTGATTGCCGGTGAAGCTGCAGGCTCCAAACGTGCCAAAGCGGAGCAGTTAGGGATTGAAATCCTGGATGAACAAGGGCTGCTGGATTTACTGGCGATGCACGAGTAAATTTTTACGCAATTATCAAATCAGCATAGGTCGTTTTTATCGTGTTAAACAGGGCTGTGGTAAAAAAAACGATAGTGGTTTCGACTCTTCTTGCATTAGTGGGGTGCGCTGCTGCACCTCCACAGGATACAGGGAATGCTTGTGAGATTTTCAAGCAATATCCGGACTGGTATGTATCGGCTAAAGAGTCTGAGCGACGCTGGGGAACCCCTGTTCCCGTGATGCTGGCGATTATTCATCAGGAGTCCCGTTTTGAAGCGGACGTTTCTCCGGAGCGAGTGAAAATTTTTGGTATTCCAACTATACGTAAGTCCAGCTCCTATGGTTATACGCAGGCGTTAGATAGTACCTGGAAGGATTATCAGCGTGCTACAGGCAACCGTAGCGGTAGCCGTGATAACTTCCATGATTCGGTCGATTTTATCGGCTGGTATAACTATCAGACTTATAAGGTGAACGGTGTTGAGCGCAACAACACCTACTATCTGTATATGGCTTACCATGAAGGTCATACCGGCTACAAACAGAAAAGCTGGCAAGATAAGCAATGGTTGAAAGATGTGGCGACTAAGGTCGCTAATAGAGCCATTACCTATGATAAGCAGTTGAAGTCCTGTCGGCTGAAAGTGAATAAAAATGAACGCTGGTGGGTGTTTTAGTTTAAAACTGATGGGGTAGTAGCTTGAGTGGCTTTCTGGCTACTCCGGTTATAGTGTTCAGAGTTAAGTGTTCGCGGTTTTGGGTAATAAGGTCAAACAATTATGATAGAAGTGCCTTACCGGGAGATATCACCGGATGCACTGCAGGGATTGCTGGAGGATTTTGTTACACGTCAGGGATATGACACCGCAGAAACTGAGCTCGGTCTGGATGATCTGGCGAACCAGGTACGTCAGCAATTGATTAACGGGCAACTAACCATTGTTTATGACCCGGTAACGGAATCGGTAACAGTACTAACCAAGCAGGAATATCGTGCACGTTTGCATGGTGCCGGTTTGTAAACATCGATCTATTTTCACTTAACTCGCTTCGAAGAGGAATATGAAGCGGGTTTCAGGTAATTCAAACCTCAAAGGTCAATGCTGCCAGCGTTAATGGATGATCCGGGGCGCGTTACACGAATGACGGCTAAAAAAAAGCGCTCATCAGATTGCGTACTGGGATACGCAATTCGATGAACGCCATTGTTCAAAAGGAACCTAAAAAGAAAAGGCTCAAAGTTTTAGCTAGGCTAAGTAACTAACTAAAGGCTAACAACCATGTCCAACGTTGGACACTTAGTATTTAGCATAGCCTGTGCCACTTTTTTAAAATTCATATTAATCAATGTCTTATGTGTTTGTTTGGGGTGTTGATAGGCTTCTTTTACTGCAGATGCTCACTTGATGAGCACCTAAAAAGTGCAGCTTTGCACCTTTTTAGATCAGAGTCGTATGAGCTGTTGAGGGAAGAGGAGCGTTAGGATATTGGGTATAGATCGGTTGTTTAATTTATGTTGGAAAAAGCGAAACTGTAAGCCAGTAGACTGCGTACCTGATAAAACAACCACTCATTTGTTTGCTCAATGACCTCAGGTCCAGATAGGGAGATTAATATGCCCAGCCTATTCAATTCTTCGGCGGCGGTAACGGATTATCTGTATCCCTCGATACAGCCGATCAGCTATAGCCAGCAGCAGCCACTGATTCATTATCTGATCGCGGCCACGTTGTTTGCGGTTTATGGTGGTCAGGTATGTCCGTTATTGGAAAGTATCACCTGGTGGCAGTTGTTTATTCCGTTGTTATTGATTTATCTGCTGCGGCTTCCACTGATCGGCTTTATTCATAAGGTCGAATATCAAAAGCGGGTATCGGCTCAGTTCTATCTGGATATTGGGCTGTTTTTACTGGCGGCGGCTGGGCTGGTAGGAGCGAATCTTTACCTCTACGACGCTCCCTGGCACAGCAATATGAAGGTGCTGTTTGGCATGATGATGCTAGGAACCTTTGTATCAGTGGATCTGGCATTACAGCAGGAGAAACAGCTGGCTTATGAGCTGATTGAAGCCCGACGTGAACTGGAAGTGGGTCAACAGGCCAGTTCCTTTGTGCAAAAGTTTGCTCTGATGGCCGGTGTGCTGGTAGTGAGTATCTCGCTGGTGTTGTTTCTGGTGGTTAATAAAGACCTGGAGTGGTTGCTGGTGGAGGGTGTGAAGCTGTCACCAGAGCAGGCCCGTAATAGCATTCTAAAAGAGTTTGCTTTTATTACGGTGGTTATTCTGGCTTATGCCTTGCTGATTATCTGGCGTTATGCCAGCAATATGAGCATGTATCTGAAGTTCGAAAACAATGTGTTGCAACAGGTGGCTGAGGGCAATTTGATGGTGCGTGTGCCGGTTGCCAGCCAGGATGAGTTTGGCACTATGGCTCAGGGCACCAATGCGATGGTCGAGAGTTTATATGCGGCACAAAACGGTCTGAAAGAGACCCGTGATGCCACCATTGTCGCGCTGGCTTCACTGGCTGAAGCCCGTGACAATGAAACAGGTGCTCATATTCAACGGGCTCAGCTTTATGTCAAAGTGCTGGCAGAGCACCTGAGTCAGCACCCGACACACAGTGATTATCTGGATGTTGAAACGATTGATTTGATCTATAAAGCAGCTCCACTGCACGATATTGGTAAGGTAGGCATTCCTGATAGTATTCTGCTGAAACCGGGCAAGCTGACCGATGATGAGTTTGTCATTATGAAAACCCATGCTCAGATTGGTGCTGATGCTTTACAACAAGCGATCGAATCGGTGAGTGAAAATGCCTTCCTGCGTCATGCTCAGGATATTGCCGTCAATCACCATGAAAAGTGGGACGGTTCCGGTTATCCACAGGGCAAACAAGGCGATGATATTCCACTCTCTGCCCGCCTGATGGCTCTGGCGGATGTTTATGATGCCTTGATTAGTCAGCGGGTTTATAAACCTGCCTTTAGTCATGACAAAGCGAAAGAGATCATTCTTGAAGGTTCAGGTAAGCACTTTGATCCCGATGTGATTGACGCTTTTGTCGCCTGTGAAGACGCTTTTGTTGAGATCGCCCGTAACTTAAAGGATGAGCACTGACAGCGTAAAGTCTGAAGAGACACCTATCGGGTTTTAATCCGATAGGTGTTATGTCAGAAATAGACTATTTATTGTGCAGCTTGTTTCGCTGTCTCTACCCACTGATTAAATGTCTTCAGATTGGCTTTAATCCATAAATCGGCATGACGCTCGATATCTTTCAGCGAGTCCTCGCCATTGCTGATCATCATATTCTCCGCGCTGACCGCGTTGATTGGCAGCTTCATAATCTCAAACAGCTTTGCGGCAGCAGGGTTGTTTTCGGCCCACTTTTTATTGGCAACGATGCGCTCAGAGTTGATATCAAAACCGTAATTCTTACCGTTTGGTAGCTCTGTATCTGTACCATTTGGATTGGCGGAGTAGGGCACTTCCAGCCAGACAACATCTTTTCCCGGAACAAGTTTTCCTGATACCCAATAAGGTGTCCAGGTGTAATAGAGTACAGAGTCTCCCTGCTTAAAGCGTGCGATAGTGTCAGAGATGATTGCGGCGTATTGTCCCTGCTTATGTGTAATGGAATCGCGCAATTTAAACTCGGTCAGTTGATGTTCAATAACGCCTTCACACCCCCAGCCTGCCTGGCAGCCCGCCAGATCTGCTTTGCCATCACCATCGGTATCAAACAGTTTTGCTAGCTTAGGATCTTTCAGGTCATCAATGCTGTCGATGCCATACTTATCGGCTGTTTTCTTATCAATCAGATAGCCCTGTGCTGCACCACTGATATAGGTGCCTTTACGGTAGAATTTGTCGTCACCACCGGCATTCTTGTACATGCTGTTGTGCAGCGGATACCAGTTGGTTGTTGTGAAGGTGATATCACCGTTTGCGAGCGCGGTATAACCTGCGCTGTAGTCCACTTCTTTAATCGGTTTAATATCGTAGCCGAGCTTGGCCAGTGCTTTGTTTACAATGATGGTTTGGAACTTTTCTTCAGCGATAGGGCTGTGGAAGGCCTGAACACTGATGCCTTCCCCTGGTAATGATGCATGAGCGGGTAGACTTAAACCCAGAGCCAAAGCAACGGAAACGGTCACTGTGCGGTAACGCATAATAATCTCCTGAAATTGTTTTTATGTAATAAAATGTCTGTGCTTTAAGGTCGATCCAAATAAGGTGTCAGGCCGAGCCTGCCTTACGATTGACCAGTTTCAGTATCAGGCTGGCAGGGCCGGCTTCATACCAATGTCGAATGCCCTTTGAGCGCGTGTCCTGGCCCAATGCCTGAGTCATGCGATCCAGAATAATGGCCAGAATCACAATGCCGACCCCTCCCACAGTTGCCAGGCCTATATCAAGTCGACCAATACCTCTGAGTACCATCAAACCGAGGCCGCCTACAGAGATCATGGAGGCAATCACTACCATTGACAGGCAAAGCATCAGCGTTTGGTTGACACCGGCCATAATAGTTGGCATAGCCAGAGGTAATTGAACCTTAAGCAGCATCTGTTTTGGGCTGGCGCCAAATGAGTGAGAGGCTTCAATGAGATCGGCGGGTACCTGGCGTATGCCCAGGTTGGTTAAGCGGATAACCGGTGGCATGGCGAAAACAATGGTTACGACGACCCCCGGCACGTTGCCAATACCAAAGAGCATCACAATCGGTACAAGATAGACAAAAGCCGGAGTGGTTTGCATCGCATCCAGAGTCGGGCGGAAGATGTGATTCATCTTCTCGCTTCGGGCCATCAGAATACCTAAAGGTAAGCCCAATAAAATGCAGAAGAATACCGAGGTCAGTACCAGTGATAGGGTGGTCATCGCCTCGGACCAGGCACCAATACCGCCCAGTAGCAATAAGCTTAATACAGTGCCGATAGCCAGGCGTTTATTGGCCAGTTGCCAGGCCATCAGGCCAAATAATGCGATCATCAACAGAGGTGGTGTTGCATTGAGCAGTAAATCAATGGAGTTCAGCGTCGCATCAATCGGGGCTTTAATACCGGTAAAAAAGGGACGAAAGTTTTCCACGACCCATGACAAGCCATCTTCGACCCAGTTTTCCAGGGGAATAACAGGTTCCACAAAAGGATTGAGTAGTGTGGGCTCTGCAACTTCTGTCTCTGGAGCCTTCGCTGTTAGTCAGGTTTCTGATTGGGTTACTTCTTCAGAAGAGCGCTCAGCATTACCCCAGGGGTTCGCTTCGGCACTATTTGTTGACGCAAAAGGGTTGCTGGCTTCGTTTGTCGTTTCACTGGTGCTGGCAAAAGGGTTGTTTTCATCGCTCATGAGTTAAATCTCCCGGTCCAGTGTTTCAAGTAAACGTCCTTTGCTGATATTGCCAAGATAGAGGTTGTTATCATCAACGACAGGGACGGCAACGTTTGCCCTGGCGACAATACCCAGCAGTTCACTGATAGGCGTCTCTCCTGAGATAGCGTTTGGTTCCGTTAAGAGTGCCTGTTCGAGAGTCAGCTCACTCTGTAAGACCTCTTTGAGGGAGTCAACAGAAACGACCCCAATAAAAGCGCCTTTTTTATCAATGATATAGCCGTAATCCCGGTCGTTATCCTGAAGCACTTTTAGTCCCGCTCTTAAGCCCTCACTGGAGTCTTTCTTCACGAGCGTCACTTGCTTTTTAATAGCAATGTCCTTGGCGCTGAAGACGTTACTGACATCAACCCCTTTGAAAAAAGAGCGTACATAATCGTTTGCGGGATTGTGCAGAATCTCATCAGGTGTTCCCGTTTGTACAACTTCGCCACCTTGCATAATGGCGATACGGTCACCAATACGCATCGCTTCGTCGAGGTCATGGGAAATAAAGACAATGGTGCGCTGGTGGTCAGACTGGAGTTTGAGAAGCTCATCTTGCATCTCTGTTCTGATAAGGGGATCAAGAGCAGAGAAAGCCTCATCCATCAACATGATGTCAGGATCATTTGCAAGGGCCCGTGCCAGACCAACCCTTTGCTGCATACCGCCGGAAAGTTCATCAGGGTAAGAGTCTCCATGCGCGCCGAGGCCAACCTGTTCCAGGGCTTGTTGGGCTTTCTCTCTGCGTTGCTGTAGCTCTTCACCAGCCAGCTCAAGGCCGAAGGCCGCGTTGTCTAATACGTTCATATGAGGCATTAGGGCAAAGGACTGGAAAACCATACTGATTTTTTTTCGACGGACGGCCCTTAGCTGCTCTGCATTGATATTGGCAATGTCTTCTCCATCAATCAGTACATGCCCACGGGTTGGTTCAATCAGGCGATTTAACAAGCGCACAAGGGTGGATTTTCCAGAGCCAGACAGGCCCATGATGACAAAAATCTCTCCCTCGTTGATCGATAAGTTAGCTCCCTTGACACCAATGGTGTGCCCTGTCCGGGCAAAAATATCATCTTTACTGACACCCTGATCAAGAAGAGAAAGGGCTTTCTCAGGCTGTTCACCGAATACTTTACATAGGTTTTGCACTTCGAGTTTTACAGGCATAAGTTTTCAAATTTGGCTATTGGTTAAGGTTGCCATCTTTTATTACAGCTGTATCTATTTAGTTTGTTTTCTGGTTTTATTGATTACAGCTATATCCTTTTTATACCATACAGGTTTAGAGTTTTTGTTTCAAAGTGGCTTTTTATTGGGTTTTTTTGGTGGGTGTGGTTTTAAAGTAATTTGTGTACTAAATATCTTGTGAGTATTGGTTTTCAAGAGGGGATCAGTTTGGGGGAGGTCTAAGCGTTCAAAACCTGTCCCAGTTGGGTCAGTGCCTGGGTGCGTTTGTCATCCCAGTGGTGGGCAAAGCTCAGGCGCAGGCAATGGCTATGCTGGCCAGATACGGAGAACAGTGCGCCGGGTGTGATCACGATTCCTTGCTGCAATGCCTGCTGGTAACAGCTCAGAGTATCTTGATGGTTATCCAGTTCTAACCAGAGTGCTAAGCCGCCGTTAGGCTGACTGATACGCGTTGTCTTGCTTAGCTGTTTTGGCCAGTGCTGCTGAATCAGATGGATCAACTGGTCCCGGTTGTTTCGTAACTCCAGTCGCTGGCGCTTGAGGTATGAGCGATAGCCGCCATCTCGAATAAATTCGCAGACACCCTGTTGCAGGTAACGGCTGCTGGCCAGCTGCGTCACCAGTTTCAAACGCAAAATACGGGCATGCCAGCGGGCACCATCGATCCAGCCCAGCCTGAGATCACGAGACAGACTTTTAGAAAAAGAGCTGCAGAGGATAACTCGGTTGTCCTGATCCAGGGCTTTGAGTGGATCTGGTTGCTGTACAAAACCGGTATCGGCGTAGATATCGTCTTCGACAATGGCCAGATCGTGCTCTTCCGCCAGAGAGAGTAGTTTTTTACGGGCGCTGTCCGGCATTAATGCACCGGAAGGCGTGGCATAGGCGGGAGATACGACACAGGCGCGGATCGGCCATTGCTTTAAGGCATTTTCCAGAGCATCCATATCCATACCGTGCACCGGGGAGGAGGGAATTTCGATCACCCGCAGCTCAAGCTGTTCCAGCATCTGCAACACACCGTAGAAGCCTGGTGACTCTACCGCGACAATATCCCCTCGTTGGCAGCAGGCCATCAAAGCCAGAAACATCGCATGCTGGCAGCCAGAGGTAATGCAGAAATGCTCAGCTTTACAATGATAATAACCCCGACGGTGGTAGTGCAGGGCCAGCTGTTCTCTCAAACCAGGATCACCCGCCGGTTGATCATAGTATTGAGATCTATCGCCACGTTGGCTACGCAGTGCGCGGCTCAGACAGCGGTTAAGGGCTGTAATACCCGGTGATGGTTCTCCCGCCTGTAGATCCGGCAAAATATCAAAGGCAGCACTACGACTCATAATATCGGCAAAAACATCACTCAGGCTGACAGGCCGGGGGGGGAGCATGGTGGCGGTGGTGCGTGGTTTTGGTGTTTCTTTGCCGGGTTTGAGTACAAAGTAACCGGCTTTAGGGCGGGATTCTATTAGTCCCAGTGCTTCCAGGCGCTGATAGGCATGTAATACGGTCGCTTTGGAGATCTGCTGCTGTTCGCATAGATCGCGAATTGAAGGCAATCGTTCACCGGGTGGCCAACGTTGCTCCTGTAAGCCTTTCAGTAACCACTTTTCCAGTTTTTGGTAACGATATTCCCGCGGCATTTGCTGTCCCGTTTTTTGCTTAATATTGCATGATTGTTGACCTGTATCAGGTAAGCATCACTATTGGGTGTAAAGTGTTTTTATGCCTGAGCACAGTCAATCACACGAATCTATTTTGACATACAAATTGGGCATACAAAAATAATCTGTGCCTATTATTTTTAATTTTTTTATACCTGCACCTAAAAGTTATTTCCCGGTAATCTTCTCGCCAACCTGAATCCAGATTAGAAGACCGAGTGCTATGGATAAAATACCTGTTGCCCAGATAACCGAGTCTGCAGAACAGGCGGTAAGTTATGTACCGCCAGAAGATAAATTTTATGTTCGCTTGATCGAGGGACGATTCCAGAACTTAAGGCGCATGATCAGCTGGCCGCTGCTGATACTGTTTTTTGCCTTGGCCTGGATTCAGGTGGATGGTCAGCCATGGCTGTTCTTCTCTTTTGCAGAGCGTAAGATTTTCCTGTTTGGCTGGATCGTATCCTGGCATGACCTGCCCATCATGGCGGGCCTGATGATTGCCGGAGCCTGCCTGCTCTTCTTTATGGCCGTCGCCTGGGGGCGGGTGTGGTGTGGCTTTGCCTGCCCGCAAAGTATCTGGACCTGGATGTTTATTCGTATCGAACAGTGGGCCGAGGGGAAAGCCAATGTGCGTGCGAAAAATGACAAGCTGCCGCTGACCGGTAAGCGTCTGGCCCGTCGTATCCTGAAGCATGTGTTATGGCTGGGGGCTGCGCTGTTCACCACCATCACCTTTACTGGTTACTTTGTCCCGGTACGTGAGCTGATTGGTGATCTGGTAACACTGGAATCCTCCGTAATGACCCTGGGCTGGCTGATCAGCATGACCTCTCTGACCTACCTGAATGCGGGGTTGGTGCGGGAAAAGATCTGCCTGCATGCTTGCCCGTACTCCCGCTTTCAGGGCGTGATGTTTGACACTCACACCCGCACCGTTAGCTACGATCTTAATCGCGGAGAACCTCGTCGCTTAAACCGCAAGGCGGCTCAGCAGACGGGCGTGCAGTATGCAGAAGTCAGTAGCGCAAATAGTAGTGCCGGTAGCGTAAATAGTACTGCCAGTAGCTGCTCCAGTACCAAGCAAGGCGACTGCGTTGACTGTAATATCTGTGTGCAGGTCTGTCCTGTAGGTATTGATATTCGTGATGGTCTGCAAGCAGCCTGTATCGATTGTGGTGCCTGTATTGATGCCTGTGATGAAGTGATGGCTAAGATAGGTAAACCAATGGGCCTGATCCGTTTTGCCTCAGAAGCTGAGCTTGCGGGCAGTAGTGAAGCCAAATCGGGGCTGGCCAGTTTATTACGCCCGAAACTGGCAGGTTATGCTTCGGTGGTGGCCTGTTCGATCGTTGCGGTACTGTTTGGCTTTATGAATACCCTGGATCTACTGGTAGAAGTGCGTCGTGATCGTCTTCAGTTATACACCAAGGTGGATAGTGGAACCGTATGTAATAACTACTACCTGAAGGTAGAGGCGTTTGATAACGGCATTAATCAGGTACAGGTTTCGGTTGAGGGTTTGGATAATCTGCAGCTACATGGTCAACCAGAGATCAATATTCACACGGATAATGCAGCCTGGCGCACCTATCGAGTCTGTACCAATCAGGCGCAACAGCCCAGAAGCGAGATCCAGTTTGTTCTCAGCACACCTGATGCAGAAGTCAGGAAGAAAACAACCTTCCTGACCAGCTCAATCTAAGTCGAGGGCGTCGATCAGAATAAATTGATAAGCAGTCTCTCTAAGAGAAAACCTTTTCAGAAGTGGTTGTGATAAGCAATCAAGCCTTGCCCGGTATTAAGGTCGATACCGGGCTTTTTTGTTTGCCACTATTGAAAACGGTTCCATTGAAAAAGGTTCAATGGTGGCGAAGGTTTCGTGAACAGGTTCAATATCTGCGCCTATTTGCCTGAACAAACAGGGCACTCAGGGTCTTTGCTCAGTTTCATACTGCGCCATTGGCTGTTTAGACCATCAAACGCCATTAAGCGACCTATTGCTGTTTCACCGGCACCTGACAGAATCTTTACCGCTTCCAGTGCCTGCATGCTGCCAATAACGCCAACCAGAGGCGCAATGACACCGTTTTCGGCACAGCGTAACTCTTCATCCTCACCCTCTTCATACAGGCAGCGGTAGCATGGGCTATCCGGTTTGCGCGAATCAAACACCGCTAGCTGACCACCAAACTGAATAGCAGCGCCGGAAACCAGAGGAGTCTGCATCTCAACACAGTAGCGATTGATCTCGAAGCGGGTTGAGAAACGATCACTGCAATCGATCACCAGGTCATTCAGAATCACCTGCTGCATCAGCTGATCACTGGTTAGCTTCTCTGGTATGGTAATTACCTGGCACTCAGGGTTAATGGCGTGAATCGCCTCGCGGGCAGAATCAACCTTTAAGCGACCTACATCCTCTTCACCATGAGCAATCTGGCGCTGCAGATTGGAGTGATCCACTTCATCGAAGTCGCTGATAACCAGAGCCCCGACACCTGCTGCAGCCAGATAAAGCGCAACAGGAGAACCCAATCCACCCATGCCTATAATTAATACACGGGCATCCATCAGACGTTGCTGACCGGCAATATCAACTTCCGGTAACATAATCTGACGGCTGTATCTCAGCAGGTGCTGATCATTCATAACCTTGTACTACCTGTATTTAGGGTCAGTGTTTTAAAACAAAGAAGCCCTATATTTTGCAGCCATCAGGCCGGAAAATATAGGGCTCTGTTTATGCCTTTTGATGTTCATAGGCATATGCTGGGAAGAACATGCTAAAACAGCATGTTGAAGATGATCAGGTCAGCTGATTATCTTCAAATTCAGCCAAATCCGGTACATAGATAGAAGCGTCTTCTTTTACTTCTTCCATCACTACATAGCTCTTGGATTCTTTTACGCCGGGTAGCGTCAGCACCACATCTTCCAGTAGTTGACGATAAGCTGACATCTCTGGAATACGGCATTTCAGGATATAGTCAAACTGACCGGATACTAGGTGGCATTCCTGAATCTGAGGCTGTTTGGATACTGCACGACGGAACTCATCGAATACAGCGGAAGACTGAGTTTCCAGACTGATCTCAACAAATACCAGTAGATTAGCTCTCAGATACTTAGGGTTTAGCAGGGCCTTGTAGCCTTTAATTACCTCATTGCGCTCTAAACGCTTAACACGTTCCAGACATGGAGTAGTGGACAGGCCAACTTGGTTTGCCAGATCTACGTAAGAGATACGGGCATTTTCCTGCAGGCAGGCCAGAATTTTTAGGTCGATGCGATCAAGCGCGCGTGGTTTTGAAGGTTTCATAGCGGGTCGAAACGTCTCATCAGTTCAGAATGTTTTGCTGGTTATTATCTTTATCCCAGCAATTCTTGCTGATTAAGCTTAGCGTTAAGCTGCAATAGAATTCAAGGCTTCTCAGGGGGTAAAACACTAATACTTTATTGTTAGCTGCTTTGAATCAGGTGAAAACCTCTGCCTATGACCGGGTTACACCGATCTATCCAGAGTTTTTCACTATAGGATAAGTTTACCAGCGACCATAAGTTGCCCGATCAACCCCTGCTAGATCCTGCAGGCTGGCCACCTCTTTATAACCATTGCCTAGCATAATTTCCTGCACTGCAGCTGCTTGGTTATAACCGTGCTCCAGCAATAACCAGCCACCCTGTTTTAAACAGCGTTGGCTTTGCTGGCAGATGACACGAATATCATCCAGACCATCAGGGCCTGAGGTTAATGCCGATAGCGGCTCAAAACGTACATCGCCCTGAGACAGATGAGGATCGTCCGCTTCAATATAAGGTGGGTTGCTGACGATTAGATCAAACGCGTTATCTGGCAAAGCCTGGCACCAATCCGATTGCAGCACCTTAACCTGCTTTAAACCCAGTTGATCACGGTTTTGCGTCGCTAGCGCCACTGCTCCAGGTTGATAGTCACAGGCGTACACCTGCCAATCTGGCTTTTCACTGGCCAGCGCCAGCGCAATGGCCCCTGTGCCTGTGCCCAGATCTGCAATACAGGCCTCATTCTGGGGTAGCAGTGATAGCACCTGTTCAACCAAAGCCTCGGTATCGGGGCGGGGGATCAGGGTATCGGGGCTAACCTTAAGGTTTAAGCCCCAAAACTCACGATAGCCGATCAGATAAGCCACCGGCTGTCCGATGGCGCGCTCGGCGAGCAAGGCCTGATATTTTTGCCATTGCTCCAGTGTCAGTAGCTTATCGGACCAGGTATACAGCCAGGTCCGGTCTTTTCCCATCACATCAGCTAATAGCAGCTCTGCATCCAGGCGCACGGTATCGGATACTTGATCGGCTTGCTGTAATAACTCACACGCCTTCGCTAATGCTTGCTGGATATCGGGCAGTGCTGCCATGCTTCTATTACCTTCTCAAGTGATATAGATCTGACGGATCTAATGGGCTAACCGTATTGAGCTATTTATAGCGTTACTTGAGCTTATGGATTGACTTAAGCGGCTAAACAAAGCCGCTTAAAATCACCCCATGCAGCACTAATACCATTCCCGATACGCTTTTTGATATCGAATAGGTTTGTATCAAGGTTGAATAAGCGAAACGCCATCCGACACTGACTCCGATATCGGATAATTGTCGGAAGGCGCCTTGCGGCTTTTCCGACCTACAACTACTTATCCGGTTTGGTATAAGGGCTAATCGCTGAGTGCAGCCAGCTGATCCGCTTGGTGCTCAGCTACCAGAGGATCAACGATCTCGTGCAGCGCGCCTTCCATCACTTCATCCAGCTTGTACAGCGTCAGGTTGATACGGTGATCGGTGACGCGGCCCTGTGGATAATTATAAGTACGGATACGCTCCGAGCGGTCGCCACTACCCACCAGATTACGACGGGCATCGGACTGCTCTTTCGCTGCTTTATCTTCTGCAGCCTGTTGAATACGGGATACCAGCAGCGACATTGCTTTTGCTTTGTTCTTGTGTTGAGAGCGTTCGTCCTGGCACTCCACCACAGTACCTGTGGGTAAGTGAGTAATACGGATTGCAGAATCCGTGGTGTTTACGTGCTGACCACCGGCACCGGAGGAGCGGAAGGTATCGATACGCAGATCAGCAGGGTTAATATCTACGTCACCCACAGCATCGGCTTCTGCCATAACCGCTACGGTACAGGCAGACGTGTGAATACGGCCCTGAGATTCCGTGGCAGGTACACGCTGTACACGGTGCGCACCGGATTCAAACTTCAGCTGGGAGTAAACACGGTCACCGGTGATGCGGGTGATAATCTCTTTAAACCCACCGTGCTCACCTTCATTCTGGCTGACAATTTCCACCTTCCAGCGTTTCTTCTCAGCAAAGCGGGAGTACATACGGAACAGGTCGCCGGAGAAAATCGCTGCTTCATCACCACCGGTTCCGGCACGAATTTCCAAAAAGACGTTACGCTCATCGTTAGGATCTTTTGGCAGCAGCAGTTTTTGCAGATCCAGCTCCAGAGTTCCCAGCTCCTCTTTACCGGTTTCGATCTCTTCCTGCGCCATTTCGCGCATTTCAGCGTCGCCGTCATCCATCATCAGCTTGGCTTCTTCAATATTGTCCAGTACTTGCTGATAATGATTGAAGGTTTGTACCACTGGTTCCAGCTCGGAGTACTCCTGAGAGTAGGTGCGGAATTTATTCTGATCAGAGATAATTTCTGCATCGCTCAGCAGTGCCTGCAGCTCTTCAAAGCGATCTTTCAGCAGATCTAACTTGGCAAGAATAGACGGTTTCATAGTGATTCTTCCCCATCGCACTTAAATCAAGGCGATTAGTGTATAAATGATTAAGTAAAGAATAAGACAGTCATTCGAGGTCAGCAGGCAGCACAGTTTTGATCTGGCAACCTGCCTAAAACAGAGGTGAGTTAAAGCAGCTAATCCAGCGCGAATAGGGTGCGTGCGTTATCCAGCAGGTCAGTGCGCTCGTCGGCGGAAGCCTGACGCAACTGTACGGTCGGTTCGTGCAGGAATTTATTGGTCAGACTCTGAGCGAAACGCTTCAGCACCTGCTCCGGGTCCTGGCCGTTTTGCAGCTGTTGCAGGGCTTTATCCAGCTCTTGCTGGCGCAGTTGCTCGGTCTTCTGGCGCAGCTCGCCAATCATTTGACCGGCACCACGGGCTTTACGGGATTGCAGGAAATCCTGCACACCGGCTAATACCAGTTCTTCAGCCTGCTCGGCGGCTTCCTGACGGCTGCGCAGGTTCTCTTCAATGACCTCGCGCAGATCATCCACGCTATATAGGTAGACATCATCCAGATCGCCTACCTGAGGCTCGATATCACGAGGTACGGCGATATCCACCATAAAGATCGGGCGGTGTTTTCTCACCTTCAGTGCCCGTTCAACGGCACCCTTACCGAGAATGGGCAGCTGGCTGGCGGTGGAGGCGATCACAATATCCGCCCGTTCCAGCTGATGAGGGATATCCCCCAATAATACCGCTTCACCATTAAACTCTTCGGCCAACGCCTGAGCCCTGCCTAGAGTCCGGTTGGCTACCACCATATCCCGGACACCGGCATTTCTTAAATGACGGGCCACCAGTTCGATGGTCTCACCGGCACCAATCAACAGTGCCCGGCTTTTGGCTAGATCCGAAAAAATACGCTGCGCCAAGTTGACTGCGGCATAGGCGACTGAAACAGGGTTCTCACCGATAGCGGTTTTAGTACGCACTTGTTTGGCGACAGAAAAGGACTGCTGGAATAGCTGATTCAGCTCTTTGCCCACCAGACCGTTATCCTGAGCATTCAGGAAGGCATCTTTGATCTGACCGAGAATCTGGGGTTCACCCAGAACCATGGAGTCCAAACCGCAGGACACCCGCATCAGATGACGGGCAGCATGTTCACCCAGGTATTCATAGCTGTAACGGGCCAGGTCAGCGAGATCCAACTGATGGAACTGGCTGATCCACTCCAGTACCAGCCCGGCCTCTTCACCTTCGACAACACAGTAAAGCTCCGTGCGGTTACAGGTAGACACAACCGTAGCCTCACTAATAGAAGGATGCTGCTTAAGCTGCAGGAAGGCGCCTTCGAGCTGTTCCGGGGTAAAGGCAACCCTTTCCCGAATCTCGACCGGAGCAGTTTTGTGATTGATTCCAAATGCAAGCAGACTCATAGCAGGACTATCTGTACCGATTTAGCTCTGAACAAGGGTTTTATTAAACCCAGTAAAAACCCCAAGCCTGATATGACCTGGCCCAAACGGGCCCTGCCCGGCTCTTAAGTACGTCTATCTATAAACAGATATAAGGGTAAAGCCTATGTGCATAACCACAAAAAAACTCTGCTATAGAAGAGGGCGAGGATAATAGCACAAGTGTCAGCAACTGACACGCAACTGGCTATCGTACTAAAAGGTGAGTGCTGGCAAACTATGACTCAACTCTGGCAGCCTGCGATAACGATGTTCTTGTTCGATGATGTTCTATGAAAGCGGGAACTGAAAGTGTATTGTGTCATCTCAATATCAGCAGTTAGATAAAAATTTGTCGGCCAGACTGCCACCGACTCATGCAGATCAGGAAAGCGTAATGCGAGGTTTTAGCTCCCCTCTTTTGGCGTGTTTATTATTACTGACCGGCTGTCAGTCTATGACTCAGAGCCCGGATGATGTATCACAAACACAGGCCTCTGCCGTTCAAGCGACACCACAAACCCCTTTGCCTCCAATTCAAGGGCTGGACGCGGAAGGTGTGACGGCTCTGCTATCAGCGGAGATCGCCGGTCAAAGAGATCAGGTCGACTACGCCCTGCGTGTTTATCTGGAGCAAGCGATTCGTCTTCAGGAGCCCAGCCTGGCCCGACGCGCCACCTATATTGCTCAATACGCCGGGGATAATGATTCCGCAGTCGAAGCAGCGGCCTTCTGGAGTGAGAGCGCGCCGGATAATCTTGAAGCCCATCGCATCAACTCCACCCTACTGGTCCAACAGGGGGATCTACTGGCGGCCTTTGAACACCAAAAGCGTTTACTGGAGTTAGGTGAGAAAACTCACTTCAGCTATCTGGCCAGCCAGAGTGAGCGCAAAGCTCCTGCGATCCGTGAAGAGTTACTCATCAACCTACAGAGTTTGCGCCCTGAGTTTCCTCAGCAAGCTGATCTACTGACCGCTATTGCTCAACTGTTAACCTTTAAAGGTGAGTATATCGACGCCCTGAAAGCCGTAGATCAGGCGCTAGCCATTAAAGCCGATGATATCAGCGCTATCTTGCTGAAATCCGGTTTGACCGGACAAGTATCCACCGTTTCTGACGGTCTGAAAGTCTTAAGGCAAGGGATTAAGCAGTACCCGAATAATCTTCGCTTACAATTGGCACTGGCTCGGGCATTGTTAAAAGATGGTCAGATAGAAGAAGCAAAAGAGGTGTTTAACCAGATCTCTGATAAACATCCGGAAAACGGGCAGCTGACCTTGTCTCTGGCGCTGATCCTGATGGAAAGCGGCTTGCTTGAGCAGGCTAAGCAAGAATTGGAAAAGCTGTTGGCCAATCAGCAGGAAACCCATTCTGCTCACTACTATCTGGGGCGTTTGGCAGAACAGCAGCAGGATATTGAAGGTGCTATCTTCCATTATCAGGAAGTGGAGGGCGGTAAAGACTTTCTTCAGGCTCATGCCAGAGCTGCCCGTATACAGATTCAAAGAGGAAAGATCGATGATGCCCGTGTGCACCTGGCTCGCATCCGTCTCAACCATCCTGAGCAAAGGGTAAAGCTCTATCTGATTGAAAGTGAACTGTTGCAAGGTGTTCATGAAACCGATCAGGCTTATGGTGTACTGACCGAAGCAGTCAATACGCTGGGTAATGATTATGAGCTGCTTTATGCCCGCGCCATGTTAGCCCTGCAGTTAAAAGATCTTGTATCTATGGAGGCAGATCTTCGTCTGATTTTGGAAACCGAGCCCAATAATGCCATGGTGCTGAATACATTGGGTTATACCCTGGCAGAATATACGGACCGTTATTCCGAAGCCCTGCTGCTGGTGCGCAAAGCCTATGCGCTAAAGCCCGGTGATCCGGCTATCACCGACAGCCTGGGTTGGGCCTACTTTAAACTGGGTCAGCTCAATGAAGCGATACTCTTTCTGCAACAAGCGTATGATGAAATGCAGGATGAGGAAATCGCCAGCCACTTGCTCGAAACTTATTGGGTTGCGGGTCACAAGGAAGAAGCTATCGCATTGTTACAGGAGGCGGTTCAACCCTTCCCTGAGCATGAATTAATAGAACAGGTGCTACTGCGCTTCCCTGAGCTTAAAAATGCACTGGATAACGACTATCCCTTTGATAACAAAATAAACAGTAATACAGACAAAGAGACTGATGCTTAATGAAATACCTGGCTTTGCTGATTCTTAGCCTGAGTGTGCTGATGACAGGCTGTGGCAGCACGCAGAAACTAGAGCAGACTGAAGACGGTTATATGCAACAGCATACAGAAACGTTGAGTCGCCTGACCCATTGGCAAGTGAGTGGCAAGATCCGTATTAAAACGGCAGATGATTCCGATAGCGCCAATATCGTCTGGCAGCAAGACGGCCCGCTTTATAATATCGTACTTAGCGGCCCGCTGGGTCAAACCGGTGCGACGATTCAGGGTAGTCCCTATCGGGTTAAGTTATCTCTACCGGAACAGCCTCCTTATATAGGCCGTACACCGGAAGACCTACTACATACCCACTTTGGCTGGGATCTGCCATTAAGCCATCTGTTCTATTGGATACGCACCCTGCCGGCACCAGGTAGTGACTATCAAACTCAGAGCAATGAGAAACAGCAGCTGGCACGCATGATTCAGGATGGTTGGGAGATCAACTATGATCGCTACCATACCCAGTATCAGCCTGCGCTGCCGGGTCGTATGAAGATCAAAAAAGAGCAGCTGCAACTGACCTTTATCATTAATCAGTGGCAGATCAGTGATCAGCAGGTGGCTTTACTGAAGGCCCAATAAAGCGCTTTTAGTCTTTTGAATATCAAGGCCTAATCTTCAACATTAAGATGCGGCACAGCCTACCTCTGCTTACAGCTATATATAGATATAGCGGCAACATCTTCTCAAGACATGTTACCGCTACATATAGAAGGTAGAAGGAAAAATTTAATTCCCTGCAGATAACTCCGCAATAACTGAAGCATTCTCGGAATATCGTGATTATGTCCAGCACACCCTCGAACTCAGCAACAACTTTATCAAGTCAAAACTTCACCTTACCGGCTCCCGCAAAATTAAATCTGATGCTGCATATCGTGGGGCGACGGGACGATGGTTATCATCTGCTACAAACCTTGTTTCAGTTTTTGGATATTGCTGATCAGCTGCACTTTGCTTCTGCGGAGTTTGGCACAATCGATCTCATTACAGATCTGGCTGGTGTCGCGACAGAAGATAACTTGATTATGAAAGCCGCGCGTATGCTTGAGCCTTTCTGTAAAGAAAAATGGGGGGCAGATTTCCCCGGTGTAGCCATTACGCTGGAAAAAAACTTGCCTATGGGTGGAGGTATCGGCGGCGGCAGTTCCGATTGTGCTACTACCCTGCTGGGCCTCAACCATTTTTGGCAGCTGGGCCTGTCTATTGATCAACTTGCAGCAATGGGTTTAAGGCTGGGCGCAGATGTGCCGGTGTTTGTCCGTGGCTTCTCGGCCTGGGCCGAAGGTGTTGGCGAACAGCTTACTCCGATTGAGCCAAAAGAGCAGGTGTATATCGTGCTAACACCACAATGCCATATCTCCACTCAGGAAATTTTTTCGCATCCAGAGTTGACAAGAGATACGAAAATAATGAAAATAGCGCGCGTTCTTGATCAGGGCGGTCACAACGACTGCGAACCGATCGCTAAAGCGCTTTATCCTGAAGTTGCCGAAGCTCTCGACTGGTTAAGTCAATATGGCAAAGCACAGATGACCGGAACGGGTGCTTGTGTATTTGCCGGGTTTGATACTGTAGAAACTGCCTCTCAGTTTTTTAGTAAAAAACCAATAGGCTGGCGGGGTTTTATTACCCAAGGGAAAAATATTTCCCCTCTGCACATAGCACTGACTAAACTCAGTACTCAGCAGATTTAATCCAGTCAAGCTTTTAATAGCCAATGGCTATTGTATAGCTGGGGTATCGCCAAGCGGTAAGGCACCGGTTTTTGGTATCGGCATTCCCAGGTTCGAATCCTGGTACCCCAGCCATTTTCTACACAGCACTCGCTACTCCCGTCAGACTGATTCCAAAGGTAGTTTACTCGTGTCAAAATTAATGGTGTTTACGGGGAACGCAAACCCCCAGTTAGCCCGAAAAGTTGTTGATTGTCTGGATATTCGTCTGGGTGATGCCACGGTTGGACAATTCAGCGACGGTGAGATTGCCGTAGAAATCAACGAAAATGTACGTGGTAAAGACGTTTTTGTTATCCAGTCGACCTGTGTACCGACTAACGACAACCTGATGGAACTGATCCTGATGGTTGATGCGCTGCGTCGTGCTTCTGCCCAGCGTATTACCGCTGTAATTCCTTATTTCGGGTATGCCCGTCAAGATCGTCGTGTTCGTTCCGCTCGTGTACCTATTAGTGCAAAAGTGATCGCGGATATGATCGTATCTGTGGGTGTAGACCGTGTTGTGACTGTTGACCTGCACGCGGATCAGATCCAGGGCTTCTTCGAAGTACCTGTTGATAACGTATACGGTTCCCCTATTCTGCTGGACGATATTGAGCGTCAAAACTACGAAGATCTGGTAGTAGTATCTCCAGACGTAGGCGGCGTAGTACGTGCCCGCGCCATTGCAAAACAGTTGAACGATGCTGACCTGGCGATTATCGACAAGCGTCGTCCACAAGCCAACGAAGCCCAAGTGATGCATATCATCGGCGATGTTCAGGACCGTACCTGTGTTCTGGTTGATGATATGGTGGACACTGCCGGCACTCTATGTAAAGCCGCAGAAGCTCTGAAATCTCACGGTGCCAAGCGCGTAGTGGCTTATGCTACTCACCCGGTGCTGTCTGGTCCAGCCATTGATAACCTGCGTAACTCTGTGCTGGATGAATTGATCATCACAGATACTGTTCCTCTGACTGATGCTGCAATTAAGTGTGGCAAAATCCGTCAGCTGACCCTGTCCGGCCTATTGGCTGAGGCAGTACGTCGTGTCAGCAATGAGGAATCCATTAGCGCTATGTTTCGCTAATACGTAACGATTTTAACCCTAACGCTGATTTCTGGTCGCGGAAGTCAGCGTTTTTATATTGTAAAACCTGAGGAAATTCATCATGTCTGATTTCGCTTTAAACGTTGCAGTACGCAGCGACAAGGGGAAAGGTGCGAGCCGCCGCCTGCGTCGTCTGGAAGGTACTACTCCTGGTATCATCTACGGTCTGGGTAAAGAGCCTGTTTCTATCTCTATCGAGATGAAAGAGCTGTTCAAAAAGCTGGAAAACGAAGCATTCTACACTCACATTCTGGACCTGAATGTTGAAGGTGGTGAAAACGAGCAGGTGATCCTGAAAGATCTGCAACGTCACCCATTCAAAGAAGTTATCCTGCACGCTGACTTCCAGCGCGTAAGCGAAGACTGCAAAGTAACGGTACACGTACCAATTCACTTCCTGAACGAAGCGAACTGTAAAGGCGTTAAGACTCAAGGTGGTGTAATTCAGCACAACCTGTCTGAAGTTGAAGTACGCGCACTGCCTAGCCAGTTGCCTGCGTTTATCAACGTTGATATGACTAACGTTGCTCGTGGCACTACTATTCACCTGTCTGACCTGAAACTGCCTGCTGGTGCTCAAATCGTTGAGCTGGCTAAAGGCGCAGATCACGACACTGGCGTAGTATCTGTAAACGCTCCTAAGGGTGCGGCTGCAGAAGAAGCAGCAGAAGAAGAGTAATCTTCTAGAGGTTCCGGTATGAGTGGTATTCAGCTGATCGTTGGCCTGGCGAACCCGGGTACAGAGTATGAGCAAACACGACACAATGCCGGAGCCTGGTTTATCGAGGCGTTGGCGGGGTACTGCGGTACCTCCCTTCGTCTTGAGAAGAAATACCATGGGCTCTATGCCAAGGCCCGCTTTGAAGGTCAAGACCTTCATCTCCTGATTCCCACCACCTTTATGAATCGCAGTGGACAAGCCGTTGCGGCTGTGTGCAATTTCTATAAAATCCCTGTTGAATCCGTACTGGTTGCCCATGACGAGCTGGATATTCCTCCTGGCACGGCACGCTTTAAAAGCGGGGGCGGACATGGCGGTCATAATGGTTTGCGGGATATCATCAGCAAACTTGGCAATAATAAAGGTTTCAACCGTTTACGGCTTGGAATCGGCCATCCGGGCAGTAGTGATAAGGTCACCGGATATGTGCTGGGCCGTGCGCCTAAGGCAGAGCAAGATGCTCTGAATGACTGTATCGATGAAGCGATAAGAGCCCTACCAGACGCTGTGGCAGGTCAGTGGCCTGCGGCGATGAATCGATTGCACAGCTTCAAATCCGCCTGATCCCTCCTCCTTGCCTGATGCCGTTTCAACCACGCAATCAGGATCACCATCATGGGTTTTAACTGTGGTATCGTCGGCCTGCCTAACGTAGGTAAATCGACTCTGTTTAATGCTTTAACCAAGTCTGGCATTGATGCCGAGAACTTCCCATTCTGTACCATTGAGCCGAATACTGGCATCGTACCTATGCCGGATCCGCGTCTGGATGTACTGGCTGAGATCGTAAACCCGGAAAAAGTGTTACCAACGACCATGGAATTTGTGGATATCGCCGGTCTGGTTGAAGGGGCTTCTAAGGGTGAAGGCCTGGGTAACAAATTCCTGGCTAATATCCGTGAAACCGATGCTATCGCTCACGTGGTACGCTGTTTCGAAAATGAAAACGTGATTCACGTAGCCAATCGTGTTGATCCGGCGGCCGATATTGAAATCATCAATATGGAGCTGGCTCTGGCGGATCTGGAATCGGTTGAAAAAGCGATTCATCGTTACACTAAGATCGCTAAGAGTGGCGACAAAGAAGCTAAAGCCCAGAAAGAGTTGCTGGAAAAAATCCAGCCACACCTGGAAGAAGGCAAGCCGCTGCGCAGCTTTGGCCTGAGCGATGATGAACGTAAGCAGCTAAAATCTTATAACTTCCTGACCGTTAAGCCGACCATGTATATCGCCAACGTGGACGAAGACGGTTTTGAAAACAACCCTTATCTGGATGTGGTAAAAGGTATTGCAGCAGATGAAGATGCTATCGTAGTACCGGTATGCAACAAGCTGGAAGCAGAGATTGCAGAGCTGGACGACGAAGAGCGTGAAATGTTCCTGGCTGATATGGGAATGGAAGAGCCGGGTCTGGATCGTGTTATCCGTGCCGGTTACGGCCTGCTGGGCCTACAGACTTACTTTACTGCAGGCGTAAAAGAAGTCCGTGCCTGGACCGTTAAAGTGGGTGCTACCGCCCCTGAGGCTGCTGGTGTGATCCATACTGACTTCCAACGCGGCTTTATCCGTGCTGAAATCGTAGGTTACAATGAGTTTGTCGAATACAAGGGCGAGCAAGGTGCAAAAGAGGCTGGAAAATGGCGTCTGGAAGGTAAAGATTACATCGTTCAGGATGGCGACGTGATCCACTTCCGCTTCAATGTATAATCTTTTTCATATAATTATAAAATAAAGCTTGCACGTGGTGCAGATATCCTTATAATCTGCACCCGAAATTGGCTATGTAGCTCAGCTGGTTAGAGCACAGCACTCATAATGCTGGGGTCGCAGGTTCAAGTCCCGCCATAGCCACCATTTTCAGAAAAGTTGTTCAATGACTGGAACAGGTTGTTAACAGTTTTTCCACAGATTTAGGCTATGTAGCTCAGTTGGTTAGAGCACAGCACTCATAATGCTGGGGTCGCAGGTTCAAGTCCCGCCATAGCCACCATATTAAAAAAACCGCTCAATGAGCGGTTTTTTTATGCCTGCCAAAAATAGATGCAACGGGATAAATTCCGCTTCCAGGTAATAAGCCTGTGATACCCTTAATCTATATCGCCCCTGATATTTCTTTGCATACCTGATGTTAGATCATTGAGTCATGCATCGGATGAGAAAGTCTCCAATGCTGGCTGGCAGAAGTTGGTATGATAGGGGACGTCTTTATCATCAATTATTGGATATCGGCATGACATCAGCACCCAAAACTCTTCTTCGACTGATTCGCCCGGCAGGTAGCCTGCTTATCATGCTGATTTTTCTTTTGCATGCTACCGGTTACTGGAGTTTCTCGGTTTTCAGCCGCATTGAGCAGCTCACCTATGATATCCGTATCAATCAAACGCTGCCAAATGAAGGCGATCCTCAAATTGTGATTGTGGATATTGATGAAGACAGTCTGCGGGAGATCGGTCAGTTTCCCTGGCCCAGGGAATATATCGCTCAGATGCTCTACATTCTCTTTTCTGAGTATGAGATCAGTACAATTGGCTTCGATATCGTCTTTGCCGAGCCTGATCGGCAGGGGGCGAATGAAGTGTTGACCAATATGCTGGCACAAAGACCTGAGTTGAAAGACACCCTGGAGCCTTTGATTGAAGAGATGAATGGTGATAGGCAGTTTGCTGACCTGCTCTCTCAGATTCCTGCGGTATTAGGTTTTTATATGGATCAGGAGCCTGAAGAGCAAACGCCTTCCGTTGGTCAGCTGCCAGCATCTTTAGAGATTGTCAGTCCAATTGAGCCTAAGTATTTTCCCATCCCTAAAGCTCACCGCTTCTCTGCCAATCAGCCTATCTTACAAAGCAGTGCGATGTCAGGAGGCTTCTTTGATAATCCCTTGGTAGGTGATGATGGTGTATTCCGTAAAGTTCCTATGTTGCAGGAGTACAAAGGCCAATACTTTCAATCGTTATCGCTAGGTGTTGTGCGCAGCCTGTTGGATAACCCACCTGTTGAAATGATTGTCAGTGGCGATGAGGAAAACCCTCTGCTGGAGGCGCTGGATATTGGCGGCTTTCAGATCCCTGTGGATAACCACGGGGGGGCTTTAGTACCTTATCACGGAGGCAGAGGAACCTTTGAATATATCTCTGTGATTGATGTGTTCCGCCAGACCGTGCCTAAAGAGAAGCTGGAAGGAGCTATCGTGCTGTTTGGTGCCAGTGCACCAGGCTTATTGGATTTGCGGACCACGCCTATTGAGAGTGTGTATCCTGGGGTTGAGGTGCACGCTAACCTGATTGCCGGTATCTTGCATCAATCCTTTAAGCATCAACCGGCTTACACGATTGGTGGTGAGATTCTGCTGATTATTGTGCTTGGTTTGCTACTCACTTTTGCTCTGCCTAGGGTGCAGCCTATCTTTATCCTGGTGGGCGGTAGTCTGATTTTTATCTGTATCTGGTCGGGTAATCTCTGGTTATGGACCGACTACAATTGGGTTTTTCCATTAGCAACACCTTTATTGCTGAGTGCCTCTATTATTGCCTATCAGTTGGCCTACGGCTATTTGATTGAGTCTAGGGGTAAGCGCCAGTTGACCCGGCTATTTGGTCAGTATGTGCCACCTGAGCTAGTAGATGAGATGGATCAGGATCCTGGTAGTATCAGTCTGGAGGGTGAAAGCCGGGATATGACGGTACTCTTTTCTGATGTACGGGGTTTTACTACGATTTCTGAAGGTCTGACTCCAGAAGAGCTCACCCGTCTGATGAACGCTTTTCTAACACCCATCACAGGTGTGATTCATGATCACAGGGGAACCATTGATAAGTACATGGGGGATGCAGTGATGGCGTTCTGGGGCGCCCCACTAAATGATCCTAAGCATGCCAGTCATGGTGTAAAGGCAGGGCTTGAGATGATCAGGGTGATGCATGAACTGGGTCCTGAGTTTAAAAAAAGAGGCTGGCCTGAGCTGCGAATCGGTGTTGGTCTGAATATCGGGATGATGAATGTAGGGAACATGGGGTCTGAGTTCCGTATGGCTTATACCGTTTTAGGTGATGCAGTGAACCTGGGCTCCCGTCTGGAAGGTTTGACCAAACAATATGGTGTAGACCTTATGGTGAGTGAAACAACCGCTGCAGCGGCTTCTGAGTACGAATACCGTCAATTGGATCTGGTAAGGGTAAAAGGTAAGCATGAACCGGTTGCTATCTTCGAGCCGATAGGCCTGAAAGGTATGCTGGATCAAAAAACCACTGAAAACTTAGAAAAGTTTCATCAGGCTTTGGAGTTTTTCAAAAATCAGCAGTGGGGCTATGCAGAGCGTTTGCTGAATGAGTTAAAGGAAGTGGATCAGCATCTGCTTTACGATGTCTATCTTGAGCGAGTTCAGCACTACCGTGAGGCGCCTCCGGGGGATGATTGGGATGGTGTATTTACTCATACCAGTAAATAGGACTTACTCTAAATGGAGTATCTGGCGGTGTAAAGCGGATCACTTGTATCAAAATAACCTAAAAGCCGGGCATAACCCCGGCTTTTTATATGGACTATCTATGACGTTAAGTCAGAAGTGATAATCAAGGTATTTGCGTCGGGTTACCTAACAGCACTGCACCGGATACTGTATCGCTGCTGCTTTGAGCACCAAATGCACTGATAACGCCCTGAGGTGCCTCAAGGCTGGTATTAGGCACGGTAATCAGACTTCCCACAAATGCCGCGTGAGCGGAACCGGAGTACATCTTGTCAGTGCTTTCGATAGAAATAGCACCACCCTCCAGAATAGGGTTTATATCGACGGCAATATTATCAGTATTCTGCAGGCTGAGTGTATCGTTCCCAAAAGTCATATTAATATTGAATGACTGAATCTGCTGACTACCAAAATCAACCCCCATACTGACTGAGTCATAACTGCCTTCCATTCCTGTCTGGTTCACCGGATTACTACCACCAATCAGGCTATAATTGATTGTTCCAGTAGGGTTTTCAGCCGCTAGGTTCTGAATATTACTATCCGGTGTTCTGTCATGGGTCTGAATAAAGTGTAACTGCCGCAGTTGCATATCTGTTTTAGCTAGAGAGCCTTCCATATCCGGGCTGGCCCAGCGCCCCCAGGACACATCCAGTGTTGAGGCGGATACACTGTTGGCGCTTTCAAGAGAGTCTGCTTTAATTGAGCCGGACATAACAGCACAACCGCTACAGTTGCTGTCGGTATTATGCCCGGTTGATATCATAACAGGCCCTGAGCTAGAACTGTCCAAGTGAACCCGGCTATCGGTGTCAATTGCTGCCAAAGAAGATGTACTGCCATTGCTGCTCTGATAACCGGCTAAGACCTGTAGACCTGAGTCGCTGGTTGATGGTGTTTGGGGGGAGGACAGCTTATAAGCGGCTGTGCCATAAAAGTCTGTATTGGTGTCAGTATCAGACAATACAAATGCGGACATAGCGTCATGGATACTATCTGCAGAATCTGTTCCCAATAGCGATACGGACATTTTTCCACTGCCATTCCCACTATCATTCCGGTCCAGGCTGAAAGCTACTGATGTATCACTTCCAGTCAGGCTGATGGGGGTATTCGTGCCAAAGTTATAGTTAATTGTGGACGCATCTATAGGTTGCTCCTCAAAAGAGACCTCAGCATGCATAATCTGCATTGCAGCAAAGTCGATATAGAGTTCACTGCTCAAATTATATGGAGAAGTTCCGCCCATTACCTGCATATCGCTGCTGTTTGCAGTGAGTACTCCACCTTTCAGGGAGATGCCAGTATCAAATGATTGAACAGAGGGGCTGATAATAAACGGAAGTTTAGTATCCGTTATGGCTGATGCTGATACATTATCAGAGCTGACTTGCCAGTTTGAACTATCCCAGTAACCCCAGGTTACAACTGAATTCTGGTTGACCCTATTGCTATCAAGAGTGCCATCGTAAGTGAGTAGCCGACAGCTGTCAGAAGCAGAGCCCCCACAAGCGCCTGCAATATCCAGATACCCCGGCAGGCCATAAGCTGAATTGAGCGAGGTATAAGCTGTCAGCCCGCTGGCATTAATCAATTCAATCTGATGAGTACCATTCTGGTTCACTGGAACAGGCAGGAATAGCGTTTCAGTCAGAGTATCCAGAGCTGTTTGTTGTAAACCAAACACCCCAACAAGACGTCCACTGCCCTCAACTTCTGATAGCTGATAACTGCCGCTTAGCAGGTCTCCGGTATTTCCGATCAGACTGATACTGGCTGTTCCGGCCATGCTTGTACCTGAACTATCAGCAATCAGACTGATGGTCTGCCAGTTATTATCTTTGGTTGATGCCAGGCTCACCGGGGCTCCGGCCTTATATACAGACCAGTCAGTGTTGCCATGTGATAAAGAGATATCCAGAGCGACCAGTTCCTGCTTGCTATAATCCAGCAATAACTGAACACCATTCAGACTGCCACCTGTACCTGAAAGATCTGTAGGATTAGTTCCCACGCCGGTATAACGAATCAGTCCGGATGTGTTACCACTGACTGTGGACAAATTATTAACATTCGGGCTATACACATAATGGAAACCTTCAGTCAGCTTTGAACTACCGCTGCGAGTCACATTGAGGCTAGATGCGCCAGACCAGAATCCCCAGTTTAAAGCCTCGGAACCGGAGCTAACGCCTCCATCCTGAGATAGTGACGCCTGACCGGATGAAGTATCAATACTGAACGAACCATCACTATCCCAGTCACTGGACATTGTTTGCCCGGAAACAGGAACATTGCCAATATCGTTAATGGTTTGCAGGTTGAAACTGGTTCCTGGTTCGGCTGTATCCAGAGCAACAGCTGAAGCTGTATAAGGTGCACCGCCATCAGAAGCGCCATACGTCGCAAAAGCAACATTAGCCAGGCCTGTTGCTGGTTTTAATGCCTGATAACCACCTGCGCCATACAGCATATCTCCGCTTGTTGGCAGCAGATAGCTGGCCAATAGGTAGTCAGCCTCGCTGCCGGAGAATCTTAAGTTGGCTTCACCATTATCAGGCAGAGACAGCTTATTTTCTGTAATAGACAGTGTCATCGTATGACCTTCACTGTCAAATACGGAGCTGTCCAGGCTTAGAGGTAAATTTTCTGCTACATATTGATAGCTTGTACCGGAGTGATTCAGATCGAGAGAAAAGCCTGTCACCTGCTGGCTGGCGAAATTAAACTTAATTTCGCTGTCCGTCACGCTGGCTGAAGTGGTGCCGTCGGTCAGAAAAATATGACCGGCACCAGGTCGATATGTCACTTCTCCCATGCTGCTTAAGGCTGTCAGTTCAGAGGAAGACAGCACGCTTTTGGCAACGGAGTAAAAAACTGGTTTTGCATACCCATTACCCACGCCTGTATCTGCTGCCGTGATAGAAACGTCACTGCCCCAATAACCCCATTCAAGATAGTCACCATCAAGCTGACCCAGCACTGCAGAGTCACTGGCATACCCCGGAGCCCGGAGCAGCTGGCCGACAGAGGATGCGTTATCAAATACAGCATATGCTGGAGAGAGACCTTCTGCTGCAGTGATAACCTGACCGCTTCCTCCATGCATAAACTCAATGGATGGAGAGGCGCCACCTGGTAATACAAATTGATAACTGTAGTTATTGACACCGGTTTCGCTGTATACCAGAGCGCCACTTTGCAGGCCACCGGATACACTGGCTTCGTATGACACGATGATTCTCTGGCCGCTATCACCAGCAAAGCTGTAGGCAATACCTCCTGTATTGCTTGTTATACCTGTTGAATGAGACGCCTCCGAGTAGTTGAAATCGTTAGCGTTGGCATCCAGAGCCCAGTCGGTGGTGACATAGGTATCTGCGTTTAGTGTGTGCAGATGACCTGTGCCAGCGGTTGAGCCAAACTGGACAACGCCGTAACCTGATTCCGGAGAATACCCTACCGTATTAGCAAGGTTCGTCGGTTGAGTACCACCCGATACGGTATACAGTTTGAATCCAGATAGGGCGTCCAGTTCACTCTGTGTCGTACGATCCGTTGAATAAACATAATGAAAATCACGCGCTGAATAAGCAACGATGTCATTACTTTGTCCATCTACACCAGTCACCGTATTCCAGTTGCCATTCAGGCGGCCATAGGAGATACCAAAAGCACTGTCTTGAGCTGACTCAGCTACCGTGGCGGAAGAAAAATCTATGGCGCAGCTACTAAGATTGCAAAATAAACCAGAAGCAGAGCTGCTATTAATATCTGTGGCTAATATACTGCCTGTATACAGGGGCTTATCTGCAAAGAGTCCATTGCTCTTAAAAGTGCTGCCTGCAGAGGTTATCTCCGTATCCACAAGATAACCATGATCACCTGCATCACTATTCAGGAAGCTTCCCAAAACAACCGTATTATCGGGCAGATCGGCATCTGTTATCGCCTGACCATAATACCCTCCCACGCCATAGATATTGCCATCATTACCGTAGGTTGTAAGGCTAAAGCTCGCAAGAGCTCTGTCTGCATCTTCGCCCGCCAGTTGCAGATGAACGGAACCGCTATTAGCACTTTCATCCTGCAGATCCAATGTCATACTGCTAGCTAAAGACGCGCCGGAAGGATAAAGGCTGTAGTTATAGCTGGTCTCGTCAGAGCTGAACTTGAGACTGAAATCTGTGATGTCAGCCTTACCATAATCCACGACAAAGTAACTATCGCTGGCTGATAATAGTTGGTTCTGGCTATTGATCAGCAGAATTTCAGATGTGCTGGCAGGGCTATATTTAAAGCGCCCGGAAGAAGGTAGTGTTTGTGTTATGCTGTCGGACGAGGTAAAGAACAGCGGTAACATGTTGTCAGCGCTATAGCTGCCACCCTCAGACTCAGAGTCATCTGTATAGGATGCGCTCCAGCTTTGTGATGACCATTTCCCCCAATGAATCCGGTTGCTGACCGCTGACCCACTGTCGCTGGCGCTGCCATAGATCAGCGAACTGCCATCGCCATCAAACCGGTAATAATCCGTTCCAGAAGTGTAGCTCATCATCGTAAAGTCATAATGACTGGTATCCGATAACAGCACCTGAGCCTGGCTATTGGCCAGGATATCAAGCTGCCTGATCTCCTGGCTGCTCTCTTGGCTGATCATCGATAGAGGGAAGACCAGCTGATAATTCACAGTGCTATCTGGTATCTGGTCAAATACCAGGGTGCCAACCGCAGAGTTGAAAGCGCTTGAATTATTACTATCGTATAAATGATAACTGCCCGCCAGACGGTCTGCCGCTGTCCCAACAAAAGAGTAATTTAACAAGCCATCATAGGTATCTGCATTGAAGCAGGAAGCACCTGGTGGACAGGTGGTGCCTGTTAATATCGTATTTTGTTCCTGCGACGACATGATAAGGCCGGTGCCTGCTCCGCTGACATTCAGGCTTCCACCGCTACTCAGTGCTAATTTAAGCTCAAGAGAGCTCAGTGATTCTGTGCCAGAAGCAGAAAAGTCAAATGTTGCCAGGCCACTGCTCCAGTTGCCTATTGAAGCTCCATTCTCATCGGTTGGGGCTGTGCCTGATGTTGTCAGCTGATAGATAACGCGACGCCCTTCATTCGCTACTTTCTGCCCCAGATCCGCAACAGATGTCACATCAGGGCTGTAGATATAATGTAGAGCGCCTGAAACTGCTGCTTCATTGCCCTCAATATCCACTTTCCATCCTGATGTCCATTTGCCCCAATACACACGCTTTCCTGTATCCGATAAGCTCCCTGCCCCATCAGTGGCATTACTGTCTGCTCCGTTTGAGGCATCAAACGAAAAAGAGTTATCAGTGTTAGATCCGGAATAGGCTGTACCGGATATACCTGATGGTGTCTTAGCCAGTGTCAGGGCGCTGCCGTCATCATTACCCAGGGTGAGTGTATTAGACCTAGGTTGATTGCTCCCTGAGGCGTAGCTCACTTTTAATACAGTCCCGGTAATAGCGGGAGAGGTAGTGGTGACAGCAGGCGAGCCGCCGCCGCCGCCGCCGCCGCCGCCGCCGCCGCCGCCGCCGCCGCCGCCGCCGCCACCGCCACCGCCACCGGTGTCAGGTTCTGGCTCTGGCTCGGGTTCTGGCTCTGGCTCGGGTTCTGGCTCTGGCTCTGGCTCGGGTTCTGGCTCTGGCTCTGGCTCAGGTTCTGGCTCAGGTTCTGGCTCAGGTTCTGGCTCAGGTTCTGGCTCTGGCTCTGGCTCAGGTTCTGGCTCAGGTTCTGGCTCTGGCTCTGGCTCTGGCTCTGGCTCAGGTTCAGGTTCAGGTTCTGGCTCAGGTTCTGGCTCAGGTTCTGGCTCTGGCTCAGGTTCAGGCTCTGGCTCTGGCTCTGGCTCTGGCTCTGGTTCAGGTTCTGGCTCAGGTTCTGGCTCAGGTGTGATTACAGAATTGCTATCGCCACTGGCTTCAATCACTAAACTCTTACCATTATCGGCATCGTTACTAATCCCCGCCAGAGCCTGCTCCCCATCTTTCTGGTTGTTTCCTGAGCCGGTATTCTGGTCTCCATCCTGGAGTCCCTGATTCAGTACATCATTTGCAAAACCATTGATAGTGATATCTAGTAAAGTGACCTGGCCACTATTTTGGGCTGGAGGTTCACCTGATGAACTGGTTGCAGAGTCGTCGTCAGAGCTGCTACCGGTTCGACCACTTTCAACCGTATTTATCACATCGCCCAGATCTGAGCTTTGTGTGTCCTGCTGTAAGATGGGGTCGTTTCCAGTGCCGCTTTCTGTCTCAGATGATGCTTCGGCATTGGCATCTGCTAAATCCTCCAGTTCCGGGATCTCATTAGCATCGCCGTCAAAATCGTTCACATCGGGTACATCAGTGCTTTCGCTGGGCC
The DNA here is from genome assembly GCF_000422425.1 of Oceanospirillum beijerinckii DSM 7166. Classification (GTDB taxonomy): domain Bacteria; phylum Pseudomonadota; class Gammaproteobacteria; order Pseudomonadales; family Halomonadaceae; genus Oceanospirillum; species Oceanospirillum beijerinckii. The sequence goes on from NZ_KE383829.1 coordinate 88,247, forward strand.
CTCTGTCATCTGTTCTGCCTTGGGAGTTGTCTCCGGAATCTGTTTGATCATTAATATCAGCAATGTCGGTATCATCACCTAGGCCCGATCCGTCAGAGCCGCCCTCGTTCCCTGTATCAGTACCAGAGTGGTTGGAATTAGACTGACTGTTTGTACTTTGAGAGCTTGAAGATGCGCTACGGCTTCGGGCTGAGTGATTTGTTGATTCACTTTCTTCAGAATCTGAAGACTGTCTATCTTTTGACGAGGTATCACCTTCAGAGCCGTCTTTAGCGGAAGTACTTTTCTCAGAGCCGCTTTCCGAATCACTCTCTCCGGTATCATCTTCTTGTCCTGTATCTTCACTACTACTGTCAGGCGATTGGAAGCTCTGCTGTAAAACAGGAAATGGAAGCAGAGTTTTCTGGATAGAACTATTTGCAGATGCGGCGTAACCAAATTCGCCCTCATCCAGTAGCTGATCACCGACCTGGTTAAACAGAATAACCTGTCCAGAATCAACACCGAGGTAAAGACCTGTGGCAATATTGTCCAGTTCCTCTGCAACACTTTCCGGTGTCACCAGCACAGCGTTATAACTGGTGCCTCGGATACCAATGGTGGCAACTGCGGTCTTAACCTTATAGTTTTCTTTCTGCTTCTTACCAATCAGTCCTGTAAGTGTGCGCATTCCACCGACAACCAGTGAATAGTCTGCTTTACCATTGCTCTCAGCGTCTGGTTTAAAGCGATACTCATTCACTTTGAACTCTGTATTCGGCTTTAACGATAGAATACTACCGTCAGAGAAACGGATATGAATACGCCCTTTTTTTCCGGTCTTGATGGTATCGCCACTGAAGACCTTTGAGCGGGTTTTCAATTTTTCAGTTGAGCCATCGGCATGAATGACTTGATTCTGCCCGGTGCTGATGACAATGTTTCCTGCCGGTTCATCTGCCTTGGCCCATGAAGGCCAGAGGGTCAGCATTGCCGGAGATAGCAGCAGTGAGGAAGATAACCCTACTGCTGACAGACCTTGAGTAGAAAAGCTCAGTTTAAAGTTCTTTGAAATATTCATCGCCAGCGCTCGTATTTCATGCCTCAAGAGACTATGTCATCTTGGTAAGATTTATACACTTCATCGGGAAATCAACATCTTGTGTGCCGCAGCCGGATAGACCAGAAATAGCGGTGCACAATGCTCTCAGCACCTCAATATGGCATCTTTAGGCCAAAGAGGGTACCTTCAAGGAAACAGGCCAAGCATTGTCACTGTTGTAACCTGTAGCGAATCAAAATACTGGGTCGATTCTGAGAAGAACCTCTCAACCTTCAGATAACGTGCAATGCCTGTTATAGAAGAAATAATTTATTCGATAGCCTACTAGGCAAAAAACTGCTAAGCCGCTAATAACTATAAAAAAATGTTGACGCTTTTTCTATCATCAGTATAATTTGCGCCCGAAGGTTGTGCGAAGTTCCCTGATAGCTCAGTTGGTAGAGCAGTAGACTGTTAATCTATTGGTCGCAGGTTCGAGTCCTGCTCGGGGAGCCAATCTTAAGGCAGTCTTCATAACAGATACCGGCAAGAGCCGGTTTTTTTATGCCTGAAATTTCCCTATCTGAACAGTGACCCAACCTTCTGTTCAACTGAAGTCATTATCTGTCTGAAAATGAACTATCTGTCTATAAACTGAATATAGTCTTTAGCTTACCCCGTGCAAGCGAACTGCATAATGCAATCCGCTCGACGCTGATCTTCGCTCCAGGTCCAAGTTACCCTATATTTTTTAATGCAAGGAACTGTTGCAACGCCCGATATAAATAATGGGCATCTTTGCTACCGGCCATTTCGCGAATGGAATGCATCGCAAACTGAGGTACACCAATATCCAGTGTTCTTACACCCAGCTCAGCTGCGGTCAGAGGGCCTATTGTGCTGCCACAAGCCAGATCGCTGCGCATAATGAAGCTTTGTACCGGCACATCCATCTGCTGGCAGACCAAACGAAACCAAGCTGATGTTTCGCTATTGGTTGCATAGCGCTGATTAGCATTAAGCTTGATGACAGGACCGGCATTTAATAATGGGGCATGATTATTATCATGGTAACTGGCGTAATTCGGATGAATGCCATGGGCATTATCACAAGAGATCATCATTGAAGCCGCCAGCATTTGTTGATAACGCTCTTCTGAATCGGCAATACGCTTCAGTACGGACTGGAGGAAAGGTCCCTGAGCCCCCGATGCGCTCATACTACCCACTTCCTCATGATCGTTGCATACCAGCAAAGACGGTACATTCTCAGGAGCCGAGAGCAGTGACTGCATAGCGATATAGCAGCTCAGTAAATTATCCAGTCGCGCTGAAGCGATAAAATCACCTTTTACGCCAAGCAAAGAGGCTGACTGAGTATCATACAGAAAGCATTCGTGTTCCAGTATCAGTGCTACATCCTCGATGCCCTGCTTTCTCAGCTGCTCCAACAGCAACTGATTAAAGTCCTGCTGGCCTGCCTGCCCCTGATTACTTTCTTCCGATTGCTGCATCAACAATACAGGCAAATTGGTCTGTGCGTTAATCTCAACACCTTTATTCACCTCACGGTTCAGGTGAATGGCCAGATTGGGGATAATACCCACGGCATGTTCAAAGTTGATCAGCGCATGGGCCACTCCGCCCTTAGAAGATTGATACGATACCCGGCCAGCAATGGATAGGTCCCGGTCAAACCAGGTGCTCAGAATTGCACCACCGTACACTTCCACTCCAAGACGCAGATAGCCTTGCCCTATAAGATCCGGTTGTGACTTCACTTTTAAGCAAGGGCTGTCAGTATGAGCGCCTAACATTCTGAACCCTGTCTTCAAAGGATCGCAAGGCAATGTAAAGGCTATAATCGAAGAGCCGTTTCGGGTCACTACATAACGACCTCCTGGTTGCAATGACCAGGCATCGCGTTCATTCAGTTGCTGATACCCCTGAGCGGTAAAAGCCGTCAGCATGGTCTGCGTGGCGTGAAATGGAGTCGGGGATTGATTTAAAAAATCAAGCAGCTGCTGGTTAAAATCGAACTCAGTCATCAAAACACCCAAGAACAGGTTGAATCAGAAGGAAATTTCCTATTTTATGAAAGATGAACCAAACTAAGGCTCATAGTGTACTATAACAAAGTCTGTCTGATTTCTGATCCAATGCGTTGACAGAAGACTAAAATATTACTGAAAGGCTCATTTAGCCGACACTTGCGGAGATTTAGATGTTTTTCAAGGTTGCCCATCGGTCCATGAACCGGCTTGGTGCTGTGCTACTCCTGCTATCAACCCTGACATCCGGTTATGCGTACAGCGAAGTTCAGCGTTCAGAGACACTAGAACCTTCTCCTGCTCAGGAAAAGGCTACCCAGGCCGTCGTGGAGCGTCTGGGTTATGGCCATTATAAAAAGGTCACCCTAAACGACGGCTTATCTATTCAGATTTTTGATCATTATCTGGATCAGCTGGATGGCTCAAAAGCTTATTTTACCCAGAAAGATATCAATCGCTTTAACCGTTTCCGAACCCGTCTGGATGACGATCTGGAAGAGGGTAATCTGGAAGCCGCTTTTACTATCTACAACTTATATCAGGAAAAAGTACTGGCCCGGTTACAAAACCAGCTGGATAACCTGGAGCAGTTCCCTGAAGATTTCAGCTTTGATACCGATGAAAGCCTGCTGCTTGATCGTGAATCTCTTTCTTGGGCGGATTCTGAAAAAGAGCTGGATCAGCTGTGGCAAAAGCGCCTGAAAAACAGTCTGTTAAGCTTGAAGCTATCCGGTAAAACCCTGGAAGAGGCAAAAAAGACCCTGAAACGCCGTCTGGAAAACCAGCTAAACCGCGTTAGTCAAACCCGTGGTGAGGACGTGTTTCAGATCTTTATGAATGCCTATACTCAGTTATACGATCCACATACTCAGTACCAATCGCCAAGAAGCTCTGAGACTTTCAATATCCGTATGAAGCTGTCTTTGGAAGGCATCGGTGCGCTGTTACAGATGGAAGATGAGTTTACCAAGGTGGTGAGTCTGGTGCCGGGTGGCCCTGCAGACCTGGCTGGAGAGTTGAAACCTGCGGATCGCATTGTCGGTGTTGGCCAGGATAAAGATGGTGAGATGGTTGATGTCATCGGCTGGCGACTGGATGAGGTGGTTGACCTGATTCGTGGTCCCAAAGCCAGTACCGTACGCTTGCAGGTTATTCCAGCCAATGCTGCTGATAATAGCCAGACCAAAGAGCTGTCTATCGTACGTAATACGGTGAAGCTTGAAGATCAGGCGGCAAAAAAATCCATTATTACTCTGGAAAAAGACGGTCAGGCACAGCGTATTGGTGTCATTGATATCCCTGCTTTCTATGTTGACTTTGATGCCTGGCGTCAGGGTAAAGAAGATTATCGTAGTACCACCCGTGATGTCGCTAAGCTGATTGATGAGCTGCTGCAGGAAGGTATCGATGGCTTGATTATCGATCTGCGTAATAACGGCGGTGGTGCGCTGCAGGAAGCCAACTCTCTGGTAGGTTTGTTTATCGAGCGTGGCGCGACTGTACAGGTGCGTAATGCCGATGGTCGTATCGATATTTTGGGTGACCCGGATCGCAGTGTGGCCCATTCAGGTCCAATGGCAGTGCTTGTGAACCGCCTGAGCGCCTCGGCGTCTGAGATTTTTGCCGGTGCAATTCAGGATTACCAGCGTGGTATTGTGATTGGCAGCCAGACTTTTGGTAAGGGTACTGTGCAATCTGTATCCCCATTAGAGCACGGTCAGCTGAAACTGACCCGCGCTAAGTTCTACCGTATCTCAGGTGAGAGTACTCAGCATATGGGGGTTGTGCCTGATATCCAGTTCCCAAGCCTGGTAGACAGTAATGAGGTCGGTGAAAGTGCGCTGGAATTTGCTCTGCCATGGGACAAGGTTCAGGCCGTACGCCACAAAGACTACAGCAATCTGCCGCTGTGGCTATCGGAATTACGGGATCGACATGACAAACGCACCAAGACAGATCCAGATCTTATTTTCTTAAATAAGCAGAAAGCGCTTCTGGAGAAAACCCGTGCTATTAAGACGATTAGTCTGAACGAGAAGAGCCGTCAGGAAGATAGTAAGCGCATTGAAGAGGAGCAATTGGCCTTGGAGAATCAGCGTCGGAAGGCAAAAAATCAGGAAACACTGGATTCTCTGAATGACCTGGAAGAGATTAAGGATGATCCAAATAATGATATTGAGCTGGTAGAAGGTGGCCGTATTATTATGGATATGGTCGAAGTTGGTCAGCCTGCGATGATGACGGGTGCTGCCAGCGTTCAATAACGCTCACTGAGCTACTTCAGAGAGCCGCTTCAGAGATAAAAAAATCCCCGGCATTGTATTTTACAATGCCGGGGATTTTTTATTACCAACGCATTTTAAACTTTGCTCAAGAACCGATAATTTGAGCAGCGTCTGCTCAAAATAAATCTGTTTTTGAGCCAACTTATACCATTCCCGATAAGTTTCTTGATATCAGAGCAGGTTGGATAAGCGAAGCGCCACCACATTGGCTCCGGTATCGGATGATTGTCGGAAGGCGCCTTGCGGCTTTTTCGACCTACAACCACTTATCCGGTTTGGTATTAAATGTTGTCAGCTTGGTCAAGCCGGTAGTTTTGACGTCACCCGTGGGGCGTTATGCCTTCCCTTACGACGCATACGATATACTACATCCACTACGTTGCGATCATCTTCGGGCAGTTTAGCTTGCTGATTTAATTCGAAGTTCGCACCAAACAGCCATTGAATCTCTTCCTGCTCAACACTGAACGGAGGTCCTGTTGGCTTTTCATGCTCCAGGCTAATTAACAGCATGGATACACCCGGTGATAACATCTGCGCCAGATGGAAGGCATAACGATGTCGCATCGGTTCAGGCAGCGCCACCAGGGAAGCTCTATCGTACACCGCACACACCTCTGCCAGTTGATCTCGATGCAGGTGAAACAGATCACCGCAGTAAAGGCGGTAAGCACCGGCTTCATAGAGCGCAAGCGATTCATTTATTGCGCTACGCTCAGGCACCAGACCCTGAGCAGCAAAAAAATCTTCAATAGCCACAGCGCTCAGCTCAACGCCAATGACCTGCCAACCCTGTTGCGCCAGCCAGACCATATCATTGGATTTCCCACACAGAGGAACAAAGACTACACCGGATGCCCCATGAGGTGCATAATCCCAATATTCAGGCAATGCAGGGTGCACTTCATCCTGATGAAAGCCGATGCGTCCTTCCTGCCAACGCTGATGCCAGAAGGCTTTATCCATAATGTTTGCTCCAAATTATGCGGTTCGATGCCGCTATTGCGCGTTCTGTCTCACTAAGCAAGAATACCAGACTCAGTCCACTGCATAGCATTGCCTTTATCATCGCTTATGCACAGATAAAATTCACTGCTGCTTTAGACCTGAAAGACATTTATCAGCAGAACATAGAGACTCTAACGGTCCTGATCTGGAGGTGTTGGCATGGGGCGACTGGGAAAGTGCGCCACATTACTGTTGGGTTTCCACTCGCTGGTCTTCGCTACGCCTTCCCGTTCCACCTCATCGATACGCACAATGGAGTTGTAGGGGATATAGCTGCGCTTTACTCCGGAAAACTCCTGTTTCAGCTTATCTTCACCGGGATCGATTACTAACTGGCTGCGTTCACCGAAAATAAACTCTTCTACTTCCAGAAAACCAAATAGGTCGCCCTGAAAGATCTGGCGGGCATACAGCTCGTAAACCTCATCCTTATTAAGAAAAATCACCCGATAAATAGTTTGTGCGTCGGCCATAGTGGCTCCCAAAGCTGAATTCCTAACCCCTGACGACTGTTTAAAAACAGCGCCTTATCACTCTGCAAAGAGCCGGGAGAATACCATAAAGCTGTGCTGAAAAACTTCCCCTGACACGGACTTGCTCTCTTGATGATAAAAATAACCGACAGCCTGTTAACCTTGCTTTAGGTACGGCTCAGGTCATAGCTCCAGATACCGTGTCGTAGGCTGTGTAATCATACCTTTGCGGCAGTTATAGATATTTTAGTCCAACAGGCTAGGCGCAGTGCCATCAGGCTCGTATAATGGTGCGTTTTTCAAGGTGAGCCGTCTATTTCCGGGTATTTTCTGCGGTCAATCGGCGCACGTTTACCACTTTTCCACGATATTGATACAGGTGTAATCCATGGCTAAAAAATTGTTCATCAAAACCCACGGGTGCCAGATGAATGAATATGACTCCGCACGTATGGCAGATCTGTTAGGCGAGAGCCACGAGCTGGAACTGACCGATAACGAGCAGGAAGCCGATGTTGTACTTCTGAACACCTGTTCCATCCGTGAAAAAGCTCAGGACAAGGTATTTCACCAGCTGGGGCGTTGGAAAAAGCTGAAAGAGAAGAACCCGGATCTGGTGATTGGTGTCGGTGGTTGCGTTGCAAGTCAGGAAGGCGACAATATCCGAAAACGCGCCAACTTTGTTGACGTGATCTTTGGTCCGCAAACATTGCACCGTGTGCCAGAGATGATCGACGCTTCCAAGAAAAATAAAATAGCCGTGGTTGACGTGACCTTCCCTGAGATCGAGAAGTTTGATCGCCTGCCAGCTCCTAAGGTGGAAGGTGCGACTGCTTTTGTCTCTATTATGGAAGGCTGCAGCAAGTACTGCACTTTCTGCGTGGTACCTTACACTCGTGGTGAAGAGGTTTCCCGTCCGTTTGAAGATGTGATCGCAGAAGTGGTGCACCTGTCTGAACAGGGTGTACGTGAAATCAATCTGCTGGGTCAGAACGTTAACGCCTATCGTGGTTTTAACGCAGAAGGTGAAGAGATCGACCTGGCGGAGCTGATCACCTTTGTTGCAGCTGTGGACGGTATCGACCGCATCCGTTTCACCACCTCTCACCCGGTAGAATTCAGCGATAGTCTGATTGATGTTTACGCCGAAGTCCCAGAGCTGGTGAGCCATCTGCACCTGCCGGTACAGAGCGGTTCGGATCGCATTCTGACTGCGATGAAGCGTGGCCATAGCCGTGACGAGTATATCGCCAAGATGAAGCGCATTAAGGAAAAACGTCCTGATATCTGCTTCTCTTCCGACTTTATTGTCGGCTTCCCGAACGAAACCGATGAAGACTTTAAAGACACGATGGATCTGATTGCAGAGATCGGCTTCGATATCTCCTTCAGCTTCATCTACAGCCCTCGTCCGGGTACACCTGCTTCCGATATGGAAGATAACACCCCGGAAGAGGTGAAGAAGCAGCGTCTGAAGATTTTGCAGGATCGTATCAACCAGCGGGCGATGCAGATTGCCCGCCGTATGGTTGGTGGCGTAGAACGATGCCTGGTGACCGGCTTCTCACAGAAAGATCCAGGTCAGTTGCAAGCCCGTACAGAGAACAACCGTGTGGTGAACTTCCGTGCTGAAAATCCGATGGATCTGATTGGTCGTTTTGTGGATCTGAAGATCACCGAGGCACTGCCGCACTCTCTGCGTGGTGAGATGATTGATGAGAACAGCTACTAGCTCTCGACTTTAAATTTTCACGTAAGGCACCATATAGCACGCTATATAGATAAATGCCGTATACAAACCCTGTGCACGATATTCCAGCGCATTGATAATAACGGGAATATCGTGTGCGACAAAGTTTGTTCGATCAGTCATCCTCAAAATGCCCCTTTCCCTGAAGCGCGTCATTTCGGTTAACTGATTGACTTACCAACTGATAACAAAACGCAAAGGACAAGCTGGAAGCCAAAATATACTCTGGGTTAACGTTGCTATCCGCCTGGATCAACCAGAGCAATCGCAACAGAAGCTATTCTGTATTGTAAGTACAGTGTCATATTGGCCAAGCACTCTGTGACTCAGTACATCGATTTATTGGTGCGTAACCTGTCATAGCGTCCCTCTGTCAGTGCAGTGCCATAGCAGACAGACCCGTTTTGATTCCAGCTAACCGGCTCAAGGCAAACAGGAAAGATTTTGAACAGTCAAACCCATATTCTCAAGATAGAACTGGAACCTCACGACGCTCAACAACTCGCCAACCTTTGTGGCCTTCACGACGAACATCTTCGCCTGATTGAAAACAGGATGAGTATCATCATCCGTAACCGCAGCCATCAGTTCCAGCTGGCCGGTGAGCAGAACCGAGTACGTGCCGCAGCGCACCTGCTTGAAACTCTATACGATGAAGCGGCCAGTACCGAGCTAACGCCAGAGATGATCCACCTTCATCTGCAGCAATCCGGTATTGAAGAGCTGGAAAAACAGGCTCAGCAAGATAGCGTCGGTTCGGCCGATGAGATGATCACCTTGCGCACACCCAAGGGCACCATCAAGCCTCGCGGCCCTAATCAGCAGCGTTATGTGCGCACTGTAATGACCAATGATATTAACTTTGGTGTGGGTCCTGCCGGTACCGGTAAAACCTATCTGGCGGTAGCCTGTGCAGTTGAAGCACTGACCAATGATGAAGTCCGTCGTATTCTGCTGGTGCGTCCTGCGGTGGAAGCCGGTGAAAAGCTGGGTTTCCTACCGGGTGATCTGTCCCAGAAAGTCGATCCATACCTGCGTCCGCTTTATGATGCTCTTTATGAGATGCTGGGTTTTGAGCAGGTGGCAAAACTGATTGAAAAAAATGTCATCGAAGTCGCTCCTCTGGCCTATATGCGTGGTCGAACATTGAACAACGCTTTTATCATTCTGGATGAAAGTCAGAACACCACTCGTGAACAGATGAAGATGTTCCTGACCCGTATCGGTTTTGGCTCTACAGCGGTGATTACCGGTGACGTGACCCAGATTGATCTGCCAAAAGGGCAGAAATCCGGCCTGGTACATGTGTTGAATGTACTGGATGGAGTAGAGGGTATCGGTGTTACCCGCTTTGAATCGAAGGACGTGGTACGTCACCCTATGGTGCAACGTATTGTTGAAGCCTACGATAAACACGAAGCGCAGGCGCAAATTCAGGAGGCTGAAGAGCGTAAAGCCCGTGCAGTCGCACGCCAGCAAGCCCAGTTAGCCGCGCAGCAACCGGTTGTCCCAACCCAACCGGCACCTGAAGTACCAACTCAGGTAGAGCCGCAACAAAGCGCATCAGAAGACCAGAAGCCAACGGATACTGAGAGCTAGTTTATGTCCATTGACGCTATCATTGATTTACAGCTGGCCTGCGAAAACGCTAATCTACCGGACGAAGCTGATTTCACCCGCTGGGTGCAGTGCGTACTGGATGCTCATGAGGAGACCGGTAACGAGGTTACCATCAGGGTTGTTAAGCCTGTGGAAAGCCAGTCGCTGAATCATCAATACCGTGGAAAGGACAAGCCGACTAATGTCTTATCCTTTCCCTTTGAGTCACCCCCGGAAGTTGCACTACCCTTACTCGGTGATCTGATTGTCTGTGCTGATGTCGTGGAACAGGAAGCACAGGAACAGAATAAAGCCCTGAATGATCATTGGGCCCATATGATTATTCACGGTTGCTTGCATTTATTGGGCTATGACCATATAGAAGAACAAGAAGCCGAAGAGATGGAAAGTTTAGAAATCGATCTCCTGGCAACCCTAAATATTAAAGACCCTTATCATCTGGATTAAGGACTAGTAGGAAAGCAACACATGAGCGAAGACCGATCGAGCAACGGTCAGGAAAGATCCTGGCTAAGAAATATCATGACCTCCCTGACAGGTGAGCCTAAAACCCGTCGGGAGCTGCTCGAATTTATTCGAGATGCCGAACAGCGCCTGAAGCTGGATGCCGAAGCGATGAACATCATCGAAGGTGCACTGCAGATCAATGAGATGCAGGTTCGGGATATTATGATTCCTCGTTCACAAATGGTGGCGGTTAAAGCCGATCTGACACCAGAAAGCTTTGTTCCCCTCATTATTGAGTCCACGCATTCCCGTTTTCCTGTTATTGGTGAAACACCAGATGAAATTATCGGCATCCTGTTGGCAAAAGATCTGCTGCCACTGATGCTGAAAAAAGATCGCAGTGACTTCGATCTGAAAGAGATTCTACGTCCTGCAACCTTTATTCCTGAATCCAAGCGCCTGAACAGCCTCTTGAGCGAGTTCCGTATCAATCGCAATCATATGGCTATTGTGGTTGATGAGTACGGTGGTGTGGCAGGACTGGTAACTATTGAGGATGTGCTGGAACAGATCGTCGGTGAGATTGAAGATGAGCACGACATCGAAGAAGATGATATGGATATCCGTGCGATTGATGAACATAAGTTTATCGTTAAAGCTCTGACACCTATTGAAGACTTTAACGAGCACTTTCGCACCGAATTCAGTGACGAAGACTTCGACACCATCGGCGGTATTATTATGCAGCGCTTTGGCCATCTGCCGGATCGTAACGAATGCACCATGTTGGAAGGTCTGGAGTTTAAGGTGCTGAACGCCGACAATCGCCGTATTCGTCTGCTGCAGGTGAGCAGAGAAGCCTGATCATGCTGCTCTATAACTGATCCTTATCCGGGATACTCTGGTCAACGGCCAGCGTATCCTATTCTTCGCACCTTTTTCCTCTTTTATCAATTTTCCACTGACCGGATAGTTTTCAGCCAAGCCTGCTTTTGATAGTCTGCCCAGATACAAGACAGTAGGGATATAATAATAAAATGGCAATTTCCAGCCTGCTCCAGCAAGTTTCAACCCGACAGGGGTTGCATCGCTATCTACTCGCCGCCTTTTCAGGCTGGTTAGTTCCACTGTCTTTTGCCCCTTTCCAGTTCTGGTATATTACGCCGTTGGCTATCTGTATTCTGATGTTTGCCATTCAGGGACGTAATATTAGTCAGGAGCGCAACCACTCTGGTTTTGTCGTAGGCTGGTTCTTCGGTTTAGGTCTTTTTGGTAACGGCGCTTCCTGGGTCTATATCAGTATCCATGATTTTGGCTTTACCGGTATGCCGTTGGCACTGTTGCTCACTCTGGCCTTTGTTATGGGGTTATCCCTGCTACCTGCTATTCAGGTCGCTATTTTCCAACGCCTGTTTAACCATATCTCCCCTGTCTGGTGCTTCCCTGCATTATGGGTCGTGTTTGAATGGCTGCGCAGTTGGCTATTGACCGGTTTTCCCTGGCTATATCTGGGTAATAGCGTGGTCGACTCTCCTCTCTCATCCTGGCTACCCACCGGAGGGGTTTATCTGGCCAGCTTTATACTGGTAATGGCCGGTGTGATGCTGAATCGCTTTATTCAGCAACGCTTAAAACTGCGCACTCTAGTGGCTTTTATTGTAGTGGTCTTTGCCGGTGCTCACTTACTGAACAGTGTGCAGTGGACACAAACCAGCCGCAAACAGCCTCTTCAGGTAGCCTTAGTACAGGGTAATATTGATCAGAACCAGAAGTGGCAACCCCAATATCGTGATGAGTTCCTGCAGCTCTATCTGAACCTCAGTCAGGATATTAAAAATGCTGATTTGATCCTGTGGCCTGAAACGGCGGTGCCTTTATTGGTCAGCCAGTCCAGGGCCTATCTCAATCGTGTCATTGATGATCTGCCGGAAAATACAGCCCTGATTACCGGTTTGCCAGAGCGTGCAACACCTGCCTCTATCAAGCCGGCTCAATACTATAATAGTGTCTTGGTATGGGGCGATGGTGATGGTATTTATCGTAAACAGAAGTTGGTACCTTTTGGTGAATATGTACCGTTAGAGGCCATGCTCCGAGGGGCTATCGACTTTTTTAACCTGCCCATGTCCAGTTTTGTCAGAGGTGATGATAATCAACCATCGTTACAGGCTAAAGGTCTGAATATCGCCCCTTTTATCTGCTACGAGGTGGTCTATCCAGAGTTTGTTCGTCAGCAGGCCAAAGAGAGTGATCTGATGATTACTATCTCCAACGATAGCTGGTTTGGTCGTTCGGTAGGGCCTTTGCAACACCTACAGATGGCTCAGGTTCGTGCCGCCGAAAATGGGCGCTATATGCTACGGGGCACCAATAATGGTGTGACAGCTATTATTGATCCACAGGGGCGTATCAAAGCCACAGCACCTCAGTTTGAACAAGCGATAGTCCGTGGTGAAGTCTGGTCGATGAACGGGCATACGCTCTATGCTCAATATGGCAGCCTCCCGCTTCTGGTTTTTTGCGGACTCATCCTATTGATTCAGTTGATACAAAACCACCGTGTTAAACGCAGTCGTATATTTTCCCTGTAGATGTTTCAGCTATGCAACGCATGCCTAAGCTCAACCTGTCCGTAATGCTGGTGGATAATGAACCCGCCCGTGCGGCTATTTTGGAGCAAGCCCTGCTGGATGCGGGTTATCGTATCGCTTCCGAGAATATCGTTAGCAGGCTGAGGCCTAAACGCACTGCACCATCAGGCGACACAATAGCGCGCTTATGAACAATCCGAGTGCACACAAAACAGACACAATAGGACTTAAACTCAGTAAAAAACAAGATAATAACTTGTTTAATAAAGATTTTTTATTTATGGCATAGCCAATGCATTAAACAAGATAACTAAGAAAAACAAGATGCTCGACCCAGTAAGAGCAAGATCTTCCATAGTGCCAAAAGCGGCTCCGGCAGATCAAAAGCTACAAAGCAGCAAATAAAAACAAGATAAAAACACAAACAAAGGCGCTTGTACTTCCTCTCTGACCAGAGGTGAAGTGCAAGCGCCTTTTTTATTTTGAGAATCTGATTACGCTTGACCCACTCTAACCGGCAATACCCAATCAAGCGCAAAAAATATTAGTGAAAACGGAGATATAGGTGGTGAGTAAAGGAGATATAGGTGGTGAGTAAAGGAGATATAGGTGGTGAGTAAAAAGCACTTTCCTGCTCCACTACTGTTAACGGTCTGTCACGCTGTAGCTTTATGAAAAAAACGCTGGCCGTTGTCACCGCGACTACTCTGTGTAGCCTGATGAATATTTCCGTCAGCTGGTTCGTGGCCGGTGATATCCACTCAGGTTTCTATGCACCCCATAAAGGCGATACCTAGGTCGCCGATGCCCTGCTATCTGTAACGCCACCACCTCAGATGCCAGCGACCATGGAGCCGGCACTATCTACGGCTACTGCGTGGGCGAACACTGGAACTAACAGGCGGTATTTAACGATATCGGTGTACCGGTTGTAACCGACTACGAGATCTGGAAAAACAACCCAGAAAAAGTCTTTGGTGTATCCAAACCCTGGGTGGAACAATACCCCAACACCCATCCGTGTGGTAAAAGCGATGATTCGTGCCGCGCACTGGTTAGACTCTCTTTATTCAGGGCAATGGATTATCTGCCATAGCCTTTGTCCTGTTTTCTTCTGAGTGCTTTCTTTGCTTGTAACTTTTCTATGCGCTTTCTTGCTTCGTCAAACATTTAATATCGATCCAAGTGATTTTTTCTCATCTTGTTAGTATTGTTGGTAATCTTTTTAGATTTTCCCTACTTAACAGATTAGTGGTAGGGTGATAGCCAGGAGCAGCATGCTGAAGGGAATCAGACGCACTCAATAGTCCCGTCTGAAATGACTCTCTCCGGCACCCTGCTAGTCCGTACTGAATAACATAACAAGGGACAGTAAAAACGATGAAGGGGCTTTCTCTTGGGGTCAAAATAATCCTTATGGCGACCCTGGCGGTACTGATTACCGCAATATCATTGACCGGATTTTCCGCTTACCGCCTATCAGGTTTGACCAAAGAGAACGTAGAGCATAGAGTTCAGGGCGTTTCTAACGCGGTCAGTACCGGTGTTGAACGCTGGGTATCTTCCAAGTACCAGCTATTGAACACCCTGGCCAGTCGACCAGCTCAGCAGGAAAGCTTTATCGAACAGCTGAAAATGACTCGTGAAGCCGGAGAGTTTATCGCTATCTTTGCCGGGCTAACTGATGGTACCCGTATCGGCAGTAATGGCCATACTAAGTTTGTTAATGGTTACGACCCCAGAACCCGTCCATGGTACAAAAAGGGTATGGCCGAGAAAAAGATGGTGCTGATTGGGCCGTATGAAGATCGCACGACCAAAGAGATGACTTTTACCATCGCCCGCCCTCTTCAGGGAAGCGGACAGATCATGGGCATTATTGGTGCCGATTTGCAGCTAAAAGATCTATTTAAAGAGATTACTGGATTTGAATCTGGTAAAAACAGCCAACTGTTTTTGTTAAACGATCAGGGCACCCTGATTGCCCACTCCGACAAAGCCTATCAGCTTAAGCCTATTCAAGATCTCTATCCTGCTATTCAGGATAAACAGGTACAGAACCTGGCTTCAGCAGGACGCCTGATCGAAGTATCAACACCGCAGGGTGACAAACTGGTTCATCTGACTAAGATTCCACAGTCCTCCTGGCTACTGGGCGTTGAAGTAGACAAAGCCACCGAGATGGCCGCCTTCAGTGAAACCTTAATGGTGCAGATCATTATCGGTAGTGCAATCTTTGTTTTTGTTATGCTGACTGTCGCCGTGCTGGTAAAAGTGTTGCTGCGGGATCTGCATGCTATGGGGCGTGCTTTGGGCTATATCGCGAAAGGAGAAGGTGATCTGACTAAGCGTATTGATACCCGTAGTAAAGATGAGATTGGAGAAATAGCTAATGACTTTAACCACTTTATTGGCAACCTGCATACCATCATCAGTAAGCTGGAGCACACTGCCTCTGATCTGGGGATGCAGTCGGACATCATTGCTGATAAGACCGAGCAGAATAGCAAGAAGATCTATCAGCAGAAGAATCAGACCACTCAGGTAGCCGATGCCATTGATCAGTTATCTCTGGCGACCGAAAGCATTCTGGGGCATGTTGGTAATACCTCGAGTCAGGTGAAGACCACTCTGAAGCTGGGTGAGCAGGGTATTGAGCAGGTCGATAAGAGTCAGCAGTCCGTGAAAGAACTAGCGGATAAACTCAGCACTGCCAGCCAGGTGGTGACCGATCTGAATAACAGCGCCCAGGGCATTACCAATATTCTGACCAGTATTCAGGAGATTGCTGAGCAGACTAACTTGCTGGCCCTTAATGCAGCTATTGAAGCGGCTCGCGCTGGTGAAGCCGGTCGTGGCTTTGCAGTCGTAGCCGATGAAGTACGCAACCTGTCGCAACGTACCAGTACATCTACCAGTGAGATTCAGGAAGTAATGGAGTCGGTACAGAACTCCGCACTGCAAGCGACCGAATTGATGAATTCCAGTGGTGAGTTGGCACAGGACAGTGTGGAAGACGCGATCCAGGCACAGAACATGCTGACTGAGATCGTAAGTGCCGTACAACACATCAATACACTATCGGAACAGATTGCGGCTGCGACGAATCAGCAGGCAGCTATCAGCCAGGAAATTCACAGTAATACGCAAAATATCCGCTCTTTTGCTGACGACCTGGCACATGATGCTGAAGAAAGTGAACAGCAGGTACACAAACTGTCTGATCTGGCCGGTGATCTAAAAGCTGAAGCTGGTAAGTTTGTTATCTAATTCGACCTTGTAAGATCATCTCCCTGATAGCACGTTGTGTGCAATCAGGGAGTTTCCTGATTGTAGTCATGCTAATTTCCAGTAATACGTCACACCGATCCCGAAAAGATCAGAATACCGACAGTGTTGGCTGTGGCTCTTCCTGTAATAATCTGGCTAATACCTTTAATCCTTTTTCCAGATGGTTTAGCGACCAGGCACAGCTGGAAGACAGTCGGATTGCTTGCGGTGCCCGGTACTGGGCGACAATAAAACTATCCTCACCAATCACCTTCACGTTTTCCTTATCCGCGGCGGCGATAAATTCGCTGCTGCGCCAGAGCTCTGGCAATTCCAGCCAGGCATGCAGGCTATAGGGATTAGACTGGAGGCCATAAGGCCCAAGGTATTGATCCAGAAGCAGATTTCTCTGTGTAAGCTCCTCTTTCTGTTGCTCCAGTAGTGTCTGAGCTAAACCGCTGGAGATCCAGCGACTGGCAATTTCCGCTAACAGAGGGCTGGTCATCCAGCAGCTGGCTCTTAAGGCGTTGGCGATCTGTTGACGCACTTCTGGGGGGGATACTAACCACCCTACCCGTAGACCTGCTGCCAGGGTTTTGGAGGCACTATTAATATGGATCACTTTATCCGGTGCAATTTCTGCCAGAGGTGTTGGGGCTTCTGAGATCAGGTTAGAGTTAACGGAGTCTTCAATAATCCACACATTGTAGCGTCGGGCCACATCGGCCAGGGCTTCCCGACGAATTTCCGACATAATCGCATTGGTCGGGTTTTGCAGGGTTGGTGTGCAGTAAAGAATTCTGGGTGAGAACTGCTTGCAGGCATCTTCAAAGGCTGATGGAATCACGCCTTCCTCATCCATAGCGACCGGCTGCGGACGCAGATGAAGTTGGTGAGTTACTGCCATAAAACCGGGATAGGTCATCGCTTCCGACAGAATAATGTCTCCAGGGCGAGTCAGTGCCAGTAAAGTCAGCATAATGCCATGCTGGCCACCGTTGGTGATAGCAATCTGGTCGGCACTGGTATGTAAGCCGGTTTGTTTTAACCAGTTCACCGCCTGTTCTCTATGCTCAGGTAGACCGATATCTGGCTGATAACCCAGTAGGCGATTCATCTGCTCGGGTTCTGCCGCCAGCTCAGCCATTGCCTTACTGAGTACATCCGCCCTGTCTTTGGCTACCGGAAGATTCAGCCTGAGATCCACGGCATTGGGTTCTGCTTCACCGGGAATACGAAATCTTTGTCCTTGGGTATGTTGTGTGGCGATAAAGGTACCGCGTCCGACACGGGCATTCACAAAACCACGGCGTTCCGCTTCGGTATAGGCTCGGGTGATGGTACCTACTGTCACGCCCAGTTGATCCGCCAGCGCCCTATGGGTGGGCAGGCGATCGCCATCATTAAGCTCTCCACTTTTAATGGCATCAGCCATCGCATCGGCAATAGCAGTATAGCGAGGGCCTTTATAGTGTTCTAAATCTGGGGTCCACATCATGCTGTCACTCTATTTATTACCAGAGCAAAACATCTCGCTAAAAAGTCACTGTCTTGTCGTGTCCCTGCTCTGTGCAGTGTAAGCGGTTTTGACTGGTGGCTATTGTCATGGTGACAATAAAGTTATTGTCATAATTGTATCTATAAAACTATAGTGACAATGAAGACAATGTAAGATTGCTGTTAATTGTATTGGGACAATTGAATCTTGTCCAATGACAGGAAGATGAAAACATGACGATAGAGCATAGCAGCTGGCTGCCCTTTTCTCTGGAAACCTTTTATCTGCCACTGGCTTTGTTTGTGTTATCCACAGCAGGTACGCCGGGACCAAACAATGTCATTCTGACGGCGACCGGGGCGCAGTTTGGTTATTGGCGTACTCTACCTGCGGTTTACGGCATTATTTTGGGTATGGCGTCTCAGATAGCCCTGGTGGCGGCGGGTCTGGGCGTGTTGTTCCAGCAATGGCCGTTATTTCATCAGATGTTAAAACTGGCTGGTGCGGCTTATCTTATTTGGCTGGCGTGGAAAATCTTTACCAGTGGCGCAATGGCAGAAGGCGCGGCAGATCAACAACCGATTACTTTAGTGCAGGCTGCACTGTTTCAATATCTCAACCCTAAGGCTTGGGTCATGTCACTCTCTATGGTGTCGGCCTTTTCTGTTAGTGGTGAGGCTTACTGGCTGTCAGTGGTACAAATTTTATTGGTGGCCTTTGTGGTGATGAGTTTTACGCAAAATGCCTGGGCAGGCTTTGGTAGTACGATTGGTCGTTTTTTGACCCATGAAAAAAGCCGCTTGCAGTTTAATAGTGTGATGGCGCTGTTAACGGCGGGTTCGGTTTATTTTGTACTGGTTTAATCTTATTTAGACCTGATTTTTGAGTCTGCGTGACTTTATATATCGGGCAGTTAGAAATGGCCGAGCAATTAGAGATAGAAGGTAATTCGAGATAGCGGGCCATTGAGATATCTGGTAATTAGAGAGAGAGTAGGGAAGATAATGAAGACAATCGGTATGTTAGGCGGTATGAGTTGGGAATCCACGGCCAGCTATTATCAGGCGTTGAATCAGGAAGTTAAGGCCAGATTGGGCGGCCTGCACTCGGCAAAGATCTGTCTCTATAGTGTGGATTTTGCCGAGATTGAGCAGCTGCAACATCAGGGACAATGGCAACAAACGGCGGAGATACTGACTGATGCCGCACAGAAGGTTGAGGCTGGTGGTGCCGATTTTCTGCTGATCTGTACCAATACCATGCATAAGGTCGCTGATGAGATTCAATCCGGTATCTCAATCCCTATTCTGCATATTGCCGATGCTACCGCTGAGGCTTTGCTGGCTGATGGTTGCACTAAGGTGGGTCTATTGGGGACGGGGTTTACCATGCAAGAGGCATTTTATAAGCAACGGTTGAAGGATAAATTCTGTATTGAGGTGCTGGTGCCGGAAGAGCCTGAGCAGGAGCAGGTGCATCATATTATCTATCAGGAACTGTGTCAGGGAGAGATCAGGGAAGAGTCTCGTCAGGTTTATCTGGAGGTGATTGATCAACTGGCCGAAAAGGGAGCCCAAGCCATTATCTTGGGCTGTACAGAGATTGCTTTATTGGTGCAGCAGAATCATACACAGGTGCCTTTATATGATACGACAGCTCTGCATGCGGCCAAGGCGGTTGAGTTGGCATTGTCCTGAATCCTTCCAGAATATAGAGCGCTGCATAACTGCTATAACAAACAAAAGGGTGACAATATATAAATTGTCACCCTTTTCTGTATCTGTATCTGTATCTGTATCTGTATCTGTATCTGTATCTGTATCTGTATCTGATTGCTACTGGTAATTATCACCGGTGCTTAATGCAATTACCCTACTGATCTGAGCCAGGCTTCGACCGGATTCTTCCCGCCACTGATTAAATGCTTCTTGGGCTTCTTTCATCGCTTTAATACTGGTTGGGCTGCTGGCGCTGACCACCTTATGGGCCTTCAGATAACCCCAAACATCGTTGGAGAAGATAAAGGTGTCTTTGCCTAACTGTCGTAAAGCGTAAGGGCCGGTATTACCACCGAGGCGTTTGCCCTGTTTTTTCAGATATTGCCAGAGGCCGACAATATCGTCATCGGGCCACTGAGCGATAAACTTGGCAAAACTGCCGTGTTCAAACTGTAGGTCATAGATCATCTGAGCATTGTGCTTGATGGTCATCACCTTGCTCATATTGCGGATGATGCGGGTGTCTTTGGCTTTCTGTTCCCACTGTTCGTCACTCAAGAGCAATAAGGTTTGGGGTTCAAAAGCAAAAAATACCTGCTCAAAGTCCGGCCATTTTTGCTCAACCACACGCCAGACAAAGCCGGACTGAAAAACAGACTTGGTAAACTGTGCCAGATACCGGCTGTCGTCCAGTTTGGCTAACGCATCTGAGCCGAGGGATTCTGGCAGTAGAGCTTCTAATGGGTCTGAGCCGCCTTTGCGTTCGGCGGCACGTTGGTAGATCTGTTCAAACTTTTCCATAAAGGCGACAGTCACTGCAGTAAGAATTGAATGTCCTGCAGTGTAGCAGATGGTGTGTATTTATACAGTTGGAGATAAAAGCCTATCGCAAGTGCGTCTCGGCTTCTGGCTTTAAACCAGTTTGACCATAATATCGTGCAATACATTCGCGGCAGCATGAAGGCGGCGGGAGCCGTCCATCAGATGATGATAGATCTCCCGTTTACGCAGCATGTCTGTTGTGACTTCACCTTGAAAAAGATCCGACAGACTATGGCGGTACATACGCTCAATACGACGGTGAGCATGACGAGCCGCATGGGCTTCTTTTTCACCATCGGCGGGATAAGTCTCCAGTGCTTTAAAGCCACGCTCTAACGCTTCGCATCCGGCTAACAACTCACTGACAATACTGCGCATATGCTGATCGGGATCGACATCCAGATCGCGCATCTCATTCACCGTACTTTTACAATGGGTGATGATCCAATCCAGCGCTTCAATGGCACGGTAGATATCTTCCCGGTCAATGGGGGTGGAAAAGGCACGATTCAGCTGGTGCAGATTACGGATTTTCAAGGTATCTGCGGCATGTTCATCCTCAGACAGAACATCTTCCAGGTGACGATCTGGCTGCTGCATATAGCGATCCAGGTTGCGCAGGGTTTCGGTCACCATGGTGCTCTGTTCCGCCAGAAAAGAGAAAAAGTCAGGTGGCACCGGGATCAGGCGATTTAGCAGGCGTTGCAGCAGGCTGATCTTCTTATTTTTTGTCATAACATAACCTTTATACCATGCGTAATAACGCGAGTAATCCATAAGCGAACATAGCGACCAGTGCAGAACCTGGGATAGTAAGCAGCCAGGTTACAGCGATCTCTTTGGCCTTTTTCCAGCGTACCGCTTTTGGCCGTTCCGAAGCACCGATCCCCATAATGGACGATGAAACCACATGGGTCGTTGAGACCGGTGCGCCGATTAATGAGGCCATAAATACCACGCCACCGGATGTGATCTGGGAGTTTAATGCGTGTAGCGGACGGATTTTATAAATCGCAAAGGCCAGGGTGCGTACGATCTTCCAACCTCCGAGTACCGTGCCCAAGGTAATGGCTGATGCGCATAGCAGCATAACCCATAGCGGCACCTCAAAGCTGTCAATCTGGCCGCTCAGCAGCAGGCAGAGCGTCAGAATTCCCATACTTTTCTGAGCATCGTTCGCGCCATGGGCAAAGGCCAGGCCCGCGGTGGATAACCATTGTGCGCCTCTCAGTTCCCGGTTTAGCAGAGGGCTGGCAGCACGGAAGAGAAACAGGGTGATACGTTGCAGGATAAAACCGACCCAAAAACCGGCCAGAGGTGATAAAAAAAGGGCCAACAGAACTTTGGTGACGCCGGTGATCTCACCTTCTAACAGCTGCCCAAAGCCCCACAGTACGTGATCTGCTCCAACAGACATCACAACCGCACCGGACAACCCTCCTACAAGAGCATGGGATGAGGAAGAGGGTAGCCCTCTCCACCAGGTAATAAAGTTCCACGCCGTCGCCGCAAATAAACCACAGATAACAATGCCGAGAGACAGCTCCGGGGGAACATCATCCAGTTGAACAAATTTACCGATGGTATTGGCAACAGCGGTGCCGCCTAACAGGGGGCCAAGAAAGGTAAAGCCGCCGACAATGATGACCGATTGGGCCGGAGTCATCGCCTGACAGGCGATGACTGATGCCACCATATTGGATGCATCGTGAAAGCCGTTGGTAAAATCAAACAGGATTACCATGACTATGGCCAGGGTAATAAAGAGCCAGAAACTATCCATATGTACTCGATCTGATGAAAGACGTTGTGATTATTGTGATCGCTTTTAGGCTTTATTTCCTTAAGAAAATTACGTCTATGAAGGCTGACTATTGATGGTGTTGGTTTCTGCCGACGTGCAGGCTGTTTTGCAATTGTCTGGCGTGGCTCTCCGTATCAGAAGCATCTTAAGACGCGGTCAGAACTGTTTCGCTGACAACCTGATTGCGACCATGTTCTTTGGCGTAGTATAGGCAGTCATCGGCCCGTTGCAACATGCTCTTTTCATTATCGCCCGAATGGTAGGTGGCAACTCCCAGACTGCCGGTCTTCTGGCCTGCTTCAAAAAAGTCAAAGCTCTCGATTTTTTGGCGCAGGTTTTCTGCCAAAGTCAGACACTGTTCCAGATTGGTATGAGTCGCAATAATCAGAAACTCTTCGCCACCGATACGGCCCAGATAATCCGTTTTACGGATATTATTGCGTAATACTTCGGCGAGCTCCTGCAACACCTTATCACCGGTGAGGTGGCCGTAGGTGTCATTAACAGATTTAAAGTGATCCAAATCGATCAGTACGATAGAAAGAGGGACTTCGTAGTGAGTGATCTGGCTCAGCTCTTGAGCAAACAGCTCTTCCATCTTAGCGCGGTTATACAGCTGAGTCAGTTTATCTGTAATCGATAGCTGTTCGATGGCGCGATAATCCACTGGCTATCGCCTATATGCCTGTGGAGTATCTCGATGACCGATTAAAAGTGGTGCATAGAGTGGAATAGATGGATCTGGGTGGGTTAGATCGTTCGAAGGCTGAAGTGAATAAATTGAGACACTATCCACTCATGCACTAAGGGCAATAGGGCTATATAGATAAAACAAACCCCATAACACCTTGGTGTTATGGGGTTTTTACTGCCTTGTCGGACAAGACAATCAGTAGCTGTCGGCCTTAAGACTTTTAGCCCAGTTTCTCTTTCAGTAGCTGATTCACCATCTGGGGGTTTGCGGTACCCTTAGATGCTTTCATCACCTGACCGACAAAGAAACCGACCATCTTGCCGCGCTTATCTTCCGGCGCAGCCTGGTACTGTTCAACCTGTTGCGGATTGTTAGTCAGTACTTCGTCAACAATAGCGGCAATCGCACCGGTATCTGTGACTTGTTTCAGACCTTTCGCTTCGATGATCTCATCTGCAGATGCACCTTCACCGGCCCACAGCGCAGCAAAGACTTGCTTAGCGGCCTTACCATTGATGGTGTCATCCATAACACGCTTGATCAGGTCGCCCAGTTGCTCGGCTGATACCGGACTCTGTTCGATCTCAACACCGTCTTTGTTCATCTGGCCGGACAGTTCGCCCATCACCCAGTTTGCGGCTTGCTTGGCATCGCCACAACGCTCTTTCACCTGCTCAAAGTATTCCGCCATTGGGCGGGTTGCAGACAGAACGCCTGCATCATAGGAAGACAGGCCCAGTTCATCCACAAAGCGCTGTTTCTTCTGTTTTGGCAGCTCTGGCATATCCGCTTTAATATGCTCGATATAGGCCTCATCCAGAACAACAGGCAGCAGATCAGGACATGGGAAGTAACGGTAGTCGTTCGCTTCCTCTTTGCTACGCATGGAGCGGGTTTCGTTTTTGTCCGGATCGTACAGGCGGGTTTCCTGAACGACTTTGCCGCCATCTTCGATCAGTTCAATCTGACGCTCAACCTCATGATTGATCGCTTTTTCGATAAACTTGAACGAGTTGATGTTTTTGATCTCTGCACGGGTGCCGTATTTCTCTTCGCCTTTCAGGCGTACAGAAACGTTGGCATCACAACGCATGGAGCCTTCTGACATATTACCGTCAGAGATGCCCAGATAGGTCACGATGCTGTGAATCGCTTTGATATAGGCTACGGCTTCTTTAGCGGAGCGCATATCTGGCTCAGATACGATCTCCAGCAGCGGCGTACCGGCGCGGTTCAGGTCGATACCCGTCATGCCATGGAAGTCTTCGTGCAGGGATTTACCCGCATCTTCTTCCAGGTGCGCATGGTGGATGCGGATCTGACGGATTTTGCCTTCTTCCGGTTCCACTTCGATGATGCCTGGGCCGACAATTGGCAGATCATTCTGAGTGGTTTGATAACCTTTTGGCAGATCCGGGTAGAAGTAGTTTTTACGCTCAAAAACAGACTTCATACCGATCTCGGCTTCAATACCCAGACCAAACTTCACCGCCATCTCAACGGCTGATTCGTTCAGTACCGGCAGAATGCCCGGCAGGCCCAGGTCAACGGCACAGGCCTGAGTATTGGGTTCGGAACCAAATGCGATGCTGGCACCGGAAAAAATCTTAGACTGGGTGGCCAGCTGGACGTGAATCTCCAGCCCGATCACTGCTTCCCATTCCATCGTATTATCCTCTAATCAGGTCTGTAAATTACTGACCAGCGCCGGGCGCCAGTTGATGCCAGCTGGTTGCACTCTGGAACTGATGTGCAGCATTCAGCAGTTGAGCTTCCTGGAAGTGACCTGCCAGAATCTGCAGGCCCACAGGGCGGTTATTGATCAGACCTGCAGGTACAGAGATGCCCGGAAGACCGGCCAGGTTAACGGCCAGGGTGTAAACGTCTTCCATATACATCTGTACCGGATCTTCGGTGTTGCTGCCCAGGTCAAACGCCGGTGTTGGCGCGGTCGGGCCCATAATCAGATCCACCTCGTTAAAGGCGTTCAGGAAATCCTGCTGGATCAGACGACGGATACGCTGTGCCTTGCGGTAGTAGGCATCGTAGTAACCTTCACTCAGGGCATAAGTACCTACCAGAATACGGCGCTGTACTTCTTTACCGAAACCTTCGCCACGGGAGCGCTTGTACAGGTCTTCCAGATTTACTGGCTCTTCACAACGATGGCCAAAACGCACACCGTCGTAACGGGACAGGTTGGAAGAGGCCTCAGCTGGTGCGATCACGTAATACGCAGGAATAGCCAGCATGGTATTTGGCAGGCTGATCTCCTGAACGGTCGCGCCCAGTTTCTCAAACTCTTTGACCGCAGCCATGATGGTCTCGCCCATCTCAGCAGACAGACCTTCACCAAAGTACTCTTTTGGCAGACCGATACGCAGACCGTTCAGTGGTTTGCTCAGATCAGCGGTGTAATCCGGTACGGCTTTTTTCAGCGATGTGGAATCTTTTGGATCGAAACCGGCCATCTCATTTAGCAGCAGAGCACAGTCTTCGGCGGTGCGTGCCATAGGGCCGCCCTGATCCAGACTGGAAGCGTAAGCGATCATGCCCCAGCGAGAGACACGACCGTAGGTCGGTTTCAGACCGGTAATGCCACAGAACGCCGCAGGTTGACGGATCGAACCACCAGTATCAGTACCAGTAGCTGCCGGTGCCAGGCGTGCCGCAACCGCAGCTGCTGAACCACCGGAAGAACCGCCAGGAACCGCATTCAGATCCCAAGGGTTTTTGGATGGGCCGTAGTAACTGGTTTCGTTGGAGGAGCCCATCGCGAACTCATCCATATTGGTTTTGCCCAGAGAGACCATACCGGCTTTTTTAAAGTTGCTGATCACAGTTGCGTCGTAAGGTGCTGTGAAGTTAGACAGCATCTTGGAGCCACAGGTGGTCAGTACTCCGTTGGTACAGAAAATATCTTTGTGTGCCATTGGGATGCCGGTCAGTTTACCGGCATTGCCTGCGGCACGAATCTCGTCAGCGGCTTTAGCTTCAGCCAGTGCCTGCTCGTGGGTCACTGTGATAAAGCTGTTGTACTGGCTGTCCAGTTCGTCGATGCGCTGCAAAAAGTGCTGGGTCAGCTCGACACTGGAAAACTCGCCGTCGGCAAGGCCCTGGGCCAGTTCAGCGATAGTCTTGTTATGCATGGTGGAATAAATCCTTCGCTACCCGTTTCCGGTATCGGTTAAGACGCGCATATGTACGCGTGGCAGATACTTACGATCAGGATATGATGATTGGTAAATTGATTGACTTAAAATCAATTCCCTTAAATTCACCGTTAGTCCTGACGTTACGGCTATCTGTTTTGGCCGATACCCTGATTGGAATCATCTGATGCTTGAGTAACCTGAGTGAATCACTCGATTACTTTAGGGACCAGGAACAGACCTGCTTCAGTGGCAGGTGCATTTTGCTGGAAGTGCTCACGCTGATTGCTTTCAGTCACTTCGTCGTGACGAAGACGCTGAGTGGCATCCAGTGGGTGGGCCAGTGGTTCAATATCACCGGTATCCACTTCCTGCATCTGATTAACCAGATCCAGAATGCTGGTCAGGTTACGGGTGTATTCTGGAATGTCGTTTTCTTCGATTTGAAGTCGGGCCAGATGGGCGACTTTTTCAACATCGGATCTTTCTAGAGCCATGTAGCTTCCTGCCCTGAGTGAGCCAGTTTAGTCACAAAATGTGGTTTAATAGGAAAATAGGCGCACAATTTAACATATTTCAACCCGCCTGACACATTTGTATCTTGCCGTGTGTGCCTCTGATTGTTAGAGTTCAGCCTGCACAGGGTAAATTGGATTTAGGTGAAAAAAATCACATGTTTAAACGACTCAGAGGTCTGTTCTCCAGCGATCTGTCCATCGACTTGGGTACAGCTAACACTTTGATCTACGTTCGCGGTCGCGGCGTAGTACTGGATGAGCCTTCTGTGGTGGCGATTCGTCATCATGGCAACCAACGTAGCGTGGCTGCGGTGGGGCTGGATGCCAAACGTATGTTGGGTCGTACACCGGGTAACATTACCGCGATTCGCCCGATGAAAGACGGCGTTATTGCTGATTTCCACGTGACAGAAAAAATGTTGCAGCACTTTATCAACAAAGTGCACGAAAATAGCTGGTTAACGCCAAGCCCCCGAGTACTGGTATGTGTACCCTGCATGTCAACTCAGGTTGAGCGTCGTGCTATTCGCGAATCGGCGATGGGCGCCGGTGCCCGTGAAGTTTTCCTGATCGAAGAGCCGATGGCTGCGGCGATTGGTGCGGGCCTGCCTGTAGATGAAGCCAATGGCTCCATGGTCGTTGACATTGGTGGTGGTACTACTGAAATCGCTATTATCTCCCTGAACGGTGTGGTTTATGCCCAATCCGTCCGTGTCGGTGGCGACCGTTTTGATGAAGCGATTGTCGCTTATGTGCGCCGTCACTACGGCAGTCTGATCGGTGAAGCTACCGCAGAGCGCATTAAAGAAGAGATCGGTTGTGCCTACCCTGGCAGTGATCTGCGCGAAATTGATGTCCGTGGCCGTAACCTGGCTGAAGGTATTCCACGCAGCTTTACCCTGAACTCCAATGAGATCCTGGAAGCTCTGCAAGAGCCACTGTCCGCTATAGTGCAAGCGGTGAAGAGTGCGCTGGAGCAATCTCCACCTGAACTGGCGTCTGATATTGCTGAGCGCGGCCTGGTACTGACTGGTGGTGGCGCCTTGTTAAGGGATATCGATAAACTGATCGCCGATGAGACCGGTCTGCCGGTGATTATCGCCGAAGAGCCGCTGACCTGTGTGGCTCGCGGTGGTGGGCGTGCACTGGAGATGATTGATCAACATACCTTTGATCTATTATCAACAGAAGGCTAATATTTAAGCATCTGTTGATTAAAGTGAAATGGCGGTTTGAACACCGCCATTTTTTTGTTTAATCTTCCTTAAAATACATTCCTACCTCAGCTTTAATATCGCCGGTTTACTGTGGATATCACCAGTAAAAACAGGAACTTAAGGAGATAGCAATTAACCCGCTTTTTGTAAAGGGCCCTGCTTTAGGGCTTAGACTGCTACTGTGCCTGATTTTGTCTCTGGTACTGATGTTTGCTGACTACCGCTATCAGCATATGGATCGTGTGCGTTCAGTACTTGCGGTTGCTGTGACCCCTCTGCAGTGGGCTGTAGATCTACCAACCCAGCTATGGTCCTGGGGGGCCACAACTTTTACCGATCGAAACCAGCTGTTGGATGAGAATGCCACGCTAAAAGCTCAGGCATTGCAACTGTCCAGCAAAAACCAGCGTATGGCCTATCTGATTGCGGAAAACCTGCGTTTACGTGAGCTGCTAAATGGTCAGAAACCCTATAAAGATCGATTTCTGTTAGGTGAGGTGATTGGCCTGGATTCCGATGCGTTTGTGCATCAGGTTCTGATCAATCGTGGTCGCGATGATGGGGTCTATGAAGGCCAGGGGGTGGTGGATGCTTTGGGATTGGTAGGCCAAGTGATTTCGGTCAGTACTTATACCAGTCGTGTACTCCTTATTGCGGATACTGCTCATGCAGTGCCTGTGAGTGTCAATCGTAACGGTTTTCGTGCGGTAGCTCTGGGTTCTGGTGATATGGAGCTGTTGCAATTAAGTCATGTGCCAGATACGGCTGATATTCGTCAGGGGGATCTGTTGGTGACCTCGGGCCTGGGGGGGCGTTTCCCTGCAGGATATCCTGTGGCAGAGGTTATTGAAGTAACTCATCGTCCAGGTAAGCCTTTTGCTGAAGTCAATGCACGGCCTCTGGCACAGCTGGAGCGTAGCCGTTATGTGCTTCTGCTCAATCCTAAAGAGCAGGATGCAAAATCTCAGCATGATGATGATTCTGGTGTCGTGGAGGCACTGTCAGAGAAATCAGGCATGAGGGGAGAGTCGAACAGCGACCAATCGGATAGTAATGCGGCTAAACAGAGTGCAGAGAAAAGGCAGGGTGGTTGATTTATGTTTTTGATATTACTGACTTTTCTCATTGCACTTTTATTGGCAGCCATGCCTTTGCCAGGTAGCTTGCTCTGGTTCCAGCCTGAGTGGGTTTATATGGTGCTTATCTATTGGTGTATGGCTTTGCCTCACCGTATAGGGGTGGTAAGTGGTTTTTTCCTGGGGTTAAGTGTTGACCTTCTGGAAGGCACGCTATTGGGACAAAATGCGTTAACCTGCTCGGTTATGGCTTATTTAGCGCTATTGTTATATCAAAGGTTGAGAAATTACGGTGCCTGGCAACAGGCGATGATGGTAGGTGTGTTGATTGGTATCAGTCTGATGATTTCTCAGTGGATTCAGAATCTGACCAGTGTAGCTGCAGATACTGTGGCATTTTTGTTACCTGCATTAACCAGCACCATTTTATGGCCATGGTTTTTTATTGCGATGCGCACATTACGTCGTCGCTTCCAGATCCGTTAAGAGGGTCTGTGGCTCTGTTTTATTAAACAGACACTGTTGAAATAAAAGCTCATTCATACAGAAAGATTAGGGAGTCAGTGTGAGTAGTCCTGTTGACCTGTGTTTAGCCTCTGCCTCGCCACGCCGTAAGGCATTGCTGGAGCAGATCGGATTATCCTGTTTGCAATACCCGGTTGATCTGGATGAAACACCGTTACCCGAAGAAACTGCCCAGGCTTATGTCTTGCGCTTAGCGGAAGATAAGGCTCGGATGGGGATGGTTCGCTCTGGAACGGAACTGCCGGTATTAGGTTCTGATACTTCAGTTGTGTATCAGGGGCATATCCTGGGCAAACCCAGAGATGAAGAGCACTGTGTTGAGATGTTAATGCTATTGTCTGGTCAGACTCATCAGGTGATGACTGGAGTAGCTGTGTGTCAGAGAGATCAGATACACTCGTTGTTAAGCATCACGGAAGTAACCTTTCGCTCATTAAGCGAGCAAGAGTGCCGCCAATACTGGCGCACAGGTGAGCCGGTAGATAAAGCCGGAGGCTATGGTATTCAGGGGTTGGCAGCGGTGTTTGTTGAGTCCGTATCAGGCAGCTACAGCAATGTGGTGGGTTTACCGTTATTTGAAACCGCTGAACTGTTAAAAAAATATGATATTCAGATACTTGAGCGTTCATAAAACGGCTTCATCCGTTCAAGTAGAGAAGTGTTCGTTATCGCAGGGGGAGGGCGATGAGTGAAGAGATTCTGATTAATATTACGCCGATGGAAACCCGTGTTGCGGTTGTAGAAAACGGCGTTTTGCAGGAAGTTTATATCGAAAGAACCCGTCGCCGTGGCATCGTGGGTAATATCTATAAAGGTAAGGTGGTTCGGGTTCTACCGGGCATGCAGGCTGCTTTTGTTGATATTGGCCTGGAGCGGGCAGCATTTATTCATGCTGCTGATGTGACGCCACCCAGTCGTGGTCATCAGGCCGGTTCTGATGTGGAAAGTATCAGTGCTCTGCTTAGAGAGGGGCAGTCACTGATAGTGCAGGTTACTAAGGAGCCTATTGGCAGCAAAGGGGCTCGATTAACCACTCATCTGTCCATTCCTTCCCGTTATCTGGTTTATATGCCACATACGCCTCATACTGGGGTTTCTCAGCGTATTGACGATGAGGAAGAGAGAGAGCGTTTGCGCAGTATTGTCGAAAATCGTCCTGAACCGGAGAAGGGCAAAGGCGTGGAAGGCGGCTTTATTATCCGCACTGCGGCTGAAGGTTATGGCGAGGAGGAGGTTCAGGCCGATGTGCATTTTCTGGAGCGTCTGTGGCGCTCGGTAGAACGGCGTTGTAAAGAAGCGAAAGAGCGCACAGTAATCTATGAAGATCTGCCACTGTTTATGCGCACTATGCGTGACTTTGTTCGGCCTGAAATTGAAAAAATCCGTATTGATTCCAGAGAAAACTTCACAAAGTTAAAAGAGTTTGTACAAGAGTTTGTACCTTCTCTGGAGCCTAGAGTTGAATATTATCCTGGTGAGCGCCCCATCTTCGATCTCTACGGAGTTGAGGATGAGATTCAGAAAGCACTGGGGCGTAAAGTTCAGCTGAAATCCGGTGGCTATCTGGTTGTGGATCAAACAGAGGCGATGACCACGATTGATGTGAACACAGGTGCTTTTGTTGGTCATCGTAATCTGGAAGAGACCATTTTCAAGACGAATCTGGAAGCTGCAACCGCGATTGTACGTCAGCTTCGCCTGCGTAACTTGGGCGGCATTATTATTATCGACTTTATCGATATGGAAGATGCGGAACATCAGCGTCAGGTTTTGCGTTTGTTAGAGAAAAACCTGGAACGGGATCACGCTAAAACCAAGTTGACGGGTGTGACTGAGTTGGGGCTGGTACAGATGACCCGTAAGCGTACTCGGGAAAGTCTGGAACAGGTGATGTGTGAACCCTGCCCGACCTGTGAAGCCCGTGGCACGATTAAAACCCCTGAAACCGTATGTTACGAAATCTTCCGTGAGATTCTGCGTGAAGAGCGTGCTTACGGCTCAAAGACCTATCTGGTCTTGGCTTCTCAACCGGTTGTGGATCGTTTATTGGATGAGGAATCTGCCAGTGTGGCGGATCTGGAGCTGTTTATTAATAAAACCATCAAGTTCCAGGTGGAAACCATGTATAGCCAAGAGCAGTTTGATGTTGTACTGCTATAACGCACACTGATTTGGTCGATCTTAATGTCGTCTATGATTCGGCAGTTTTTTCACCATACTTTGATCTGGCTGATAGTACCATTAGTGGTGTTGTCGGCTATTTATATCAGTGTGGGTCGTTACTTCTTTCCCCTGTTGGAAAACTATCGTGATGATGTTGTTCTATGGGTGAACGATCGTTTGCCCGTAGTTGTCCAGCTGGAGCAATTAAGTGGTGACTGGAATCGATTCGATCCCTTCATCCAGCTGGAAAATATCGCGCTTTTTTCCCGCTATCAGCCGATAGATAATCAAGAAAATAGCCAGCCTGCTATCCAAGTTGAGCGGTTCAGCCTGGAGCTGGATAGCTTATCCTCCTTGCGTTACCAGCAACCGGTTATTCGTCAGGCTTCCATTCAGGGCGTGACTCTCAGGTTACAACAGAAAGAGGATACTTCCTGGATCCTTAAGGGGTGGGAGGGTTTTCAACCTGAAAGTGTCGATGGTATCGCCTCCGCAAACCAGCAGGTCAAAAAGGATGTGAGTGAGATTTTCCATTTGCTCAGTTTCCTGATGCATCAGCAGCACTTAAAGATGGAGTATGTTTGGCTGGAGCTGCTTGACCGGTATGGTCGTCAGTATCGTGCTTTTAGTAAGCGTATTGAAGCAGTCGATTTAGGCGATGGTAAAAAACGATTGCAGGGGAGTTTGCAGTTGAATGCAGAGTCTTCGGAGCAAGCGGGTTTTATTCTGGAGGTAAGTGGCGATCCTTTTAATCCGCCGACTTTAGCACTGGATCTTTATTTACAAGCTGATTCACAATCCTTAACCTCATGGATTGAGAAATTTTCTGATCTCTTGCCTGTCGGTTTGCCTAAACTCAATGCGGGTATCGAGCTATGGAGTCATTGGCAAGGCGGTAAGCTGATGTCGTTAAAAGGCGAAGTAACGGCTAAGGAAATCTCCCTCTCCTATCCGCAGCACCCCGATATTACACTGACCGATCTGTATAGTGTTGTTCATCTGGAGCGACAACCGCTAAATAATTGGCAGCTGATCCTGGATCAGTTGGACTTCTCCTTGCAAGGACAGCACTTTCCAATGGATCAGTTGATTATTGATTCGGAGAAAGGCAGCAATCAGCTGAAGCTGCAACTGGCTGCGTTGGATCTGGAGGCATTATCTGGTGTCCTTAGGCAAGTGCCTGAGTTACCGAAAGAGGCTCTGGATGCTCTGAAACGACTGAAACCCCGAGGTTATCTACGTAATCTGGTGGTGAACTATTTTCATTCACAGCCACAGCCACCGACACCGACACCGCCAATAGAAGAGCAGGTAGCATCCTTAGGAATGCAACAGCGGTCACCGTTAGCAGAAGTTGATACGCTGGCGGTGGTTGATCTACAGGAACCGTTGCAAGACGCTCAGAATCCGCTGATTAAGACTCAAGAACAAGAGAATGAAATTTTTTCAGATTCAGCTGAACCGCAGGTGGTTACGGTCAGCCCGGATGCTGGAGTTACTGTTAAACAAGAGCCTGACTCTGCACTCTTGTCTGCTACTTCGGATATGGAGAAAAGAGCGGAACGCTCTGTTATGGTGACCGCTGAACTGGATGGGGTGTCTGTGGATGCCTACTATGGTGCGCCTGCGTTAACGAATGTCAGTGGTTATCTGCAGACAGATCAGGATGAGGGTTTTATTCGTTTTGCCACTGAGAATTTTGCTATGGATTTCCCCCGTCTTTATCCCCAGGGGTGGCAATTTGAGCATGCTGAGGGTCAGATTGACTGGCAGATCGGTGAGGCAGTACGGGTTTTTGGCCAAGACCTGATGCTCAGGAAAGGCAGCAGCGAAGTGTTTGGTGAGTTTGATGTACTACTGCATAACACGCCTGAAGACGACCTGTTTTATCTGAATGTTGCTGTCAAGGATGTCTATGACCCGTTTGGCCTTACCTTGGTTCCGGAGCGTATTTTGCGTCCTGAGATAGTGCAATGGTTAAAACAAAGTATTCAGCAGGCCCATGTTAAGGAGGGCGGGTTTATCTATGATGGCAGCTTGTTGCTCAACGCAGAAAATCCTGTAAGGGCGGCTACAACTCATCTGATGCTGGATATTGATAACAGTCAGCTGAAATTCTTACCGGAATGGCCTGCGGTGGAAGACTTAACTGCCAAGCTGTTTGTGGATGGTACTGAACTGAGGTCAGAGGTTATCTCTGCGCGTTACCTGGGAAATGAGGGGCTTCATGGCCAGGTTAATCTGGTCAATGATGCCATCGGTGGTCGGGTACAAACAAACCTTAAAGGCCAGTTGATCCCAGAACAAGGCTGGCAGGTTTTCTCTCAAACACCGTTGCAAAAATTGGTGCCGGATACGCTATTTGACTGGCAACTGACCGGTAAAAATATATGGTTGAATACTTGGCTGGATTTCCCCATTGATGGCCGGGAAGGCAATGGTTGGGTGAGGGTAAAGACTCAAGGTAATCGCTTGTTGATCCCTGAGCTTGGCACACCCTTGGATAATATTGACGCCGAAGTTGAGTATGATCTGGTCAAAGGCTTGTCAGCAAAGCAGGGAAAAGCAGAGTTTTTAGCCGGTCCTGCTCAGTTTAATATTCATACTGATATGGCGCAGGGTGCCGTTATGGTTGAGGGCTTGGGGCAGGCGGAAGTTGATGCTCTAAGTCTGTGGCAGCCCATGCCTTTTTCACCCTGGCTGTCCGGTACAGCGCCTTATAACTTTTTTGTCAGATTGGATAAGGTCAGTCAATTACACCTGATCAGTGATTTGCAAGGTGTGGAAGTGCGTATGCCGCCGCCTATGGCTAAAACTGCTGAGATGAACACATCTCTGGATGTGAATATGAGTTTTGGTGCTGAAGAAAATCGCTTTGCAGTGCAGTATGGCGATCATGTTAATGCCAAAGGCCTTTGGTTGGGAGGGCAAAGTGATGGTAAGCAAGGTGATAGCGAGCTAAGTGAAAGGGAAATAGGGCAGGCAGAGCCGCCAAATAACTTTGCTGCCAACATCTGGGTGGGTGATCTGCCAAAGCAGATGCAGGCTCCTGCTACCCTGACTGGCCGAACAGATATTCACTTTCAGCAGTCCAGGATTGATGCGTCTCCCTGGGTCGAGTTTATTAAAGCAGAGCAAGCCAGGTTAGAGCTAGCCCAATCGGTAGCACTTTCCAGTGCTGAACCAGCAGTCAATTCTGGTCAAGCAACCGTTA
Source organism: Oceanospirillum beijerinckii DSM 7166 (assembly GCF_000422425.1). Classification (GTDB taxonomy): domain Bacteria; phylum Pseudomonadota; class Gammaproteobacteria; order Pseudomonadales; family Halomonadaceae; genus Oceanospirillum; species Oceanospirillum beijerinckii. Next base: position 123,164 of record NZ_KE383829.1, read on the forward strand.
GTGCAGATTTGGATGTGGCTGGTGTTGATCAAGAGAGTACCAAGAGCGGCTCGCAGCAGAGATCGGGTCCGACTCGTTTTCATCTTGAGACTAAGCAGTTGCATTATGGTGATATGAAGCTCGAAAACTTTGTGTTGGATGTCGAGCAGGATCAAAAAGAGTATCGCTTCCGTTTTGCCAGCCCTCAAATTCAGGGCGAGGCAAATATAACTGAGAAATTAGCCCTGATTGAGCTGGAACACCTGTTTTACGATAGTCCGGAAAATCAAGCAGTTGTAGTACCTGAGCAAAAAGAAGGCGGCGTATTGGATCAGTTATTTACCCCGCAATGGCCGGACTTTGATCTTACAATCAAACAGTTTCAGGTTAATCGTATTGTTGGCAAGGATTTGGACATTGGTTATCGCAGTGAGTCAGATAAGCGCAGGTTAACGCTGAATAACCTGACTCAGGGGAGTATGGGTTACAAGGGGGTTTTAGATTGGCAGGTGCCTGATGCTTCTGGTTATAGCGGCAAAGCCACTTTCTCACAATCTACTTTAGAATTTGATATTCATGGGCGTGACCTGGCTGATGCCCAGAAAGCCTTTGCGATCAAGCCTGTGATCAGTAGCCAAAAAGCAAAGCTCTCTTCCCGTTTGATGTGGCAAGGTCTGCCTAATGAATTGGCATCAGATAAAGTGTCTGGTGATGTGATGATTCAGTTAGAGAAAGGAGAATTTGAGCAAGTCTCTTCTGCACCAGCGTTACGATTAATTTCGTTATTTAATTTTGGCTCGCTAGTGCGCCGCCTGCAGTTGGATTTTTCAGACATGTCAGGTAAAGGCCTGTCTTACGATAAGGTCAGCGGCAGGGTGACTATACTGAATGGGCTAGGTACATTAAAGGAGCCTCTTAAAGTTGACGGCTCGGCTACCAAGTTTGAGATGACAGGCAATATTAACTTTATTGATGAAACGCTTGAACAGGATCTGATTGTGACCTTACCGGTTGCTGAAACATTACCCTTTGCTGCGGTTCTGGCGGGAGCGCCTCAGATCGGCGGTACTATCTATATTGCCCAGAAAGTATTAGGTAATTTGTTTGATAAATTTACCCGAGCCAGATACAGCGTTACAGGGGCTTGGGATAACCCCAAAATTGAGCTGAAACGTGTATTTTAGCCGTTAATAAGAGAATGATTATGATAGAACAGGTTTCCCAGGAGCTCTTGTTACCCGGCGACCTTGGCCTTGAGCAAATGAATCACTTTTTAGCCAAGGCGATGGGGCCAGGAATTGATTTTGCAGACCTTTATTTTCAGCAATCCATGCATGAAAGCTGGGTGTTGGAAGAGGGGATTGTTAAAGATGCGGCCTATAGTGCGGATCGAGGGGTAGGCGTACGTTCAATCTCAGGAGAAAAAAACGGTTTTTCCTACAGTGGTGATATCTCTGCTCTAGCCATTGAGCAAGCCGCTATGGCAGCACGCAGTATTGTACGTCAGGGGCAGAAGAAAAGTGTACAGGCGCTGCAGTCTGTGCCTTTCGAGCCGTTGTATCAGGCTGATAATCCCATTATGGCACTATCAGCAGATGAAAAACTGGCTATTTTGCAACAGGCTGATGAGATCGCCCGTGCTGCTGACTCAAGAGTTAAAGAGGTGACAGCATCACTGTCGGCTAATTTTGAGCAGGTTATGGTTGTTGCCAGCGATGGTACTCTGGCGGCAGATATTCGCCCTCTGGTACGGGTCAATGTCAGCGTTATTGCTGAGCATAATGGACGTCGTGAGCGAGGATCAGCCGGTGCCGGTGGCCGTTACTCTCTGAAAGCCCTGCTGGACAAGTCATTGTCTGAATCTGTGGCGAAAGAAGCGGTGCGTCAGGCATTGGTGAACCTGGAAGCGGTTGAAGCCCCGGCGGGTAATATGCCCGTTGTATTGGGGGCAGGTTGGCCTGGTGTGCTCCTGCACGAAGCGGTGGGGCATGGCCTGGAAGGTGACTTTAACCGTAAGGGCAGTTCGGCGTTCTCCGGCCGTATTGGTGAACAGGTCGCCTCCTCTCTCTGTACCATTGTGGATGATGGTACTTTGGCAGATCGCCGTGGTTCCTTATCTGTGGATGATGAAGGTACGCCGACACAGAATACTACGCTGATCGAAAACGGTAAGCTGGTTGGTTATATGCAGGATAAGATGAATGCCCGACTGATGGGGCATGAGCTGACCGGTAATGGGCGGCGTGAATCCTTTGCTCATCTGCCAATGCCGCGCATGACCAATACCTATATGCTGCCAGGTGAGCATGATCCGGAAGAGCTGATTGCCAGTGTGAAAAATGGCATCTATGCCGTTAACTTTGGCGGTGGTCAGGTCGATATTACCTCAGGTAAGTTTGTCTTTTCTGCTAATGAAGCTTATCTGATTGAAAACGGTAAGATTACTGCTCCGGTAAAAGGTGCCACCCTGATTGGTAATGGTCCAGAAGCGATGCAGAAGGTGTCTATGGTCGGTAATGATCTGAAACTGGATGATGGTGTAGGGGTCTGTGGTAAAGATGGCCAGAGTGTACCGGTCGGTGTTGGCCAGCCCTCATTAAAGCTGGACGAATTGACCGTAGGTGGTACGGGCTCGTGATTTTCGCCCGTGAATGCAGTAACCGGTGTGGCCATAACGGCCTGCCGGTCTCTGCATCCCTGATGCGTCAAATGCCAACTTTAGCTAAGGGCGATGGTTGGCAAAAGCGGCGTCTAGCTACATGTCGTAGATCTCACGCAGCTTGCGGAAAATCTTGCGGGCAGCGGCCGGTGGTTTCCCCTGACTTTGCTCTTTTTGCGCAGTACGGATCAGTTGACGCATGGTCTGACGATCCGTATCCGGTTGTTCAGCGACCAGGTCATTCAGTGCACTATCACCCTCCGCAACCAAGCGATCGCGCCAATGCTCCAACTTGTGGAACTGGCGGTTATAGGCGTCACTGGTGGTATCAAATAGTGCTAGCTTTTCAGCCACCGCATCATTATCTTCATTACGCATCAGCTTGCCCACATATTGAAGGTGGCGGCGCTTGGCTTCGTTTGAGCGGATGCGATGATACTCATCAATGGCGCGATACATGTCGTCGGAGAGTTGTAATTTCTGTTGCTGATCTTTATTCAGTTCCAGAATCTTTTTCCCCATCTCCTGAAGGGCATGCATCTCCCGTTTTATCTGGGTCTTACTGGGTCCGTAATCAAATTCCTCGGACTCGTCATATACGTCTTCGCTCATATCATCCACTTGTGCAGTTATCAAACGGGTTAAGTTTAACACATTTGTATGATCTGACCGAGATAACAGAAATAACGATTAGGTAGCCTCTATGTCTCAGCAAACATCACAGCCAACGCCACAGCAGGTTTCGCAACAATACAGTGAACAGATGAGTGCTTGGAGCCGTCAGTTGCCAAGTTGTGCTCAGCATGTTCTGGAAGAAGCGCGTGCTAAAGGGGCCACCTCTGCAGAGGTCTCTGTTTCCGGTAGCCGCGGTTTATCCGTCAATGCTCGTTTGGGCGAAGTAGAAACTGTTGAGTTTAATCAGGATCAAAGTGTATCTCTGACCGTATACCGTGGTCAGAAAAAAGGCCATGTTTCGGTTACGGATCTGACCGAATCTGCATTGAGCAATGCCGTTGATATGGCGCTGGCGTTTGCGAATCATACTGCAGAGGATGAGTTTGCTGGTTTGGCTGATGCTGAACTGATGGCTAAGGATTGGCAGGACCCTCAGCTTTATTACCACGCTGAACTGGAAGTGGATGACCTGGTGACTCGGGCATTGACCTGTGAAGCCGCTGGTCGTAAAGATGAGCGTATCAGTAATTCCGATGGTGCCAGCGTTTATGCCGGTGAGCGCTGTGCAATCTATGCTAATAGTCATGGTTTTATTGGCCAGTTATCGGGTACCAGTTATTCGGCCAGTTGCGTATTGATTGCGGGTCAAGGTGATCAGATGCAGCGGGACTATTGGTATGACAGTCAGCGTCAGTGGGGCTTATTGCAGGACGCTCAACAGATTGGAGCCAAAGCAGCTGAGCGCACTCTGTCACGTTTAAACCCGCAGAAGCTGTCGACGCAAAAGGTGCCAGTAGTATTTGCAGCAGAGATTGCTGCCAGTTTAGTTGGGCACCTGTTGGGCGGTATCAGTGGCGGTAGCCTGTACCGTAATGCCTCTTTTCTGAAAGACCGTTTAGGTGAACAGATTTTTCCGGACTTTGTTTCTATTGCAGAGCAGCCCCATATAGCAGGTGGTGTTTCCAGTAGTCCATTCGACCGTGAAGGTGTCGCCACCCGTGATAATGTCTTTGTGCAGGATGGTATTTTAAGTCGTTATATGCTGGGTAGCTATTCTGCTCGTAAGCTGGGTCTGGAAACTACTGCCAATGCCGGTGGAGCCCGGAATGTGTCTATCACTTCTACAGGTGAAGACCTGGCAGGTATTTTGGCTAAAATGGGTACGGGTTTACTGGTAACGGAACTGATGGGGCAGGGCCTGAATATGGTAACCGGTGACTATTCCCGTGGTGCGGCGGGTTTCTGGGTGGAGAATGGCGTGATTCAATATCCAGTGCATGAAATCACTGTGGCGGGAAACCTGAATGAGATGTTTAAGCAAATTCTGGCAGTCGGAAGAGATGTGGATACTCGAGGCAATATCCAGACGGGCTCTATCCTGATTGAACAGATGACTGTAGCCGGTGCTTAGATAGACATCTTTCAGCCAGTAGGTTTAACCGGTTGAAAAAAATTAGCCCCGATTTGAAGAGTCGGGGCTTTTTATGTCACAGAGAAAGCATGTTCTACAGTGAAAGCTGTAAAAAGCAGATTGGTAGAATAGTCTACAGATAAAACACGGTGGCCAGCCCCAGGAAGGCCATAAAGCCGATTACGTCGGTGACCGTTGTTAGGAGAACACTGCCTGCCAGTGCCGGGTCAATCTTCATCCATTTTAGTATCAAGGGCAGTGTTGCACCGGCCAGCACAGCGACAATCAGATTAATCACAATTGCTGCACCGATAATAAAGCCCAATGTCAGATCGTTAAACCAGAGTACTGCAACTCCTGCGACCACCAAGGCCCATAAACTCCCATTAATAACCCCGACAATCAGCTCCCGGTTTAATAACCAAGGGGTATTACTCGACGAGATATGGCCTAGTGCCATACCCCGAATCACAACGGTTAAGGTCTGACTACCCGCGATACCTCCCATGCTGGCGACAATTGGCATCAGTACAGCCAGGGCGACAACTTTCTCAATGGTCGCATCAAAGATACCGATTACAGCTGAGGCTAGAAAAGCGGTTAGCAGGTTAATCCCCAGCCAGACAGCACGACGCTTTGCCGTGATCAGCACTGGAGAGAGGGTATCTTCATCTTCATCAAGACCCGCCATGCTCATCAGGGAGTGGTCAGCATCTTCCCGGATTACGTCTACTACGTCATCAATGGTGATACGGCCAAGCAGGTTGTCTTCTTCATCCACTACAGGAGCAGAGATTAGGTCAAACTTTTCAAACAGGGTAGCAACTTCACTGTCAGGCATATCGGCTTTGATAACAATGCAGTCAGTGTCCATCACTTCCCGTACCGTGATATTGGGGTCGGCTACCAGTAGGGTGGTAATTGGTAATACGCCAATAAAATGGTCTTTACGGCTTACAACCAGCAGAGAGTCCGTTGAGTTGGGTAAGCTTTGGTGGCGACGCAGATAACGCAATACCACATCCAGAGTGATATCCGGGCGGATAGTAATGGTATCTGTGTTCATCAGGCCGCCTGCAGTATCCTCTGGGTAGGATAATACAGCTTCTACTCTCTGCCGGTCCTGTGCGTCCATGGAGACCAGAACTTCACGGGTAACTGTATCAGGCAGCTGCTGTAGCAGGTCAGCAATATCATCGATTTCCAGGCCTTCTGTGGCATTGAGTACTTCTTCTGCATTCATGCGTTTCAGAAAAAGAGACTGGATATCATCGCTGAGGTGTTGAAGAACATCACCCTGTAGCTCAGGGTCAATCATGCGCCAAAGCAAATCACGCTCTTTCGGGGGCGTGGATTCAAGCAGATGAGCGACATCTTGTGCGGGCAAGCCACGATTAAGCATGCGTCGAACCTGGGCAAAGGCACCTGAGTCCATCGCATTATTTAGACGGGAAAGTATTGGTTGTGTATCTTGATTATCGCTGGCCATAATTCACATCGCTCAAGGGTGATCAGTGGCGTATGTTGCGATAATAACTGGATTTTTTCTTAAATGGCAGTGTTAAGAAGATTTTACAGCTAATAAATTCTACATAGGTAACTGAGTGATAATGTTCAGGGTGGTGGACGGATGCGGCTAGCTTTCATCACCAAACCCGCTTGCGAACAAGGTTTGAATCGCTTCGGCTACGTCCGCTTCGTTAGCACCGTTTACTTCGAACTCTAATATAGTACCTTTGGGACTGCTCATCATCATCAAAGCCATCATATTACGACAGTCAGCCTTTTTGCCTTTGTCCCGATCATGCAAGATGACATCAATTGATTGAAAACTGGATACTAGTTCAACCAGTTTGGAGGCCGGTCTTAGATGAAAGCCTTTGCTGTTGCATACGGTGACAGTAAAACTCAGCATCGATTAATCCTTATTAGCCAGCCTTAAATCCCTATGCCTTACCAGGGTTTGTGGATACTGTTGTTGAAAGCGAGCAGCCAACTGTTCTGCAGTATAAACAGATCTGTGCTGACCGCCAGTACAGCCTATGCCTATAGTGATGTAATTACGGCCACTGGCAATAATACTGGGTAACCACTTATCAAGAAAACCTGAAATATCAGATAGCATGGCTCGGACGCTAAAGTCTTGCTCCAGAAACTCGATAACAGGTTGGTCTTGACCTGTATATTGGCGTAACTGAACCTCCCAGTAGGGGTTAGGCAGGCAGCGTACGTCAAATATAAAATCACAGTCTTTAGGCGCACCCCGTTTAAAGCCAAAGGACTGGAACTGAATCGCTACGGCTTGTTGGCTGTTTTCCTGTAACTGTTGCTTGATAACATCTCTGAGATCATAAATGTTCAGGTTGCTGGTATCAATTCTCAGGTCAGCCTGTTCAGCGATGCTTTCCAGCAGATGAGCTTCCTGTTCGATGGCTTCTACCAGGGAGGTTTGCTTGGAGGAGAGAGGGTGTTTTCGACGTGTAGCATTAAAACGTTCAATCAGCGTGGCATCATCTGAATCCAGATAGATGATACTGGCGCTGACACCATCATCCCTAAGTTTGTCAAAGTGGGGCTGAATACCTTCAGGGTCAGTCACAATATTACGTGCATCAATGCTGACAGCAACACGATTATTGCTATTAGGAAGGTGGTGAGGTAATTCACTGAGCAGGCCGATAGGAAGATTATCGATGGCAAAAAAACCCAAATCCTCTAGGACATGTAGGGCTACGCTTTTACCGGCCCCTGATCGGCCGCTGATAATCACCAGTTTCATGATGAAGGTTCCATTTACTGCCTGAGTTCAGATGAGATATTAACCCATCCAGAGTTGATACAACTCATCGGAATTTGGTGCAGTACGCAATGTACGGCAGAAATCTGGGTCTGAGAACTTTTCAGCCAGAGATGAGAGCAGTTGCAGATGTTCATCAGTGGCCTCTTCCGGCACCAGCAGCACAAACAGCATGTCTACAGGTTTACCATCAATGGCGTCAAAGTCGATTTTGTCCTTCAGTCGGATAAAGGTGCCTACACTTTCAGTACAATTACTGATTCTGCAATGGGGCACGGCTATACCTTCGCCAATACCAGTACTTCCCAAGCGTTCGCGCGCGATCAGTTTATCAAAAACTTCGGTGCTTTCGAGAGTGGGTATCTGTTGGCTGATAAATTTGCTGAAGAATTCGAGAAGTCTTTTTTTACTGCCCCCTGGAACTCCATCCAGAGTTCGCAGGGGGGTAAGAACAGAATTGAGTGACATGTGATATCAATTAGGTTCGCTTAGCGTGCCGCAGCGCCTTGTTTACGGGCCTGGGCTTTTTCTTTGTGTTTAATAAGCTGACGATCGATTTTATCGGTTAACGCACCGATTGACGCATACATGTCTTCATCTTCTGCGGTTGCGTGCAGATCAGCTCCGGCAACATGCAGTGTGGCTTCTGCAATTTGGCGTTCCTTCTCTACTTTCAGGGTAACCTGAACATTGGTAATACCATCAACGTGACGTTCTAAGCGGGTTACCTTATTTGATACATAGTCACGCAGTGCATCGGTAAGCTCTAGATGTTGACCAGTAATATTTAATTGCATAACGAGCTCCTTACTTTTTAGCGGTCTGCAAACTGATTGTATCGCTTTTCCTGTATTTGCAAACCTTTTTTTTGTAAAGGGATTTTAAATCAACTTCTTACGTTCGTTCGAAGGTGGAATATTCATAGCTTCACGGTACTTGGCTACGGTCCGTCTTGCAACCTTAATACCTTGCTCAGCCAACATATTTGCCAATTTACTGTCGCTCAGAGGTTTTCGGGGCGGTTCTTCCGCAATCATCTTCTTAATCATAGCTCGGATTGCAGTAGAAGATGCTTCACCGCCTGAGGTTGTGCCCACATGGCTGGAGAAGAAGTACTTCAGCTCAAAAATACCCCGCGGAGTATGAATGTATTTCTGTGTTGTTACACGGGAGATGGTGGACTCATGCATGCCAATGGCTTCGGCAATATCGTGCAATACCATGGGCTTCATGCCCTCTTCGCCCATCTCAAGAAAACCCTGTTGGCGCTTTACAATCTCTAATCCTACCTTCAGAAGGGTTTCATTACGACTGTGTAAGCTTTTTAAAAACCAGCGTGCTTCCTGAAGCTGATTTTTCATAAAGGTGTTGTCAGGGCTGTTGTCGGCCCGCTTAATCAGACCTGAATATGCGTTGTGAATACGGATCTTAGGCGCAATGTCGGGATTTAAATCAACTTTCCAGTGATCTTCTTCTCTGGTGACAAACAGGTCCGGTGTCACGTATTCCGCGTGTTCTGTGGAGATGCTGGAGCCTGGTTTAGGGTTCAGAGTTCGGATAAGGGCGATAATCTCCTGTAACTCACTCTCTTTGACTCTCAGCTTACGCATCAGTTGGGTAAAATCTCGACTGCCGAGCATATCCAGGAAGTAACTGATCAGCTTGCGGGTTTTTTCCAGTAGGAAGGGGCTCGTTTCGATGGTTTCCAGCTGAATCAATAAGCAGTCCTGAAGATTGCGGGCTGCACAGCCAATAGGATCCAGATGTTGAACATAACCCAGAACCGCCTCGACATCTTCCAGCTCCAGCTCAAAAGCACAGTTCTGGAATTGCTCACGATCTTTCAGGCCTTCCATAATATCTTCAATGCTGGAGGACAGGTAGCCATCGGGGTCGATACTATCGATAATGGCTTCTGCTATCACAACATCCTGCAGTGGCAAGCCGGATAAGTTCAGCTGCCAGGACAGATGGTCCTGAAGGGTTTCTGTGACGGTGCCCCGTTGTTCCAGATAATTGTTTTCATCATCAGAGATGCTGCCGGAAGAGATTGGCAGGCTTTCCTGGTAGACCTCATCCCAGCCACTATCGACAGGCAGATCTTCCGGGATGGAGTCCTGCCAGTTGTCTTCAGCGCTGGTGCTGTATTGATCCGAGTCCAGATCAGTGTCTGTGGAGTCTGATGCGGTAGCAGTTTCACCTTCCGCTTCCTGAGTCTCATTACTGGCTGCGCCTTCTGCTTCAGGAGCAGAATTAAACTCATCCTCCACTTCCAGCATGGGATTGGATTCCAGAGCTTCCTGAATCTCCTGTTGCAGATCCAGCGTCGACAACTGCAGCAAGCGAATGGCTTGTTGCAGCTGGGGCGTCATGGTCAGATTCTGACCGATTTTGAGCTGTAATGCCGGCTTCATAGGTTACGGCTTATTCCTGAGTGTTGTTATAGCTTGAATTCTTGACCCAGGTAAACGTCTTTTACCTGCTGGTTACTCATGATATCAGCGGCATTGCCTTCGGCAATGATATGTCCTTCACTGACGATATAGGCTTTTTCACAGATATCCAAGGTTTCACGCACGTTATGGTCGGTAATTAATACACCGATATTACGCGCTTTTAACTGTCGAATAATAGATTTAATTTCATTTACCGAAATAGGGTCAACCCCTGCAAAAGGCTCATCCAGTAAGACGAAAGAGGGTTCAGTGGCTAAAGCACGGGCAATTTCCACCCTGCGTCGCTCACCACCGGATAGACTCATACCCAGGCTTTTACGGATATGGGTGATACTGAACTCTTCCAGTAAACGTTCCAGGTGTCCTTGACGTTGCTGATTATTAAGATCTTTGCGGGTTTCAAGAATACCGAGAATATTTTTCTCAACCGATAGTTTTCGGAAAATAGACGCTTCCTGAGGTAGATAGCCTACGCCTTTTTTGGCCCGTCCATGCATCGGAAGAGCTGTGATATCTTCGTCATCAATGCTGACGGCTCCCTGATCTGATTTTACCAAGCCAACAATCATATAAAACGAGGTGGTTTTACCTGCACCATTGGGTCCAAGCAGGCCGACAACCTGTCCCTGCCCAACAGACAGGCTTATATCCTGTACCACCTGACGTTTCTTATAGCTTTTGGCTAAGTGAGCGGCTTTGAGCGTTCTCATTGACTCTGTTCCTGTTTTTTACTGTTCTGTGGAAACAGAATGATTTTCACTCGGCCTTCATCGGCATCGGGGTTGTTCTCTACATTACTCTTTTTACCCCAGGCGCGAATATTACGGTTTTGCAGGCTGTAGCGAATATTTTCACCCGTAAAACGGTCACTGCCATTTTCGACCTCAGCGCTGTCGGTCAGCAGAATTTCCTGTTCAAGAGCAAAATATTCTACGTGCATGGCATAAGCGTGCACTAAAGGGTCTTGCTCATTGGGTTGTTGCTGAATGTGTACTCGCTGCTCTTTTCCTTGTGCCACGACTTTATCAAGCTCGCCACTATCCGTTTGATAGATAGTCAGCTGATGGGCAGCCACTTTCAATGACCCCTGGGTTAATACGACGGTACCGGTATAGGTAGCAATACCTGTATTGGGGTTAAACTCGGCTTGATCTGCCTGGATATTAATGGGTTGTTGTCTGTCGCTACCCAGAGCGAGAGCCGACAAAGACAAGAAAGGGGAGGTCAGCAGTATCAACCAGGTGGCTATTGTAGAAAAGAAATGGATATTACTGCGCATAAAATCCCCGAACGTTATCAAGTAGTTGAACTCGGTGAGTGTTTAAATTGACTTTGAGACCTACTGCTTCCATGTGGCCGTTATCAGATTCCAGAGTAATTGGGCTCTGGGTGTAGGCAATATTTTGCAGTAAATCGATATTAATCAGATCAGTCAAAAGCTTTAAGCTGGCATTTTCTATATTTTTTTGATCTTGCTTCAAATCTGCCTTCCAGACTATAACATTTTGATTTAATTGAAAATGATCTCCATCGCCTTCAATAAATGCCTGTTGGCTTTGGGCATGCCATTGAGCTTGACCCTGAGGGGTATAGGTGATCAGCAGCGGGACTTCAAGGTGTGTTTGTGCGCTATCAGGAAAATGCAGTAAACGCTCGGCCTGGATGGAGCGATGTAAGGTGCCTTGGTCGTCATAGCTGCGGTATTTGCTATTCACCGCATAGTAATCAGGCTCGGAAGGTTTGTCCGGCACATCAGAAAACAGGTCGATATCTTCCGGACGTTGGCTGTCCAGTAAATGAATGACGGCTCCCAGCACGGCGAGGCCGGCTAAACCAAGAAAGCGTTTTTTTAATCGGGAGCCAAATAACATAGTGGATAGTCGTCCGATGAAAAGTGATATCTGCTTGGCTTATTTAAAATGAGTCATCCTAAAATAGCCAGTAGATGAGTCATTTTGCAGTCTTCTGCTAGGCGGTCAGTGAGCCAATAGATAGTGATCAATGGCATCCTGAAGGGTGCTCTGCGCCTGCATAATCATATCAGTGATTTCACGCACGGCACCTTGGCCGCCTGCCCGTTGACAGCAGTAATCTGCATGCTGCTGCATATATTCCGGTGCATTAGGTACGGTAATCCCCAGCCCTGACGTTCTAATTGCAGAAAGATCAGGCAGATCATCACCGCAATAAGCGATCTGGCTCCATTCCAGTTGCAGCTCCTGCCGGATCTCTTTCAAGGCAACCAGTTTATCTTCACGGCCTTGCTGCAGAATTTCAATGCCCAGTGCTTTAGCTCGTTGTGCCACCATGGTAGAGCGTCGACCAGTAATGATTGCGACTTTAACACCGCTGGCCTGCAGCATTTTGATGCCATGGCCGTCCAGGCTGTTGAATGATTTACTTTCGCTGCCATCACCATGGAAGTAAAGGCTGCCATCAGTCATCACTCCGTCTACATCTAAAACCAACAGGCGAATCAGGCGGGCTTTATTTAATGTATCGTCGGAAAATGTCATGTTTGTCCCCCTAAAGTAAATCGTTCAACTAAAACAATTGCTTGCTTTTAAAATAATGGCGTTTAAATCATAGCCTTTGCGCTTAAAGCGCCTGCTAAAACAATATCTGCCCTAACACAGTCGAGTTTCTCTCTGGCAGTCGAGTTTATCTCTGGTTAGTCGTTTTAGATAACTCCGGCTCTTAGCAGGTCGTGCATATTCAATGCGCCAGTGGGTTGTTGATTCTGGTCGGTCACCAGTAATGCGTTGACTTTCTTCTGCTGCATCACTTCAACGGCTTCAGCAGCCAGTTGCTCCTCGTGTACCGTTACAGGGTTTACTGTCATCACATCATTTACGATAGCTTGATGGATATCCAGCCCCTGATCCAGAGTGCGGCGCAGGTCTCCGTCAGTATATATACCGATTAACTGGCCTGCTTCATTGATAACACCTGTCATGCCCAGGCCTTTTTGGGTGATTTCGAGCAACACCTCTTGCAAGCCTGAACCGCTTTTGACCAGCGGCAGACGGGCGCCGGAGTGCATCACATCGCTGACTTTAAGCAGTAGTCTGCGCCCCAGGCTGCCACCGGGATGAGAAAAGGCAAAGTCTTCAGCACTAAAGCCTTTAGCTTCCAGCAGTGCAATGGCGAGGGCATCACCCATAACCAATGTTGCTGTAGTACTGGAGGTTGGTGCCAGATCTAAAGGGCAGGCCTCCTGTTGAATATCGATCCACAAATGAGCGTTGGAAAAACGGGCCAGTGTAGAATCTTTAGCGCCAGTCATGCTAATAAGAGGTACGGCCAGTCGCTTTAGCAGAGGGAGCAGCGTGGTAACTTCTGAGGTTTCACCAGAATTAGATAGAGCCAGTACCGCGTCACCCCGGGTGATCATGCCCAGATCACCATGGCTAGCTTCACCAGGATGAACAAAAAATGCTGGAGTACCTGTTGAGGCCAGTGTTGCGGCGATTTTATTGCCAATATGACCTGATTTTCCCATGCCTGTTACTACGACACGGCCCTGGCAGTTCATTATAAGCTCGCAGGCCGTGATAAAGTTATCATCCAGATGCTGAGCCTGTTGGCTAACCGCATCCGCCTCCATCCGAATGGTTCTGTTAGCCGATTGAAGATAGTTATGCATAAAAACTCCGCATTTAAGCTAGGGCTGACAGATAAATCAGGTATAGATAACCCACATAAATGGCTGCAAGCAAGCCGCCTTCACCGCGACTGATACGGCCTTTTTTGCGCATCAGAATAATCAGTGCTGCCAGTAGGAAGGTTATGCCTGCCATAATCGGATAGTCACGACTCATAACATCACCTTCCAACACTGTAGTCGCAAAGAAACCTGGTACGGGAAGTACGGCCAACAGGTTGAAAATATTGGAACCGACAACGTTACCCAGAGCAATCTCGTGGTGGTTTTTAAGGGCGCTGGCTACACTGGCGGCCAGCTCTGGCAAGCTGGTGCCGATTGCAACAATAGTTAAGCCGATGACCAGGTCACTCACGCCAAAGTGTTGTGCAATATTCACTGCTCCCCACACCAGAATTCGTGAGCTGGCGATCAGCAGCAGCAGGCCTACTACAAGCCAGAACCAGGCTTTTTTGCTGTCCATCTGAGGGATATCTTCAGGGTGATCGAATTCGCCCTCGCCATCCCCTTTAAATAGCCATAACAGACTCAGTACTAAACAGCCGACCAGGATAAAAGCATCCATCAGGCTTAGCTCACCATCCAGCATGACTGCTCCGGCGATCAGAGTGACGCCAAGTAGTAGCGGAATCTCTTTTTTCATCAGCTTCATGTTGATCGGCAGAGGAGCTACCAAAGCAGTAATACCCAATACAAGCGCAATATTGGCAATGTTGGAACCGATAGCGTTACCAACCGCAAGTCCAGGGTTGCCTTCAAGAGATGCAATACCTGACACTAGAATCTCGGGTGCGGAGGTTCCAATAGAAATAATGGTCATACCGATTAGCAAAGGGGACATGCCCATGTTGCGGGCAGTTGCAGCGGCGCCATCGATAAAGCGATCAGCGCTCCAAACCAAGAGGCCTAAACCAAAAACAAGAGCTAGGGCAGAGTAGAGAATCATATTGGGCTTTTCTGTCAGTCAAAGTTGGTGGGCAATTAAAGAAGCATCCAGTGTGGAATGCAAGTCTGAGATACTATTTATTAGGAAAGGTTTCCTAATTAACACCAAAAGAAAAGTATTTCGTAATTTTCTGCACTATTTCTTTCTGCACTAAGTAAGATCACAAACGAATTCACTCGAAAGTAAAGCGGCTGCTTTGTGATGACCTGTTTTGGGTTGTTGGGTTAACCGGTTATTTACCCCTTGGCCAATACCATGATTAAAAAAGTGAGGCTGCATTTTGCCTGTGACTGGGTTAAAGTTGCGCTCTTATACCTCGTCCCGTTTTGGATACTAAAGGTCTATCAAATTTATGCCTTATGCAGACAGTCTGGTTGAAATCTCCAACCTGACTTTTAAACGCGACCATCGCGCCATCTTTTCTGATCTTAGTTTGAAAATTCCAAAAGGTAAGATTACGGCAATTATGGGGCCCAGTGGTACAGGGAAGACAACTTTGTTGCGTTTGATCGGTGGGCAGCTCAAGCCCGATGCCGGTCGAATTCTGGTGGATGGCCAAAGTGTACCGAATATCAGTCGGAAAGATCTATTTGCGCTGCGTAAGCGTATGGGCATGCTGTTTCAGAGTGGTGCACTCTTTTCTGAATTGAGTGTCTATGAAAATGTTGCCTTTCCTATTCGGGTTCATACCGACTTGCCGGAAGATATGATTCGGGATCTGGTGTTGATTAAGCTGGAATCAGTGGGGCTGCGTGGTGCACGTGATCTTATGCCGTCTGAACTGTCAGGTGGTATGAGCCGCAGGGTTGCTTTGGCCCGGGCGATTGCTTTGGACCCGGAGTTGATGATGTACGACGAGCCTTTCGTTGGACAGGATCCCATTACGCTGGGCGTGCTGGTGAAGCTGATTCGTCAGTTAAATGATTCCTTGCAGATGACGACAGTGCTGGTGTCCCATGATATCGACGAAAGCCTGAGTATTGCCGACCATGTCTGTGTTTTATCCGGTGGTAAGGTGGTTGCTGAAGGTTCACCAGATGAGGTTTTGCAAAGTGAGCAGGCCGAGGTGCGACAGTTTATTCAGGGGCTGCCGGACGGTCCTGTGCCTTTCCGTTATCCTACCGGGGATTTCGCTCAGGATATGTTGGGATGTAACTAATGGTGGCTCAATTACAACAGATCGGTAAGCGTGTACTGGACATAGTGGCAGGCTTGGGGCGCTCGGCCCAATTGTTAATCGCTGCTTTGCTTGGTATCAGTTATGTCCTGAAAAACTTTCGCTTACTGGTTAAGCAAGTCTATGTGACCGGTGTACTGTCTATCGCAATTATCAGTGTATCGGGACTGTTCATTGGTATGGTGCTGGGGCTGCAGGGGTACTCTATCCTGGTCGACTTTGGTGCTGAAGATGCCTTAGGGCAGATGGTGGCGCTGACATTGCTGAGGGAGTTAAGCCCTGTGGTGGCTGCTCTTTTATTTGCCGGACGGGCGGGCTCTGCTCTAACGGCAGAGATAGGGTTGATGAAAGCCACTGAACAGCTGGCAAGTATGGAGATGATAGGTGTTGATCCCGTGAAGAGGGTAATAGCACCTCGCCTGTATGCAGGGATTATTTCCTTGCCGCTATTATGCATTATTTTTAGTGTTATTGGCGTTTGGGGCGGTATGTTAGTCGGTGTTGAATGGTTAGGGGTTTTTGATGGCTCCTACTGGGGTAATATGCAGGCATCCGTCAATTTTGGTCATGATGTACTGAATGGTGTTGTTAAAAGCATCGTCTTTGCAATTGTAGTGACGTGGATCGCTGTATTTCAGGGATATGATCTGGTACCGACGTCTGAAGGGATTAGCCGGGCAACCACAAAAACCGTGGTGCATGGTTCTTTGGCAGTACTTGGGCTGGACTTTGTTTTGACCGCTTTGATGTTTGGGGATTTTTAATGATGACAACACGTTGGATCGAAGTCAGCGTTGGTGCGTTTGTTGTAGCTGCAGGTTTGGCATTTCTGGTGTTGGCGCTGAAAGTCAGTGGTTTGGACTACAATACAGATGAAAAGAGTACATATACGGTTTATGCCCATTTTAACAATGTGGGAGGGCTTAAACCCAGAGCCAAAGTTACCATGGCTGGTGTCACTATTGGTCGAGTGGCCAGTATTGAAATTGACTCCAAATGGTATGATGCCAAAGTAACATTGAAGATTGATAATAGTATGAAAGGCAAGCTGTCAGAAGATACCTCAGCAATGATTTTGACGTCTGGTTTGTTGGGGGAGAACTATATTGGTCTGATTGTTGGTGCGGAAGAGAATATGATCCAGGATGGCGGTGAAATTAAGGATACTCAGCCAGCTCTGGTGCTGGAAGATCTGATAGGTAAGTTTCTATCCAGTATGGGGAAAGAGTGATTGGGTTTGGTTGTGCAGTGTTGAAAGCTGATGGCTGTACGTGGTAGTGGGTGTTGCACAGCTTCTGTTGCAGGTCTCTTGTAGAAGTAGAATTGAATAACAATGGGTAGTGGGATATGCATAAAATAACCGGATTACGTATCTATTGGGTTTTTATTGTTAGTGTTCTATTGATGATGGGGCTGTCTGTGAATAGTGTTCAGGCTGCACAGCAGACTCCTAAAGAAGTTATCACGCAAACGGCCAACGAGCTGTTAGGCATTATTGAAGAAGCCAGAGGTTACTATGATCAGGAACCAGAGCGTTTTTACAATAAGGTTGAAGCGATCCTCACTCCTGCCGTGGATATGCGTCGCTTCTCTGCCGGAGTGATGGCCAAGTACTATCGAGGAGCATCAAAAGCGCAACGTCAGCGTTTTATGGATGTATTTCAAGATAGTATGATACGCACCTATGCTAAGGGATTGCTGGCATTCTCCAATGAAGAAATCCGGGTGTTGGATCCAAAGGGGCCTTCACGGGATCCAGATCGTGACAGCGTCGAAATGGAGGTGATCTCTGTTGATGGTACTGTTTATCCCATTATTTATTCCATGCGAAAGGGTAGCGATGACCGCTGGCGTATCACCAATGTTACTGTCAATGGCATAAACCTGGGTCTGACCTTCCGTAATCAGTTTGACAGTGCGATGCAGGCCCATAATCGAGATGTGGATTACGTGATAGATAACTGGCTGAAGAGTGATGCGGCTTCGGTAATCAGTGATGGCTCTGGAGAAAAAGGCTCTGGAGAAAAAGAGTAATGGCAGTCGTTGAAGTCGCTCCGGGAGAACTGAAAGTATCTGGTGCCTTGACTTTTGCGACAGTGCTGGAAGTAAGGAAGCAGGGTGAAACGCTGATTGCCAAAGGTCCGGATGTTATCAGCATTGACTTTTCTGATGTGACGCAATCGGGCAGTCCGGCCGTTTCTCTTATGATGTGTTGGCTAAGAGTGGCAAATGAATCAAAGCGTCGAATCAGCTATACCGGAGTGCCTGATCTTCTTCAGGGCATTATTGATGTGTCAGGTTTAGGCGAATCGTTATCCCTGATAAGCAGTCAGTCTAAGCCGGCTAAATAAGCCTGGTTTAATACGTTTGTCACGGATTAGATAGCTAAGACGTTAAACAGACAAATCTTCATGATTATGAAGGTTCTGTATTAGAAATGAATTTGAGCAAAAATCGCCTTTTGGCTGCATTTCTAATAATATTGCAGCAAAAGTAGAATCAGTTTTCGGAGATAAAGATGCAAGCCAGTGAATTGCAAAAGATTTTAGAAGATGCAATGACAGATTGTCAGGTCATTGTTCAGGGTGACGACGGTCGTCATTTTGAAGTGATTGCCATTGGTGAAGTGTTTGCTTCTTTAAAGCCAGTTCAAAAACAGCAATATGTGTATGCGGGAATTAACGATCTGATTTCTTCCGGTGTCGTACATGCCGTACAGATCCGTACCTATACTCCAGAACAGTGGAAAGACGCTGAACAACTTCGTGTGGGTTAAGCAGTTAACATTACAGTTACGGATCTCTAATGGATAAATTAATAATTTCCGGATATCAGCCGTTATCGGGTGATATTCGTATTTCGGGCGCAAAAAACTCTGCTTTGCCGATTCTGGCTGCCACGCTGTTAGCAGAAGGCCCGGTTACTATAGGTAATCTGCCTCATCTGCACGATATCACCACTATGATTGAGCTGCTCAGCGGTATGGGTATTGAGCCTGTTATCGATGAGAAAATGCGTATAGAGGCTGATGCCCGCTCGATTCGTAATTGTCACGCGCCATACGATTTGGTGCGCACCATGCGTGCTTCTATTCTGGTTCTGGGTCCTCTGTTGGCGCACTTTGGTGAGGCGGAAGTGTCTCTTCCGGGTGGTTGTGCCATTGGTAGTCGCCCGGTGGATCTGCATATTCGTGGCCTGGAAGCTATGGGGGCAGATATCAAGGTTGAAGATGGCTATATCAAAGCTAAGGTAAATGGCCGCTTAAAAGGCGCCAATATCCTGTTTGATACGGTAACCGTAACAGGCACGGAAAATATCCTGATGGCTGCTTGTCTGGCCGATGGTAAAACCGTGATTGAAAATGCGGCCCGTGAGCCTGAAGTGACCGATCTGGCGGAATGTTTGATCGCCATGGGTGCGAATATTACTGGGCATGGTACCGACACTATCATCGTTGAAGGTGTTGAAAAGCTGCACGGTTGTGAATACAACGTGGTGGCAGATCGTATTGAAACCGGAACCTATCTGGTAGCTGCAGCTGCGACCCGTGGTCGTATTCTGGTCAAAGACACCCGGGCAGATATTCAGGATGCTGTGCTGCTGAAGCTGGAAGAAGCCGGTGCTCATATCGAAACGGGGTCTGATTGGATTCGCCTGGATATGAAGGGTAATCGTCCAAAAGCAGTGAATATTCGTACCGCACCTTACCCGGCGTTTCCAACGGATATGCAGGCCCAGTTTGTGGCGATGAATGCTGTAGCGGAGGGGGCTTCCACTATTACCGAAACCATCTTTGAAAACCGTTATATGCACGTCCAGGAGATGTTGCGTATGGGGGCCAAAATCGATGTTCAGGGTAATACCGCCATTATCAATGGTGTGGAACGGCTAAAAGCTGCTCCCGTTATGGCAACAGATCTACGCGCGTCGGCCAGTCTGGTTATTGCGGGTCTGGTCGCTGAAGGTGATACCGTGGTAGATCGTATCTATCACATCGACCGGGGTTACGAGTGCATTGAAGAAAAGATGCAACTTTTAGGTGCTAAGATTCGCCGTGTCCCCCGTTAAAAGGTTTTATAATTATTATGTCTCAAGAGCTGATTATCGCACTATCCAAAGGACGTATTCTGGACGAGACCCTGCCGCTGTTTGAGCAGGCGGGGATCTATCCGTTAGAGGATGTGCGTAAGAGTCGTAAGCTGATTTTTGATA
The DNA here is from genome assembly GCF_000422425.1 of Oceanospirillum beijerinckii DSM 7166. Lineage (GTDB taxonomy): Bacteria > Pseudomonadota > Gammaproteobacteria > Pseudomonadales > Halomonadaceae > Oceanospirillum > Oceanospirillum beijerinckii. The sequence continues at coordinate 143,140 of NZ_KE383829.1, forward strand.
CCAATATTGAAAACGTTAAGCTGATCATTATCCGTGCAGTGGATGTACCCACTTATGTGGAGTTGGGTGCAGCCGATATGGGGGTTGCGGGTAAGGATGTGTTGCTGGAGCATGGCGCTAAAGGTGTCTATGAGCCACTGGATCTGAAAATTGCCAAGTGCCGTCTGATGACGGCAGGTATGAAGAATCAGGCGCGTCCGCAAGGTCGTATTCGTGTGGCGACCAAGTTTGTTAATGTGGCCAAACGCTACTACGCCGAACAGGGTATTCAGGTTGACCTGATTAAGCTGTATGGTGGTATGGAGCTGGCACCGATTATGGATCTGGCAGACGAAATCGTTGATATCGTAGATACGGGCAATACCTTGAAGGCTAACGGCCTGGAAGCCCGTGAACATATCGATGCCAATATCAGTACCCGTCTGGTGGTAAGCCAGGGTGCGATGAAGATGAAGCATCGTCTGATTCAACCAATTATTGATCAGCTGGCTGCGGCTGTGGATGCTGCGGATAACGCAGCTGAATAATAAATATACCCTATCTGCCGATAATTCATTGCGCTGGTCCTACCCTGACCTGCATGCAAAGGGTTGTCGGCTTGTTCGTTAAATTGCTAACAACGGAAATTCCTATGTCTTCACCTGTACAAGTGACTCGACTCTCCAGTAGTCAGGCTGACTTTAAACAGCAGCTGGACCAGCTATTAGCTTGGGAAGCTGTTTCTGATACTGCGGTTAACCAGGCGGTTAACGATATTCTGCATCAGGTGAAGACTCGTGGTGATCATGCGGTAATTGAATTTACTAATCGTTTTGATCGTATGGGTGTGTCCGATTTCTCTTCGTTGGAGATGTCGCAGGAGCGTTTGCAGCGGGCTCTCGATGGTTTGCCGCAAACTCAGCGTGATGCGCTGGAGCTGGCTGCAGAGCGTGTGCGTCGTTACCACGAAAAACAGCTTCAATCTTCCTGGAGCTACACCGAAGACGACGGTACCTTGTTGGGGCAACAGGTTACGCCGATGGATCGTGTCGGTGTTTACGTGCCAGGTGGAAAAGCGGCGTATCCATCTTCTGTGCTGATGAATGCGATTCCAGCCAAAGTGGCCGGTGTCGACGAGATCATCATGGTAGTGCCAACACCGGGTGGCGAAGTGAATGAGCTGGTACTGGCTGCCGCCTGTATTGCGGGTGTGGATCGTGTATTTACCATTGGTGGTGCTCAGGCGGTTGCGGCACTGGCTTACGGTACTGAAACCGTACCTCAGGTGGATAAGATTGTAGGGCCGGGTAATATCTATGTAGCCACGGCCAAGCGTGCGGTATTTGGCACGGTAGGTATCGATATGATTGCCGGCCCGTCAGAAATTCTGGTGGTGTGTGATGGCAAGACCGATCCTGACTGGATTGCTATGGATCTGTTTTCCCAGGCAGAGCATGATGAAGATGCGCAACCAATTTTGGTGGCTTGGGATGAGGCCTTTATCGATCAGGTGGAAGCCAGTATTCAAAAGCTGTTGCCGACAATGGAGCGTGAACCGATTATCCGTGCTTCCATGCGTGACCGTGCAGCACTGATCCTGGCAAAAGATCTGGATGATGCCATTGCGATTACCAATCGTGTTGCACCGGAGCACCTGGAGTTATCCATTGAAGACCCGATGGACGTTGTTGAGCAAATACGTCATGCCGGCGCCATCTTTATGGGACGTTACACGGCTGAAGCGTTGGGCGATTACTGTGCGGGGCCTAACCACGTACTGCCAACTTCAGGTACGGCACGTTTCTCATCACCGTTGGGTGTGTATGATTTCCAGAAGCGCTCATCGCTGATTATGTGCTCGGCGGCTGGTGCATCTGAGCTGGGCAAGAGTGCGTCTGTTCTGGCTCGTGGTGAGAGTCTGACCGCTCACGCCCGTTCTGCGGAATACCGTATCAAGGATTAATACGGCAGTAGCCTGAGGTGCGTATCAGTAGCAGGGCTTAATATCATAAAAAAATCCCCGTAAGCTTGGCTTATGGGGATTTTTTTATGGTTATGATTTGAGTGTTGTTTAGGTGGATAGCGATCGGCTATAGGGGCTTTGTCCGGCTTGTTGGTCATTGAGCTTGTTGCGGCACAGGTCGACGGCCCACTTCTGCCGTTAGCTTAAGCAGTTTTCCACGACGGAAAACCGTCAGAGGGATATTTTGACCTGGGCGCTTTTGCGCGATTTGATTCATTGCCGTGCGGCCACTTATCACAGCTTTGCCTTCGACCTCTGTGACAATATCACCTGGTTGCAGGCCTGCTAAATGGGCAGGGCCATTGCGTAACAGGCCTGCAATTAAGATCCCCTGATTACCGTTAAAGCCGAACGAGCGGGCCAGTTGTGGTGTCAGCTCCTGTACTTCAACGCCGAGCCAGCCGCGAACTACGCTACCTTCGCGCACGATATCCACCATGATCTTGCGTGCCAGATTCGATGGAATTGCAAAGCCGATGCCCTGAGAACCGCCGCTCTTACTAAAAATCGCGGTGTTAATGCCAACCAGTTCCCCCCGTGGATTGACCAGCGCACCACCGGAGTTGCCGGGGTTGATGGCGGCATCCGTTTGAATAAAATCTTCAAAGGTGTTGATGCCCAGCTGGTCGCGGCCTGTGGCGCTGACAATGCCCATGGTCACGGTTTGTCCGACGCCAAAAGGGTTGCCTATAGCCAGTACCACATCACCCACTTCGATAATATCGGAGGGTGCAATAGTGATAACCGGTAGCTGATTCAGCTGAATGCGTAATACGGCCAGGTCTGTTTCGGGGTCAGTGCCGACAACCTGAGCGATGGTCTCACGACCGTCTTTCAGTGCGACTTTGATCTCATCGGCGCCTTCAATGACGTGATTGTTGGTCAGTACATAGCCATCTGCACTGATAATCACGCCTGAGCCCAAACTAGACTGCATACGTTGTTGCCTGGGAGCGCCGTTATAACCAAAAAACTGTCTGAATGCAGGGTCATTGAGTAAAGGGTGTCTTCTTTGCTCAATGATCTTGCTTGTATAGATGTTGACGACTGCAGGAGCAGCCTGTTTAACGGCATCCGAATAACTATAAGGACCGCTTAAGCGAGGCGTGGTGTTCGCCTGAGCTGCTTCAATAAACACCGGTGTGTTATAGGTGGTTGCTCCACTGTTTTGACTGTTTAACAGCGTCTGCTGGTTGATATACAGCCCAGCAATGGCACCGATCATGACTGGCCAAGATAAATAACGTATGAGTTTTTTCATAGGAGGTCCTGGTCGCCGGAGATTGTTCAACGAAATATGGTGACTAATCCTGTAAAATCAAGTCACTTAATAGGTGCTGCTATAGAGTAGATTGTACATGCTTCAACAAAAGTGTTGCGCTATTTTCCGGCTTGTGGCTGGAGAAAGCGATCTCTAATTCTGAGTATAAGCTTTTGCTTGGGTGATTACGTCATTTTATAGGTTGCAGATATAGTTTGTCTGGAAGGTAATATTATGAGCGTAGCTTTGACGCGTCTGATGGCGGAGTTGGATAAATTGCTGGAGCCGGGGCAATACAAGGATTATTGTCCTAACGGCTTGCAGGTACAGGGTAAAGCCGAGATTACAAAAATCGCGACTGCGGTTACGGCCAGTCAGAATATTGTGGATCAGGCGGTGGCATGCGGTGCAGATGCTCTGTTGGTGCATCATGGTTATTTCTGGAAAAACGAGCCGAATGTGTTAGTGGGTATGAAGTACAAGCGTATCTCTGCACTGATCAAGCATGATATTAATCTGATTGCTTATCATCTGCCGTTGGATGCCCATGCAAAGCTGGGCAATAACGTGCAGCTGGCCCAAAAGCTGGGCTGGAGTATTACTGATGGTCTGGAAGCAGGAAATCCGCGCAGTATCGGTTTAGTGGGTGAGGTGTCAGAAAGTGTATCGCTGGCTGAGTTGTCTCAGCAGATTGAGACTGTGCTAGCGCGCGAGCCTTTGGTTATTGGTGATGCTGAGCGCGAAATTAGAAAGATTGCCTGGTGCACCGGTGCAGCACAGGGCATGATAGAGCAGGCCGCAGAGGCGGGTTGTGATCTGTATGTGAGTGGAGAAATATCCGAGAATACTGTTCATACCGCCAGAGAGCTGGGGATTGCATATATGGCCGCAGGGCATCATGCCACTGAACGTTATGGTGTATTGGCTGTTGGCGAGTGGCTGGAGAAAGAGCTGGGGGTTGAGCATATTGCTCTGGATGAAGCAAACCCAGTGTAGTCGCTTCTTTATATGTTATGTGGGGCGAGGTGTATAGGCTCTCCATAGGTGCTGGAATGGACGGTCGTTGAAACTTCCTCTGTGAAAAGTAAAAACACCGCCTATTGCTGTTTGATAATAGTGCGTTGACTACCTGTAAACAGTAATAAGGCGGTGCCTGATGATCTGTCGAGACAGGACTTACAGCCCTTTAGGTGGCTCAGGAGTCTTTTCTTTCTCCAGGCCGAAATCTTCAGACAGAGTACCGGAGCTCTTCGGTGCATAATCCATTGGTTGCTCGGATTGAGCTTCCTCTGTTTTTTCTACCTCGGGCTCTTCGGTTTGTTCCTCAGTTGTTTCTTTCTGACGGTTGATCTGCTTTAACAGACTCTTGTCGTCGCAGAAACTATCCGCACCCTGACGCAGATGGCTGAACAGGTTTTGATAGTTCTTTTCAAGGGTGTTGACCAGTTCGTCTGTGCGGATAAAGTGTTCGCTGACACCTTCGCTTAAACGATCATAGTCCATCTCTTTCTGACTCATACGGTCTTTCAGACCTGAATCATCACCCGAATTCATGGTTACCAAGTGGTAAATAAGTGCACCTACGCCGCAACCTACGATAAAGGTTAAAACGACCAGGGACCAATCTAGATTTGCTGCTTCCACAAGCGGCTCCTATCAAGCTTATTTTTTATAGGCACGATTCCTAACAAGCTGGGTATTATACAGGCTAATCAGAGTAAAAGACCAACCGCAAAAAGGCTAAGATATAAGCCGTTTCTGCGTGGCAGCATAATCCTCTGTAGAGAGTGTTTGAGGATTGTTTTTTTGCTGTTTTATTAAGGGTGTGGCTGTATATAGAGGCTGTTAAATAATGCAGATTGTTGTCAGTGGTGTTTTTCCAGAGGGCTGAGTTCGACTTTTGCACCAGTGAACGAGTTTGGGAGTTTGCGACAGAATCAGTATAATGGCGGCCTTATTTTTCTGAGATCACTGGAATACAGGCCCATGACACCTTTAGAGCGCTATAAAAAAGATCTGGAACGGGATGATTTTAGCTATGACCCGGCTCAGGAGATGGCAGTTAAGCATCTCCAGCGCTTATACGATGAACTGGTGGCGTACACTCCGCCTAAAAAAGAAGAAGGCTTTGCCAGTAAGCTGAAAGGTTTGTTTGGTAAAAAAGAGGAAGAGGTGCAGCCGCTGATGGGCTTGTATTTCTGGGGTGGTGTTGGTCGCGGCAAAACCTATCTTGTGGATACTTTCTACGATAGCCTGCCATTTCAGGAAAAGATGCGTGTGCACTTTCACCGTTTTATGCAGCGTGTACACGATGATCTGCGTAAGTTTGATGGTGAAAAGAACCCATTGACACTGGTTGCGGAGAATCTTTCCAAAGAGATCAGGGTGTTGTGTCTTGATGAGTTCTTCGTAAAAGATATCACTGATGCCATGATCCTGGCGGGTCTCCTGGATTCGTTATTTAAAAACGGTGTCAGTCTGGTAACTACTTCAAATATTGTGCCGGATGGTCTGTACGAAAATGGCTTGCAGCGCGCGCGCTTCCTGCCCGCTATTGATCTGTTGAAGCAATATACTGATGTGGTGAATGTTGATAGCGGCGTGGACTATCGTCTGCGTGCATTGGAGCAGGCAGAGATCTTCCATTATCCATTGGATTCGGAGGCGGATGCGAGTCTGAACCGAAGCTTTAAAAGTATTGCCTTGGGTGAAGGTCAGCGCAACGCTATTATTGAGGTCAATCACCGTAATATGACGACTCAGCGTCTGCACGATGATGTGGTGTGGTTTGAGTTTGATGAATTATGTGATGGTCCCCGTAGCCAGAATGACTACATTGAGCTGGCAAAAGAGTTTCACACGGTACTGTTGAGCAATGTGCCACAGATGAAGCGGGACACAGATGATCAGGCGCGTCGTTTTATTAATCTGGTGGATGAGTTTTACGATCGTAATGTGAAGTTGATTATTTCTGCTGAAGCCGGTATCTCCGAGCTTTATCTGGGCGGAAATCTGAGTTTTGAGTTTGATCGTACGGTATCTCGTCTGCTGGAGATGCAGTCGCACGAATATCTGGCGCGTGAGCATCGCCCTTAATAGAGGTGCTTTCTGATCGATTGCTGTTAACGAAATGGCATTTTAACGTGTTGTTTTTCAGGGACTGCTTTTTTTAGAGGTTAGTGAAGAGTTGATCAATATCATAAATGATCAAATTTAGCGAAATTCGGGCTTAACTTTACGAATCTAAGTCGCTATACTTCGCGCTCCTTTTTTAAGGTATGAACGTTGCAACGGATCTGCAACCAATAAAAATAGGCAAAGGGTCAATCGGGATGAGAAAGATTCTCAGAGCGTATGACCAATATAGGCTATTAAGAAATGAAAACTTTTAGTGCAAAACCACAGACAGTCACTCGTGACTGGTATGTTGTCGACGCAAACGGTCTGACTCTGGGTCGTCTGGCTACAGAACTGGCTCGTCGTCTGCGCGGCAAACACAAGCCTGAGTATACTCCTCACGTTGACACCGGTGACTACATCGTTGTTGTAAATGCGGAGAAAGTAAAAGTTACTGGTAACAAAGCTAAAGACAAGATGTACTACCGTCACACGGGTTACATCGGTGGTATCAAGTCCATGTCTTTCGAGCAGATGATTGATCATGCTCCTGAGCGTGTTATCCAGCTGGCTGTTAAAGGCATGCTTCCAAAAGGCCCTCTGGGTCGTGCTATGCAGGCTAAGTTAAAAGTGTACGCTGGTGAAACTCACCCACACACTGCACAACAGCCGCAAGAACTGAAAATTTAATTAGGAAGGTTATCATGTCTGTAACTCAGTATTACGGTACCGGTCGTCGTAAGACCTCTACTGCTCGTGTATTCCTGCGTGCAGGTTCTGGTGTTATTACTGTAAATGGTAAGCCACTGGACGAATACTTCGGTCGTATGACTGCTCGCATCATCGTTCGTCAGCCTCTGGTTCTGACTGAAAACGAAGAAAAATTCGATCTCAACGTGACTGTTAAAGGCGGCGGTGACTTCGGTCAGGCTGGCGCGATTCGTCACGGTGTGACCCGTGCTCTGATGGAGTACGATGAGACTCTGCGTAAAGCTCTGCGTGAAGCGGGTTATGTAACTCGTGACGCTCGTAAGGTTGAGCGTAAGAAAGTGGGTCTGCGTAAAGCACGTAAGCGTCCACAGTTCTCCAAGCGTTAATTCGCTTACAGACCTTTTATTGGGTTTGTACAAAAAACGCTCAGGCATGTTTTCTGTCTGGGCGTTTTTTTTGCCCGTAACAGGCGCTTTGAGTGCTCTGAATAGTTGTTGGTGTACAGCATCGACTATTTGTCATGCAACTAAGGCATTATTTTTACAAGGGTATATTTCCTTGTGTTGCGGTGCCGATTTTTTTACTATTTGTGCCATTTATTTTCCGTGAAAAATGACAATGGGTTAAGTTACTTTGTTTAAGTTGCATAACCCTTTGAAGTTTAACGGGTTGGTTGATGGGAGAAACCTTACGATGAGTAATGACGGCGTAAACAAGGGGCGTCGCCGTTTCCTTCTCGGCGCGACATCTGCAGTTGGTGCAGTGGGCGTTGTGGGGGTAGCGGTTCCCTTTGTTGCATCCTGGAACCCTAGTGCGAAAGCACGGGCGGCAGGTGCACCGGTTAAAGCTGATATTTCCAAGCTACAGCCGGGACAGCAAATGACAGTAGAGTGGCGTGGTAAGCCTGTATGGGTTATTTACCGTACTCCAGAAATGGTGGCCTCTCTGGAAAAACTGAATGATCAGGTATCTGATCCTAATTCTGAAGTTCCGCAGCAGCCTGAGTACATTAAAGGCGTTGCTCGTTCTCTGAAACCAGAGTACGCGGTAATGATCGGTATTTGTACTCACCTGGGTTGTTCGCCTACCTATCGTCCGGAAGTAGGTCCAGCTGATCTGGGTGATGACTGGCTGGGTGGTTTCTTCTGTCCTTGTCACGGTTCTCGTTTTGACCTTGCAGGCCGTGTTTATAAGAGTGTACCTGCTCCTATAAACCTGGAGATTCCTCCATACAAGTACGAGTCTGACACTACGATTGTTATCGGTGTTGATCAGGAGGGCGCATAATGGCTGGTAGTCGTAATAAAGGCAATCCGGGCCTGATGGGCTGGATTGATGATCGTTTCCCAGCGACAGCGATGTGGGAAGATCACCTGAGTAAATACTATGCTCCAAAGAACTTTAACTTCTGGTACTTCTTTGGTTCTCTGGCTCTGTTAGTACTGGTTAACCAGATTCTGACCGGTATCTGGCTGACCATGAGCTTTAACCCGAGTGCTGAGGGCGCATTTGCTTCCGTAGAGTACATCATGCGTGATGTAGAGTACGGCTGGTTACTGCGTTATATGCACTCCACGGGTGCTTCTGCGTTCTTCGTAGTTGTTTACCTGCACATGTTCCGTGGTCTGATGTACGGTTCGTACAAGGCGCCACGTGAGCTGATCTGGATCTTCGGTATGGCCATTTATCTGGCGCTGATGGCAGAAGCCTTTATGGGTTACCTGCTGCCATGGGGTCAGATGTCTTACTGGGGTGCACAGGTAATTATCTCTCTGTTTACTGCGATCCCTGTGATCGGCGCTGATCTGGCTCAGTGGGTGCGTGGTGACTTCCTGATCTCGGGTATTACCCTGAACCGTTTCTTCGCACTGCACGTAATTGCGCTGCCAATCGTGCTGCTGGCACTGGTTGTTCTGCATATTATTGCACTGCATGAAGTGGGTTCTAACAACCCAGACGGTAACGATATCAAGAAGTACAAAGATGAGAATGGTATTCCTCTGGACGGTATTCCTTTCCATCCTTACTACACGCTGAAAGATATTGTCGGTGTTGCGGTATTCCTGTTCGTGTTCTGTGCGATTATTTTCTACGCGCCTGCGATGGGTGGTTACTTCCTTGAGCCGCCAAACTTTGAGCCTGCAAACGCACTGAAAACGCCTGCTCACATTGCGCCGGTATGGTACTTCACGCCATTCTACGCCATGTTGCGTGCGATTAACTTCTCGCTGTTTGGTTTGGATGCGAAGTTCCTGGGTGTTATCGTAATGGGTGCAGCGATTGCTATCCTGTTTGTGCTGCCTTGGCTGGACAAGAGTCCTGTACGCTCTATGCGTTACAAAGGCATGATCAGTAAGCTGTTCCTGGTTGCGTTTGCGATTAGCTTTGTGATTCTGGGTGTGCTGGGTGCTCTGCCTTCTACTCCGGGTCGTACACTTCTGGCTCAGGTGACTACAGCGATTTACTTCCTGTACTTCATTCTGATGCCTTGGTACACCAAGTTTGAATCTACTAAACCAGTGCCAGAGAGGGTGACAGGCTAATGAAAAAGCAACTGATTGCACTGATTTTAGCGCTGATTCCTTTTACGGCGCTGGCGGCCGGTGGCGGTAACGTTCACCTGGATAAAATGGAACCGGATCTGTATGACAAGGCGTCTCTGCAGCGTGGTGCACAACTGTTTGTGAACTACTGCATGGGTTGTCACTCTGCACAGTTCCAGCGTTTTGCACGTACTGCGGAAGACCTGGGTATTCCTCAGGATGTGATTGAGCAGAACCTGATTTTTAGCAGCTCTCTGAAATATAACGATCAAATGCGTATCGCTATGGAGAAGGAAGATGCTGCTGTATGGTTTGGTGCTGCGCCACCGGATCTGAGTCTGGAAGCGCGCCTGCGTGGTACAGACTGGATCTATACTTACCTGCGTGGTTTCTATGTGGATGAGAGTCGTCCATGGGGTGTGAACAACACTGTATTCCCTGATGTAGGTATGCCTAACGTACTGGCTTCCCTGCAGGGTGTTCAGGAGAAGGTTTGTGATCCTAACACGCACAATGCAGAAGTTGATCCGCTGACTGGTAAGCAAGTAGGTGATAGCTGTCTGAAGATCACTAAAGAAGGCTCTATGAGCAAGGTTGAGTTCGATCGTGCAATGTACGACCTGACTAACTTCCTGGCTTACGTAGGTGAGCCTTCTAAGCTGCAGAGTAATGCTATGGCGCCTTGGGTGCTGGCATTTATTGTACTGTTGGGTATCCTGGCTTACCTGCTGAAGAAAGAGTACTGGCGCGATATTCACTAATCGCTTCCATACTCTGGATTAAAGAGCGTGCAACCCTTTGTGGTTGCGCGCTTTTTTTGCTCTTGGAGCAAAGATATGCAAATATATTGGCCTTCAAATTTTTAATAGGGGTAATAACATGGGTGTAGCAGCCAAGCGTTCCTCGATGACTTTTTACTCCAACGGCGAAGATCATTACAGCCATCGTGTGCGTATTGTGTTGGCAGAGAAGGGTGTCGCTGTTGATATTCTGGACTGTACAGAAGGCAATAAGCCGTCTGAACTGGCCGACATTAACCCTTATAACAGTCTGCCGACGCTGGTTGATCGTGATCTGGTGCTGTATGAATCCAATGTGATGATGGAGTACCTGGATGAGCGCTTCCCGCATCCTCCATTGCTGCCTGTTTATCCGGTGGCGCGTGCTCAGAGTCGTCTGTGGATGCATCGTATTCAGCGTGAGTGGTGTACTCATGTGGATATTATTACAGCAGCAAAAGATGAGGTCTTGGTAGAAGAGGCCCGTAAGAACCTGCGTGAAAGTCTGGTAGGTATCAGTCCAATCTTTGAAGAGATGCCTTACTTCATGAACGAAGAGTTTACTCTGGTGGATTGTTGTATTGCGCCGATCCTGTGGCGTTTACCAGCGTTGGGTGTTGAGTTGCCTGAAGGGCAGGTTGAACCTCTGCTGACTTATATGGAAGATCGTTTGTTTGATCGTGAAGCTTTCCAGGCAAGCCTGTCTGAAGCTGAGCGTGAAATGCGCTTATAATTGGAATTGTTATGTCATCAAGTCGTCCTTATCTGATTCGTGCGTTGTATGAGTGGCTGGCCGATAACGACCTGACGCCTCATATCGCCGTGGATGCGACTATTGAAGAGGTGATGGTGCCTACTCAGCATGTGCATGACGGTCAGATTGTATTAAACATCGCTATGTCTGCGGTACGGGAGTTGGATATCTCCAACGAGGCGATTACCTTCTCTGCTCGTTTTGGTGGTGTGCCTCAGCATGTTTATGTACCTATTATGGCGGTTATGGCTATTTATGCCCGTGAGAATGCTCAGGGTATGGCTTTTGGCCAAGAGCCTGAGGTCCCTGATCCTGATCCGGAGCCAAATGGCCCATCCGATGGTGATAGGGTATTAACATCTGTGCCTGACAGTAAACCTAAGAGACCTGCATTAAAGGTTGTGAAGTAGGCTTGAGGGTTTCGGTACTCAATATGGGTATAAAGAAAGGCGCTTGTTTAAGCGCCTTTTTTGATTTTTCTCTTTCCGGATCTGTGATCCTGTTTTTAGGTGGGATTTGTAGGTCGCTCAGACAAGCTTAGTAATAGCTTTCCTCTTCTTCCAAACCGCCAAACAGTTGGTAATCAATTAGATCGCACAGGCTATGCATCGCTAATAGATGGACCTCCTGAATACGACAAGCCTGATCCGCAGGGGCGCGGATTTCAAAATCTTCTGCACTTAGTAGGGATGCCACATCGCCGCCATCACCTCCGGTTAAGGCTATAACCGTCATACCGCGCTCATGGGCGGCTTGTACAGCTTGTACTACGTTGTTGGATTTACAGCTGGAGGTAATAACGAGCAGGATGTCACCGGGTTGGCCCAGTGCAAGAACCTGCTTAGAGAAGATCTCATTAAAGCTGGCGTGATTGGCAATGGCGGTCAGTGTTGAGCTGTCTGTGCTCAGTGCAAAAGCCGGAAGACTGGGGCGATCTCTTTCATGGCGGTGAAGCATTTCAGAGGTAAAATGCTGTGCCAGAGCAGCAGAGCCGCCGTTGCCGCAGGTTAGGATTTTATTGTCATTAATCAGGCAGTTCACCATTAGGCCGCTGGCATGCTCCAGTAGTGGTGGCAGCATTTCGCTGGCAGTGGCTTGAAAATCGATGCTGCTATGGAAGGTGGCAATAATTCGGTCTTGAAGATCCATAATCTGTCTTAACTGCTGATTGCTGATTGCAGCCACTCAATTGACGGAGAGTCTGCACTTGGGCCGGGGCTCAGGCACACAACGTCAATTCGCCAGGGCTGATGTGTTGGAAAACGTTGATTGTACAGCATGGCGGAGCGGATTAAACGCTGTTGCTTGCGATGAGTGATACTTTCCAGTGCGCCGCCGTAATAATGACTTTTGCGAAAACGCACTTCAATAAATACTCGGGTATTGCCGGATTGCATGATCAGATCCAGCTCGCCGCCCTTAAAGCGTACGTTTCGGGCGATCAGTTGTAAGCCCTGTTGTTGCAGGTAGTTTAAAGCGAGATCCTCGGCTTCCATGCCGGTTTGATAGGATGTCCTTGTCATGGCTTATCTCTGTTAATTGATTTAAGTCGTACTAGCTGCTGGGTGTGCTGAGGTGATGGCGTAGTACGGGTTGGCCCTCAATAAAGGTGGCCCACTGCAATTGGCGCTCAATGCTGCGATCTTCGCGCAGGGACAGCGCGCCTGTCGCGCCATAGACTTTGCTGCCAGGGATTGCTTCCAATAGTAATAGGCGACCGGCCAGCTGTAGTGCATCAACACCCATGGCGTACAAGCGGCCGTAACGCTCGGTATCAATTGGCCAGGAGTTGTCGATGGTGAATTTCAGACCTGAACTCTCTTCTAAAAACCAAGGGATATCACAGAAATTAATGCCGTTTAGATCAATATCACGGGTTTGGTTTGTCTTGCCGTTGTACAGGTGTGACGTGGCGTAAACCGGTAGATCGCTGGCGTAATAAAAGGCTAATGCGGGTTTGACCTGGCGGGCAATCGCAGGTGTGGCTGCCATGAAAAGCATATCCACGTCTTTGCGGCGACGAGGTTCAAACTCCAGATTGGTGCCTAATATTGTACGCATACGTTTTAAGCGTGCTTCGCTCTTGTCCACCTCAAGCATCTCTTTGATGCTGATGGCCAGATTACTTTCGCTGCTATAGCGGGTGCCGCCTACGACTTTGCCGCCTTGTTGTTGCCATTGTTTGTCAAAGGCGCTGAGCGCCCGGCTGCCCCAGTCGCTGTTTGCTGTCAAGGTTAGTGCGGATTTGTGGCCATCCTGCCAGGAGATTTTGGCGGCTTGATTGGCTTCATCTTCCGGGGAGATTGCAAACTGGAATAACTGCTTATTGTTATTCTGGTTTTGGGTGCCGTAATTTAATGCCAGGGTTGGCAAGGGTAGTCGGCTTCTTTGTTGCAAGGCACTGACTTTGTCTTTGGTTAGTGGGCCTACAACGACTTCGGCACCAGCGGCTTTCGCCTTACGATACATCTCATCCAGGCTCATGGTGTTGCTATCATAGAAGCTAAGTTGAGAGGTTTTGGCTCCCTGGGCTTTGGCGTCCAGGCTGGCAGCCATCAGGCCTTCCCGAATGGCAAGTCCTGCACGGGAAAGGTTGCCTGATTGAGGGAGAAAAACGGCGATATGTTGTACGGGGTTGCGGCTGATTTCATCCAGGAGTGCCATATCTTTAGGAAGACTCAGGGCTGCAGGGTGATCATACCATTCGCTCTGCCAGCGGCTGAGCTCAAGGGCAAATTGATCCAGGTTGGCGGCCGCTTCTTTACGCATTCTGGCCAGATCAAGCCAGCCACGCATCTCAAAATTGGTTTCATCGGCCAGTAGAAGGCGCAGGTCATCCAGGCTGATATTGAGTATATTCTGCCAAAGGCCTTCATAAGCTTGTTGTTGGTTTTTACCGATCTGCTGTTGAGATAAAGTGAGGTATTCTCTGGCGCTCAGTTCGTAGTTACCTTGCATGCTGTAGGCCTGAGCGCGGTACTGGGTCAAAATCAGTTGTTCTGTCGGACTGAGGCGATCGTATATGAATATGCCTGTGTTATTCAGCGTTAGCAGTGCTTGCCAACTTTCACCTGCTTCCAGGCTGAGTCGAGAGGATAGAAAGACAAAGCGCTTTTGAAGTTCAAGAGGCAGTCGGTCGGCCTGAATTTTGTTCAGCAGGCGTAAAGCTGCTTCTGACTTGCTTTCCTGTGCTAAAATCTCTGCAGCTTTAAAGCGGTAGATTTGAGCTTGTTCGAAGTGGCTGTTTTCTGCAAGAGCGAGAAGCTCATCTGCGCTAATCGAGCGTGTAGAGCTTTGCTGGTGCGGCAGCTCTCCTGTCGTTTGCCTGGGAGCTGTTGTGCCGCATGCACTGAGCATGGCAACCAATGAACCTGTTAATAGCAGACGGGTGTGCGGTTTCAAGCGGCGAGCGAGCAGGTTAAGCGGCAGGATATGTCCAGGCATAGTCAAACTCTTTTTGATTAACGTTTCAAACTAAATAACACAGGTTTATAGAATGTCCGAGGCTGTATTGTACGTGGTTGCCACGCCGATTGGTAATCTTGCTGATATTTCCGAGCGTGCTCTGAAAGTTCTGCGTTCTGTGGATCTGGTGGCGGCTGAGGATACCCGCCATACAAAACAGCTGTTGATGCATTTTGTCATTAATAAGCCTTTGTTTTCCGTGCATGACCATAACGAGCATCAACGGGTGGAAAAAGTGTTGGCTGAGTTATCGGCGGGTAAGTCCATTGCATTAGTGTCCGACGCAGGTACACCGCTGATCTCAGATCCTGGTTTTGTTGTGGTGCAAGCAGTGCGTAAGGCTGGTTTTCCTGTTGTTCCTGTGCCTGGTGCCTGTGCCATGGTGGCTGCTTTGTCAGCAGCAGGCTTGCCTACGGATCGTTTCTGTTTTGAGGGGTTTTTACCGGCGAAAAGCAGTGGGCGTAAAAAACAGCTGAAAGCGTTAGAGCGGGAAAGCCGTACTCTGGTGTTTTATGAGTCTCCTCACCGTGTGCTGGATAGCCTGAAAGATATGGCTGAAGTACTGGGTGGTGCACGTGAGATCACTCTGGCCCGTGAGCTGACTAAAACCTTTGAAACTTTTTTATCCGGCTCACTGGAAGAGGTGATTACTATGGTTGAGCAGGATGCTAATCAGCGCAAGGGGGAGTTTGTACTGGTGTTGGCCGGTGCTAAAGTGGAATCTGATGACGAAGAGCAAGCTATCGCTGCAGAGCATGTGCTTAACGTGTTGTTGGAAGAGTTGCCGGTAAAACAGGCGGCGGCACTGACAGCAAAGATTACGGGGTTAAAGAAAAATGCGCTGTATCAGCAGGCGCTTGCCCTTCAGGTGCAAAAGTAGATTTGTTATGCCTTTGCTATTGTAAAAGCATGGTTGCAAAACAAGACAAAAATTAGTTGTCTGAATACCCTTATCCTTATATCCTAGCCCGCTTGGAGTTGGCCAGGCAGTCGCTGCCTCTATTTTATAGAGGGGGAGGAAAGTCCGGGCTCCATAGGGCAGGGTGCCAGGTAATGCCTGGGGGGCGCGAGCCTACGGAAAGTGCAGCAGAGAGTAGACCGCCGATGGCTCCTTTTGGGGAGTACAGGTAAGGGTGAAAGGGTGCGGTAAGAGCGCACCGCGCGACTGGTAACAGTTCGTGGCATGGTAAACCCCACTCGGAGCAAGACCAAATAGGAACCCAAAGGTGCGGCCCGCACTGGGTTCGGGTAGGTTGCTTGAGGTCTGTGGTGACGCAGATCCTAGAGGAATGACTGTCCTCGACAGAACCCGGCTTATCGGCCAACTCCACATCATTTTTGCTTATCTCAGTCACACGGCCTTCAGGGCTGTGTGGCTGGGTTAGGTCCGGCTTTAAACCCAACTCAGATCAGAACTCATCATGACAGAAGCTTTTCAGCACCTGACCGTATTATTGAACGAGGCCGTTGAGGCTTTGGTTCAGTCTCCGTCTGGCTTATACGTTGACGGCACTTTTGGTCGGGGCGGCCACTCCCGCGCCATTCTTGAACAGCTGGATGCTGATGGTCGTCTGTATGGTGTAGATAAAGACCCTCTGGCATTGGCGGAAGCCCGTCTTCTGGAACAGAATGAAAGTCGCTTTAAGATCTTTCAGGGCTCTTTTGCCGATATGGAAGTCTACAGTGAGTCCGAAGGTGTTGCCGGTCAGCTGGACGGTATTCTGCTGGATCTGGGTGTATCATCCCCTCAGTTGGATGACGCTGAACGTGGCTTTAGCTTTATGAATGATGGTCCGCTGGATATGCGTATGAACCCGGATGCCGGTGAGTCAGCAGCAGACTGGGTTAACAGTGCCAGTGAAAGTGAGATCATTCGTGTGCTGAAAGATTACGGTGAAGAGCGTTTTGCCCGCCGTATGGCCCGAGCTATTATCGCAGAGCGTCAACAGGAGCCGATTACCCGCACCGGTCGTTTGGCTCATATCATCAAAGAAGCTAATCCAGCATGGGAGAAAGGTAAGCATCCGGCGACCCGCGCTTTCCAAGGTATTCGTATTCATATCAATCGTGAACTGGAAGACCTTGAAATTGCACTGAATAAAGCGCTGGATCTGCTAAAGCCTGGTGGCCGCTTAGTGATAATCAGCTTCCACTCCCTGGAAGATCGTATCGTTAAACGCTTTATGCGTGATATGGCCAAGGGGGATACCCATTTGCCACCTGGCGTGCCTTTTACTCAGGATCAGTTGAATATCCGTCTCAAACTGGTGGGTAAAGCGATTAAGCCTTCCAGGCAGGAAGTGGATGCTAATCCACGTTCACGCAGTGCGGTTATGCGTGTGGCGGAAAAAGTTTAATATCGCAGGTGGTTAGGTCAGAGCTTGCAGGTTATACCAATATCTGTGTAGGTTCTGATCAATGGGTATAACAGACAGGTAAACACAGAGCGCAGTATGAGCCAAGAGGGACATTCTAAGGGGGCAACCCGCCGTCATGTGGAGCCTAAACCTTCTTTGGTGGCAAAAGCAAAAAGTGAGCTTTTGCATCTGCTGCCCAGGCATATTCCCCGTTCCGGCTGGTTATTTCTTTTTTTAACAGTGGTGACATTGTTATCTTCACTCTGGGTTGTTTTTGCTGCCTATGAGAACCGTTTAGCCTATGCTGAGTTGCGCGCCCTTGAGCAGCAGCAGACCGAATATGAAGTTGAGTGGGGGCAGCTGCTGCTGGAGCGCAGTACCCTGGCTTCACCTAACCGTATTGAACAGTTGGCTCGTGAGTCCCTTCAAATGCAGGCTGTCACCCCTGAACAGATGCAGGTCCTGCGATGAGTGGACAATCACCAATGCGAGAGCAGCCTAGTTCGGCCATTATAGGCTTTCGTTATCCTATTGCCCTTATTGTTCTTGCTATTGCTGCCTTGATGCTCGCGGGGCGTATGATTCAGTTGCATATTGCTGACCGAGAGTTCCTGCAGGAGCAGGGTGATAACCGCAGTGTGCGTATTGATGAGATTCCTGCGTATCGAGGCATGATTCTGGATCGTAACGGTGAGCCTCTCGCGGTCAGTACGCCTGTGACCACCGTTTGGGCCAACCCCAAGCGTTTTAATGCTACTGATGCACAAGTTCGTAAATTGGCAGAAAAACTGTCGATTCCCTATTCGAGCTTGAAAAGTAAGCTGATGTGGGCGCAAGAGAATGCCAAAGGTTTTATCTATCTAAAGCGCCATATGATTCCGGCAGATGCAGAAGAGGTGTTTGATCTTAAGCTCAAAGGGGTTTATGCCAAGCATGAATATAAGCGCTACTATCCTGCCCACGAAATGGCTGCCCACATTGTCGGTTTTACCAATATTGATGATATCGGCCAGGAAGGTCTGGAGCTGGCGTTTGATGAATTTCTTACCGGTGAGATCGGTAAAAAGAAGATTTTGAAGGATCGGCGTGGTTTGGTTTTTCGGGATCTGCAGATGATTCAGCAGCCGGAGCACGGTAAAAACCTTGAACTGACTATTGATTTGAAATTGCAGTTTATGGCCTATCGTGAATTAAAGGCTGCAGTGGATCAGCATAACGCCAAAACAGGTGCGGTTGTGATGTTGGATGCCAAGACGGGTGAAGTATTGGCAATGGTCAACCAGCCTTCGTTTAATCCCAACGACAGATCTCAGTTGGATGTGGCCGCGACTAAGAATCGTGCGTTGATCGATCTGTTTGAGCCGGGTTCTACTGTTAAACCTTTGACCATTGCGGCAGCGATTGCCAGTGGTAATTATAAAGCTGATGATGTGATTAATACGGCGCCGGGGTATATGCGTTTGGGTTCTCAAACCATCCGTGATTTTCGTAACTACGGTGACCTTAGCATGACAGGTATTATTACTAAGTCCAGTAACGTGGGGGTTGCACGTATTGCTTTGTCAATGGCAGAAGACACGGTTGCTAATTTCCTGCAGCAGTTGGGTTTGGGGCAGAGCACGGGTTCAGGTTTTCCTGGTGAAGGTGTAGGTACTCTGGTCATTCCGCGGGCAAGGGAGAAAGCTCGTATTGCGACGATGGCTTACGGGTATGGTCTTTCAGTAACGTCGTTGCAATTGGCACAGGCTTATCAGGTGATTGCAAATAAAGGTCTGAAAAAGCCGGTGCGTATTTTAAAAAGTGTTGAGGCTTTGCCAGCGGAGCAGCTGATGCCAGAAAAAATGGCTCAGGCCGTTGTTGAAATGATGGAAACCGTTACTCTGCCGGGAGGCACTGGTACTCGTGCTAAAGTTCCGGGTTATCGTGTAGCGGGTAAAACAGGTACGGTGCATAAGATCGGCAGTAGTGGTGGCTACGATTATGAATATATGGCTGTTTTTGCCGGTATTGCTCCGGTGAGTGATCCCCGTATTGTCACCATAATATGGGTCGATAGCCCTTCTGGTCAGGAGTATCACGGCGGTGAAGTGGCTGCCCCTATTTTTGGTCGCATTATGGGGAATGCTTTGCGTTATCTGAATGTGCCGCCTGATAAGATTGAAGAAGAGGAGCAGTAAGCCTGTGCCTGATCGTTACTTACGGAGTATCTGTTCTGCTCTACAAGCACTTTTCCCGCACTTCTTCTGTCCAGATAATCTATCTGGACAGCTGCGTTTAGACTCCCGTCAGGTGCAGAGTGGTGATCTGTTTATTGCTCTGCAAGGCAGTCAGTTAGATGGACGTCGGTTTATCCCTGCTGCTATTGAGCAAGGTGCTGCCTTGGTATTGGTTGAGTCTGATCAGGATCTGTGTTCGTTTGAGCCCGCTGTTGGCGATGATGGGCTGGTAAATAATAAGCAGGCTGTTGTGGTTGAGCTAACAGATCTACGCCGCCGCCTGGGACAGTGGTTGTTTGAAGCCAGCAATATTAATGACCCGCGTTTTACCCTCATAGGCGTTACAGGTACCAATGGTAAAACGTCGGTTAGCCACTATCTGGCGCAACTGCTGGAAAGCCTGCACAAGCAAACCGCAGTGATTGGCACTGTAGGTATCGGTGCCTTGGATAGCCTGAAAACCGCAACGCATACCACCCCCGACCTGATCTCTTTACATCAGACATTGGACCAGCTGTTTCAGCAAGGTTTTTACCATCAGGCGATGGAAGTCTCTTCTCATGCGTTGGACCAGCAGAGAACCGCGGGTGTGCCGTTTACGGCCGCAGCGTTTACCAATCTCAGTCGTGATCATTTGGATTATCATGGTTCTATGCAGGCCTATGGTGAAGCTAAGTTGAAACTGTTTCAGCAGCCAGGTTTGCCCTTGGCTGTAGTCAACCTTGATGATGCTTTTGCTGAGCAGATTATGCTAAAGCACAGTGCAGAGCAGTGCTTGACTTACAGTTTGTCCAATAGCGCTGCAGATCTTTATTGTCAGCAGATCACTGCAACAACCGAAGGTTTTCAGCTGCAACTGGCAGGGCGCTGGGGGGAGCATCAATTAGATCTACCTCTGTTAGGGCAATTTAATATCGCCAATGTACTGTCAGCTTTGTTAACCCTGCTCGGTTTGGGTTTTGACCTTCAGGCGCTTTATCAGTCCGTGAGCCAGCTTAAACCGGTTCCGGGGCGCATGCAGTTGGTGACTACTGCTCAGGCAGAAGATCGAAAGGTAGATCAGGCGCAGGATAGTGGCCTGCTTCAAGCGCCTAAGGTTGTCGTGGATTATGCTCATACGCCAGATGCGTTGGACAATGCCCTGAGAGCTGTGCGGGAGCATCTGCAAGGGCGTCTGTGGTGTGTCTTTGGTTGTGGAGGCGATCGAGATAGAGGTAAGCGCCCTCTGATGGCGCAGGCTGCTGAGAAACTGGCGGACTGTGTCGTAGTGACCAGTGATAATCCGCGCACAGAAGATCCGCAGCAGATTATTGCTGATACCTGCCGGGGGCTGAGCAACCCTGCCGTATTAGTGGAAGTGGATCGTCAGCGGGCTATCCAACAAACCTTGTTATTGGCTAACGCTGATGATGTGGTTTTGCTGGCGGGGAAGGGTCATGAAGCCTATCAGGAAATCGACACAGAACGTTTTGATTTTGATGATGTTGAGCAAGCGAAACAGGCTCAACGGTTGTATTTAGAGCAAGCCCAAAAAAATAACTCACAGGGAGAAGCAAAGTGATCCGTGCTATTACTTTTTCCGAGTTACAGCAGCGTTTTGGCGGTGAGTTGATTAACGGTGATCTGGCATTTGAGCGTCTGGTGATAGATTCCCGCCAAGTTGAAGCAGGTGATCTGTTTCTGGCTGTTAAGGGTGCGCGCTTTGATGCTCATCAGTTTGTTCCCCAGGTTATTGAAGCAGGTGCAGCGGGTTTAGTGGTCAGTGAGTCACAGGACTGTGGTCTACCGCAGTGGCTGGTGCCGGATACTCAGCTGGCGCTGGGGCAAATCGGTCAGTTTAATCGTGATCGTTTTGCTTCACCTGTTATTGGTGTGACAGGTAACAGTGGTAAAACCACGGTTAAAGAGATGCTGGGTGCGATTTTGACGCAAACAGGCAACACCTTGATCACGCAAGGAAATCTGAATAACGAGTTTGGCGTACCCTTAACCCTTCTGCGTCTGAGTGAGGAGTATCAGTCTGCCGTGATTGAGTTAGGTGCAAACCATCTGGGTGAAATTGCCTATACTGCAGCCCTGGCACAACCTCATGTCGGTATCGTGCTGAATGTCACCGGTGCCCATGTGGGTGAGTTTGGTTCTATGGATAATATCGCTCAGGCTAAAGGCGAGCTGATTACGGCGCTGGGTGATAGTGGCATTGCGGTGATTAACGCCGATGATGCATTTGCTGCTCAATGGTATCGGCAGGCTGGAGGGCGTCAGGTGATGCTGTTCAGTGCTGAGAGTGAAAATAAAAGCCGGCTTGAGCTGTTAATGGCAGCAGATAATGGGAGAACTCAATGGCTTACAAGCCGGAATATTCGCCGCAACGATCTGGGTTATAGCTTTGAGCTATGTTTTTCCGGTAGTGAAGTCACGGTTAATCTGCAGGTGCCGGGACGGCATAATGTTTCTAACGCCTTGGCAGCTGCGGCAGCGGCTTTTGCTATTGGTCTTAAGGCGGAACAGATTGTGACTGGGTTAGAATCATTCTGTGGTGTCAGCGGGCGCTTACAGACTGTTACCGGGTTAAAGGGTGCGACTGTGCTAAACGACAGTTACAATGCCAACCCCGGTTCAGTTCGGGTGGCGATAGATACTCTGACCGATTATCCCGGTCAGCAGATTTTGGTGCTGGGTGATATTGGTGAATTAGGCGATAGCAGCTCAGAGGCTCACTATGAGCTGGGGTTGTATGCCAAACGAGCCGGTGTTGATCGCTTGCTGACTTTAGGTGATGACAGTGAACAAGCCTCTTTGGCTTTTGGTGCTGGTAGCAGCCATTGGTGGGACAGAGAGCGGTTAATAGAAGAATTAATGACGCAACTACAAGCGGATTGCACGGTATTAATTAAAGGCTCACGTGCAGCAGCTATGGAGCTTGTAGTGGAGGCGATCAAACTTAAGCGATAAAAACGATAATTTAGGATTAAATCGACCCATGCTTCTGATTATTGCGGACTGGTTTGCCCAGTACTACAGCCCATTCAGTGTATTCAGTTATTTGACGTTAAGGGCTATTCTGGGGGTGCTGACCGCGTTGGCATTTTCTCTGGTTCTCGGCCCTTATATGATCCGCAAACTGGTTGAGGCTCAAATCGGTCAGGCGGTACGTAATGATGGTCCCCAAAGCCATCTGAGTAAAAATGGCACGCCAACCATGGGCGGTGCTTTGATTATCAGCGCCATTGCGATCAGTACCCTGTTATGGGCTGATCTGAGTAACCGCTATGTGTGGGTGGTACTGCTGGTCACTTTGCTGTTTGCTGCGATTGGCTGGGTGGATGACTACCGCAAAGTGGTGGAGAAAAACCCCCGAGGTCTGCCTGCAAAATGGAAATATTTCTGGCAATCGGTGACCGGTGCGGGAGCGGCAATTTTTCTGTTTACTACTGCGCCAAGCCTGGCTGAGACCTCGTTGATTATCCCTTTCTTTAAAGACTTTGCCTGGGAGATGGGCATCTTCTTTGTCATTCTGACCTACTTTGTGATTGTGGGGACCAGTAATGCGGTTAATCTGACCGACGGCTTGGATGGTCTGGCAATTCTGCCAACGGTATTGGTAGGGTCGGCACTGGGTGTGTTTGCTTACTTGTCCGGTCACCTGCAGTTTGCGAGCTATCTGAATATACCTTACATCGCAGGTGCTGGTGAGTTGGTGGTGTTCTGTGCCACGATTGCCGGTGCGGGTTTAGGCTTCCTGTGGTTTAACACCTACCCTGCTCAGGTTTTTATGGGCGATGTGGGTTCTTTGGCTCTGGGTGCTGCGCTGGGTGTTGTAGCCGTGATTGTGCGTCAGGAGATCGTGCTGTTTATTATGGGCGGCGTGTTTGTGATGGAAACGGTGTCTGTAATTTTACAGGTCGGCTCTTATAAGCTGACTGGGCGTCGTATTTTTCGTATGGCACCAATACATCATCACTTTGAACTAAAGGGTTGGCCGGAGCCACGGGTGATTGTTCGCTTCTGGATTATTACGGTCATTCTGGTATTGATTGGGCTGTCTACTTTAAAACTGCGCTAATGGCGCAGTTTCCGCTTGCTGGGCAGCCTGTCGCAGTTGTCGCTCAGGAAGAAAGACTGTCGAAAACAGTAGGCTGTTATGAGCCTGAAATAGGCTCAAGAGTATAAGTAAGAGGATAAGGTTTTGCCACACTCCGTCATCATAGGTTTAGGTCAGACAGGTTTGTCTTGTGCTCGTTATCTGGCAAAAAAAGGCGTGGATTTTGCGGTAGCTGATACTCGCTTTAAGCCGCCTATGTTGGAGCAGTTGGAAGATGAATTTCCTGAGCTGGAGATCTGGTTAGGGCCTCTTGATAGTTCTCTTCTGAGAGAGGCTCAGGAACTGGTTGTCAGCCCCGGGGTTGCTATCAGTGAACCGGCTATAGCGGAAGCGATGCACTTTGGTGTTTCTGTAGTGGGCGATGTCGAGCTGTTTGCCCGAGAACTGGCTGATAGAAAACGCTCCGAAGGCCTGAGTGCGCCGGATGTGATTGCTATTACTGGTTCCAACGCTAAAAGTACGGTTACCTCTTTAGTCGGTTTTATGGCTGAGAAGGCAGGAATTAACGTAGGGGTCGGCGGTAATATCGGCTTGCCGGTACTGGAGTTGCTGGAGCAGGATGAGAAAGCATTATACGTACTGGAATTATCCTCTTTTCAACTGGAAACCACCCATACTTTAAATGCCAAAGTCGCAACTATTTTGAATGTCAGTCCAGACCACATGGATCGTTATCCTGGTATCGTTGAGTATGGCCTGGCAAAGCAAAGGATCTATGTGGGTTGTCAGCATGCTGTTGTTAATCGTGCAGATGAAGCGACTTTACCTGTGCATCAACGCATACCTAATGGCATCACTTTTGGTTTGGATTGTCCTGATGAAGGGCAGCTGGGTCTTCGGGATACAGATCGGGGCACAGTGCTGGCATTGGGTGAAGAGATACTACTGCCTGTTGATCAGATGACATTGACCGGTCGTCACGGCCAGGAAAATGCCTTGTCATCCCTGGCTCTGGGCTTAAGCGCCGGTTTACCCATGGATGCTATGTTGGATGCTCTGACTTGTTTTGAAAGTCTGCCTCATCGCTGTCAGCCTGTTGCTGAAATTGATGGGGTGCAATATATCAATGACTCAAAAGGCACCAGTGTCGGTGCAACGGTCGCTGCACTAAAAGGTCTGGGGCCAGGCTTGGCAATAGATGCTGATGGTAAGGCTCAGGGTAAAATTGTTTTGATTGCGGGGGGGGATGGCAAAGGTGCAGTGTTTGATGATCTGGTTCAGCCTGTACTCGACTTTGCCCGTGCAGTGGTGCTGATTGGTCGTGATGGCCCACACATTGCGGATATTTTGCCCGATACAATCGAGATGAAGAAAGCTGGTGATATGGCCAGTGCAGTCAAAACGGCACAGACACTGGCGCGGCCAGGAGATCTGGTGCTGCTTTCTCCTGCTTGTGCCAGCTTTGATATGTTTGCCGGTTATGCCGCCCGTGGTCATGCTTTTGCCGAAGCCGTAAAGGCATTGATGCCAAGCCTGCCAAATGTGCAAGGCGTGCAGGAGTCGACAGGTGTCCACTGAGCATCCTTCCTATCAGAGTGATTCCTTGCATTCGTCTCAGTCTGCTCAACGTAGGCCCGGTGCGTCGTACGATAACGGCGGGCCCGCTTTTAGTGATACCTCAGCGTCTATTGATGAGCTGACGGCAGCCTATGATGAGTCGAATCGTCCTTATTATGATGAGCCTGATTTTTCAGCGAGTTGGAAGCAGACTCTGGCAGAGAAATTATCGCCAATCTCATCGGCGTTAAACCTGCCTTATGTCAACCGGGAGATGACCCGGCGCTTGGATGGTTGGTTGCTGTTTTCGGCGATCTTTCTGTTGTTCCTGGGCTGGTTGATGGTGACCTCTGCTTCAATGGAAGTGGCGGGTAGCCGCTATGGCAATCCGTTCTTTTTCAGTTTACGTCATGGTATTTATCTGATCATGGGGTTGGGTTTAGGCCTGATGATCATGTTGGTGCCCATGCGTTGGTGGTATGACAATAGTTTCGTACTCCTTCTATTGGCCTTTTTGCTGTTGATTGCAGTGTTGGTGCCCGGGATCGGTAAAGAGGTGAATGGTAGCTCCCGTTGGATCTCTTTGGGGGTTGTTAACCTGCAGGCCTCCGAGTTGGCCAAGCTGTTTATGATGGTCTATTTGGCGGGGTATCTGGTGCGTCGCCTGAATGAAGTACGTGAGCAGTGGTCCGGTTTTATTAAGCCATTGGCGGTTATGGTTTTTATGGGCCTGCTGTTGATTATGGAGCCTGATTACGGGGCAACGGTGGTCATTCTGGGCAGTATGTTGGGTGTGCTGTTTCTGTCTGGTGTGGGCATGAAACGCTTCCTGATGCTGTTAATAGCAACGGTTGGTTTGGCAGGCTCTATTGCTTTGATGCAGCCTTACCGTCTGAAGCGCCTGACCACCTATTTTGATCCTTGGGCCGCTCAGTTTGATTCCGGTTATCAGTTGACTCAGGCATTGATTGCTTTTGGTCGCGGTGGTTGGAATGGCTTGGGACTAGGCAATAGTGTTCAGAAGCTGTTTTATCTGCCTGAGGCCCATACTGACTTTGTGTTTGCAATTCTGGCCGAAGAACTGGGACTAATAGGTGCTCTGCTGACTCTGTTTATATATGGGGTGCTGGTTTATCGCATGGTATCTATTGCCAAACGTGCCGGTGAAACCGGTTTACTGTTCCACTGCTACACCTGTTTTGGTCTGGCTCTGGTTATTTCGGCTCAGGTGTTTATCAATATCGGTGTAAATACCGGTTTATTACCCACTAAAGGCCTGACGCTACCCTTTATGAGTTACGGTGGCAGTAGCTTATTGATTAGTTGTGTTATGGTGGCTATCGCGTTACGGGTTGATCTGGAAGCCCGCTATACCCTGGAAGAAAAAGCCAACGAGATTGAAAAGAAGCGAGAGCACTATGCCCGTCGACGCAAATAAGGATATCCCTACTACAGCTGGTGGTTATAACGCTGTCCCACAAGAGAGAAACCTAACCGGTAAGAAAGTTCTGATAATGGCTGGTGGTACTGGTGGTCATGTGATTCCGGCGTTGTCCCTGGCAAAAGACTTTCAGAGTAAGGGCTTAACCGTTGAATGGTTAGGTGGGCACCAGGGAATTGAAAACCGATTGGTTCCTGAGGCTGGAATTAAGCTGAATCAGGTGGATGTTGTAGGGCTGCGCGGCAAGGGACTAGTGCGTAAACTGGTTGCTCCTTGGTTGATTCTTAAGACTGTATTACAGGCCAGAAACATCTTAAAGCGTTATCAACCCGATCTGGTAGTTGGTCTGGGTGGTTTTGCCAGTGGGCCTGGTGGTTTAGCCTCTAAGCTGCTGGGTATTCCTCTGTTTATTCATGAACAAAATGCTGTAGCGGGGATGACCAACCGTTGGTTAAGTAAGTTTGCCCGTATCACTTTCGCAGCCTTTCCTGGGGCTTTTCAACAAGTGGATGCAGTGGTGACAGGCAACCCAGTACGAGAGCCGCTGTTTACCATTGAGGCAAAGTCGACGATTACAGCGCCATTTAAGCTATTGGTAGTGGGCGGTAGCCTGGGTGCTCAGGCGATTAATGAATGCTTGCCGGGTGCTTTGGCAAAAATACCAGTAGAGTTAAGGCCTGAAGTGCGTCATCAATCTGGTAAGGGCAAATTGGACAGTACTCAGGAGTACTACCGCCAGGCTGGTAGTGAAGCTCAGGTGATTGAGTTTATCGATGATATGCATGAAGCCTTTGCATGGGCCGATGTTGTGCTTTGCCGTGCCGGAGCGTTAACGGTATCGGAGCTGGCAGCCGCAGGGCGAGCTTCCATTCTGGTGCCCTTACCGACTGCTGTCGATGATCATCAAACGGCTAATGCGCGTTTTTTGGTGAATGAAGAGGCGGGTATTTTATTGCCGCAAAAAGAGATGACTCAGGAAACTTTGGCTCAGCAGTTGGTCGAACTGTCCCGAGAGCCGCAAAGAATAATACAGATGGGTAGCAATGCCCGCAGAGTTGCACGGCCACAAGCAACCCAAGAGGTTGTTGTGCAGTGTTTGGAGAGTAGTTTTGGCTGAAGAAAAATTAGGTTTTCAGGTGCCTGAGATGCGCCGCATTCGTCGTATTCACTTTGTGGGTATTGGCGGCGTAGGTATGTGTGGTATTGCTGAGGTGCTGCTGAATCAGGGGTATCAGATTTCTGGCTCAGATCTAAAGAACTCGGCTGCTGTACAACGTTTGACTGCTCTGGGTGCTGAAGTATTTATCGGTCATACAGAAGGCAATGTGATTGGGGCTAACGTGGTTGTGGTATCAACCGCGATCAATACCGATAACCCTGAGGTGTCTTATGCTTTGGAGCACCGCATCCCTATCGTTCGCCGGGCTGAGATGTTAGCTGAGCTGATGCGTTTCCGTCATGGTATTGCTGTGGCTGGAACTCATGGTAAAACAACGACAACCAGTTTGATGGCGACGGTTCTGGCTGAAGACGAGCTGGATCCGACCTTTGTTATCGGTGGTCGTTTGAACAGTGCCGGTGCCAATGCCCGTTTGGGAGAGAGTCGTTATCTGGTGGCCGAGGCAGATGAAAGCGATGCCTCCTTCCTGCACTTACAGCCGATGGTCGCTATTGTTACTAATATCGATGCGGATCATATGTCCACCTATGGCGGTGATTTCAGTAAGCTGAAGCAGACCTTTATCGACTTTCTGCACAACCTGCCTTTCTACGGTCTGGCTGTAGTTTGCATCGATGATCCTGTGGTACGTGAGTTATTGCCTCTGATCAGTCGCCCTGTCATCACCTACGGTTTCAGTGAAGATGCCGACTACCGTGTAGATAATTTCCAGCAGGATGGTCAGCAAATTTGTTTTACAGCGCGTCGTCCTGAAGGTATGGCTGATCTGAATATCAAGCTAAATATGCCGGGTCAGCATAACGCCTTGAATGCTTTGGCGACTATTGTGGTGGCCAGTGATGAAGGTGTGACTGATCAGGCTATCTGCAATGGTTTAGCGCGTTTTGATGGTGTTGGGCGCCGTTTCCAGATACTGGGGCAGCTAGAACACGATAAGGGTAGCGCTATGCTGGTGGATGATTATGGTCATCACCCGCGAGAAGTCGAAGTAACGATCCAGGCGGTACGTTGTGGTTGGCCTGATCGTCGTCTGGTGATGGTGTATCAGCCTCACCGCTTTAGCCGTACCCGTGATCTATATGAAGATTTTGTCCAGGTTTTATCTGGGGTGGATAAGTTACTCTTGATGGAAGTATTTGCGGCGGGAGAGGAAGTGATTCCTGGTGCCGATGGGCGTGCATTAAGTCGAAGTATCCGTGAGCGTGGCCAGGTTGAACCTATCTTTATTCCAGAAAAAACTGAACTGAAAAAAGTGCTGCGTTCTGTATTGCAGGATGGTGATATTCTGTTGTTGCAAGGTGCCGGTGATATTGGTGGTTTAGCTGTGGATTTAGCTGCCCAGGGCTTAGGTAAGCAGGATGGAGAGCAATAAGATGCGTGTGGCTGTGTTATATGGCGGTACTTCCGCAGAAAGAGATGTCTCTTTAAAAAGTGGGCGGGCGGTTATTGCGGCACTGGAAAGTGTTAATACAGATGTCATCGCTATTGATGTACAACATAACTGGCTGGAGCAGTTGCTGGACAGTCAGTTTGATATTGCTTTTTTGGCGCTGCATGGTCGTGGCGGGGAAGATGGCACCATTCAGGGTCTGTTAGATAGTCTGGAAATCCCTTATACCGGTAGTGGGGTTCTGGGCTCAGCTCTGGCGATGGATAAGCTGAAAACTAAACAAATTTGGCAAACCCTGGGATTACCAACACCTGCTTATGAGATTATTACGCCTGATAGTGATCCGGAAGTGATTTGGCAGCAACTTTCAGTACCTATGATGGTGAAACCGGTACATGAAGGCTCCAGTATTGGTTTATCCAAAGTTGAGCAGCTTTCAGAGCTGAAGGAAGCGATTGATAAAGCGGCTGAGCTGGATAGTCAGGTGATGGCTGAAGAGTGGGTGACCGGGCGGGAGTACACTATCTCGATTCTTGATGGTAAGGCGCTGCCGGTCATTGGTCTGGAAACCCATCATCAGTTTTATGATTATGAAGCTAAATACCTGGTAAATGACACCCGTTATCTATTGCCATGTGGTTTAAATCAAACAGAAGAAGAGGCTTTACAAACTCTGGCTTTGGAAGCTTTTAATGCCGTGGGTTGTCGCGACTGGGGGCGTGTTGATGTGATGGTTGATCAAGAGGGTAAACCTCAGTTGCTGGAAGTCAATACCTTGCCAGGTATGACTGATCATAGCCTGGTGCCTATGGCCGCAAAAGCGGCAGGCTATAGTTTTGCTGAACTTATTTTGGCAATTATCGATGCCGCTCAAAAGCGTTATCACAACGGCTAAGTCAGAGGCTGATGTAAGTTGAGCAGACGTCTGATTAGGCTGGATTGGTTGAACCCCATTGTATTAACCCTTCTGTTTGTTGCTCTTGCGGGGGGGTACAAATTTGTCCAGCCGTTGCTCGAGTGGCCGGTTAGTGACGTGAGAGTGCAAGGCAAGCTGGAGCATACGGATACGCGAGCGTTACAATATGTATTGGCCAAAACATTGGCTCCAGGTTTTCTGGCCGCTGATCTGGGTGAAGTAGAGAGATCGGTAGAACGACTACCCTGGGTACACTCAGCTCAGGCCAGCCGGATCTGGCCGGAGCAGTTAGAATTAAGGATAACCGAGAAGAGAGCTATCGCAAATTGGTTGCAAAATGGCCTTTTGGATTCTAATCTAGTGCCCTTTTTCCCGAAATCATCGCCTGACTTTGATGATTTGCCAAAGTTAGCAGGCCCTGTGGGTAGCGAAAAGCGGGTTTGGCGTTTATATCGTGAGCTTCATAAAGAGCTGTCAGGGCAAGGGTTAGAGCCCGATGTACTCTCTATGGCCAGCCACGGTGCATGGTCATTGCATATTAAAGATGGACCTTGGGTTTTGCTTGGTAAGGATCACAGGGAACAGAAAATTGCACGCCTGACGTCGGTGTATAAAAATCTGGCCGATCGATGGCATCAAATCCGTTTGATAGATATGCGCTATCCGAACGGTTTTGCTGTTGAATGGCAGCAAGAGAATTTATAATCTAGCGGCAAGGTTTGGTTTTTCTTTAGTTTTTATCGGCATTGTTTTGAGGAGTATGCCCGGCTTATGGCAACAGAGATGACAAATAACAATATGGTTGTCGGGCTTGATATCGGAACATCAAAAGTGGTTGCCATTGTCGGTCATCGTTTGGCTGATGGTGATATTGAGATTGTCGGTATCGGTTCCCACCCATCCCGAGGTTTGAAAAAAGGGGTGGTGATCAATATTGAGTCCACAGTGCAATCGATTAAACGTGCAGTGGAAGAAGCTGAATTAATGGCCGGGTGTAATATTCACTCGGTTTTTGTCGGTATTGCGGGTAGTCATATTAAGAGTCAGAACTCTCATGGTGTAGTGGGTACCACTAACCGTGAAGTGACACAGTCAGATATTGATCGGGTAATTGAAACAGCACAAGCTGTTACTTTCCCTGGGGATCAGAAAATTATTCATCTGTTGCCACAGGAGTATGCCATTGATGATCATGAAGGTATTAAAGAACCTTTGGGTATGTCAGGGGTACGACTGGAAGCAAAAGTCCATTTGGTAACCGCTGCTGTGAACGCGATCCAGAATATTGCCAAGTGTGTGAACCGCTGCAATTTAGCTGTCGATGGCATTATTTTAGAGCAATTAGCATCCAGTTATGCTGTGCTGAGTGAGGATGAGAAGGATCTTGGCGTCTGTTTGGTTGATATAGGTGGTGGTACGACAGATATTGCCATTTTCACTGAAGGCGCTATCAAGCATACAGCGGTCATTCCTATTGCAGGGGATCAGGTGACCAATGATATTGCGATGGCTTTGAGAACTCCTACTCAGAATGCTGAAGAAATTAAGATAAAATATGCTTGTGCCCTGACACAGTTAGCGAGTGAAGAGCATGTGTTTCAGGTGCCAAGTGTAGGGGATCGTGAACCTCAGGAATTGTCTCGCCAGAGACTGGCTGAAGTGGTTGAACCTCGTTATGATGAACTGTTCACTTTGGTGCGTGATGAGATTCGCCGAAGCGGCTATGAAGATTTAATACCAGCAGGTGTCGTATTAACCGGTGGTACATCCAAAATGGAAGGTGTACCCCAGTTAGCGGAAGAGATCTTCCATATGCAGGTGCGAATTGCTTCGCCAAGTAATATTAAGGGATTATCCGATGTGGTTGGAAATCCTATATACTCTACAGGTGTAGGTCTTTTGGTATACGGTTTAGCAAACAGTGATGCGGTTTCGACAGCAGGTCGTTATGTCGAAGAGCAACCTGTTACGACTGTAAAAAGTCATAATACACCTCATCAGGTTGATGACGATTCCGGTGTGATTGATAAAATCAAGAGCTGGTTTAAGGGTAACTTCTGACAGAGCTGCGTTTTGTGAGTTTGAGGAGACTGGATAATGTTTGAAATTTTAGATAATGCAGCAAATGCCAATGCTGTCATCAAAGTTGTCGGTGTCGGCGGCGGTGGCGGTAATGCGGTTACCCACATGCTTCGACACAATGTAGATGGTGTCGATTTTATTGTGGCTAACACAGATGCCCAGGCGCTAAAAAAAGTAGAAGCGAAAAGCATTCTGCAACTGGGTAGTGAGCTGACTAAAGGTTTGGGTGCTGGTGCTAACCCAGAAGTGGGGCGTCAGGCTGCACTGGAAGATCGTGAGCGTATTGCAGAGCTTCTGTCAGGTTCTGATATGGTATTTATCGCAGCAGGCATGGGCGGTGGTACAGGCACAGGTGGTGCACCTGTTATTGCTGAAGTGGCTCGTGAGCTGGGTATTCTAACCGTTGCCGTTGTAACTAAGCCGTTTCCGTTTGAAGGCCGTAAGCGTATGGCCATTGCAGAAGCAGGGATTAAAGCCCTGTTTGAGCATGTTGATTCTCTGATCACCATCCCTAATGAAAAACTGCTGACCGCGCTTGGTAAAAATACCAGTCTTCTCCAAGCGTTTGGCGCAGCAAATGATGTGCTGCTGGGCGCAGTACAGGGTATTGCCGATCTGATCACTCGTCCTGGTATGATTAACGTTGACTTTGCAGACGTCCGTACGGTGATGTCTGAAAAAGGCATGGCAATGATGGGGTCGGGTTCTGCCAGTGGTGAGAATCGCGCACTTGAAGCGACGGAGAAAGCAATTCGCAGTCCTCTGTTGGAAGATATTGATCTGCGTGATGCCCGTGGCATTCTGGTTAATATTTCTGCTGGTTCTGATTTCTCTATCGGTGAATTCACCGCAGTGGGTGATCTGCTGGATGAGTTCTCGTCTGAACGTTCAACTGTCGTAATCGGTACCTCCATTGATCCTGAGATGAATGACAACGATGAGGTTAAAGTGACTGTTGTGGCAGCGGGCCTTGGACCTGATATGGGGCGTGCTGAGAGACCTGAAGAGCAGGTTGTTGTTCCTGTAGAAGAAAAGAAACCAGAGCCACGTGCTACAGCTGTTGCACCAGATACCGTTCCGGTTGAAGCCCGGCAGCCCGCTACAGCGGCTGGTTCCAGCTCAGCTCCGACTGACTATACTAAGCTGGACCGTCAGCCTGCTATTAATCGCAAAGCTCAGGAAGCTGCAGCGATGAAAAAACAAGCCGAAAGTAAATCTGATATGGATTATCTGGATATCCCGGCATTTTTACGTCGCCAAGCTGATTAAATAAGTGTTTTCGGCGTAAGTTATACAAAAGGTGCTCGAACCTGATAGCTGTTAGGGGCGGGTTTTTGTTAATATTAGGGTAATCCATCTAAGACGAAAGAAGCAGGCATGATTAAACAGCGGACACTAAAGAATACCATTCGTGCAACAGGCGTAGGCCTTCACTCCGGTGAGAAAGTATATTTAACCCTGCGTCCAGCCGCTGTTGATACTGGTATCGTTTTCCGCCGTACGGATCTTGATCCGGTCGTGGAGATAAAAGCGACGGCCACTAATGTCGGCGAGACAACTCTATCCACTACCATTAGCAGAGGCTCCGTTAAAGTAGGGACCATCGAGCATTTGCTGTCTGCTTTGGCGGGTTTGGGTATTGATAACTTGTATGTTGAAGTCAGTGCAGCAGAAGTACCTATTATGGACGGCAGCTCGGGACCTTTTGTTTTCCTGATTCAGTCAGCAGGGATCTGTGAGCAGGATAAGGCTAAGCGTTTTATCCGTATTAAAGAGAAACTGGAAGTTTCTGAGGGAGATAAGCAGGCTTGTTTTCTGCCTTATGATGGTTTCAAGGTATCTTTTGGTATTAATTTCGATCATCCGGTGTTCAGTAACCAAAAGCAGGATATCACAATCGATTTTTCCAGCACTTCTTTTGTAAAAGAAGTGAGCCGTGCCCGTACCTTTGGCTTTATGCAGGATATAGAGTTTCTGCGTTCCAAGAATTTAGCGTTGGGCGGCAGTATGGATAATGCCATCGTTGTTGATGAGTATAGTATTCTGAATGAAGACGGTCTGCGCTATGAAGATGAGTTTGTACGCCACAAGGTCTTGGATGCTATAGGTGATTTTTATCTGCTGGGGCATGGCTTGATTGGTGAGTTCCGCGGTTATAAATCTGGCCATGGCTTAAATAACAAGCTGTTGCGTGAACTGCTGGCGCATCCAGAGTGCTACGAGTTGATTACATTTGAAGAAGCAGAGTCTTCCCCAATCTCTTATATGAAACCTGCCGCCGCAGTGTAGTATTTGACTGGCTACAGGTCATGAGTTCAATGGCGTGTTGAAAACACAATCGGATAAATAATAAAGCCTCCTGTCGGAGGCTTTATTATTTATACACTGTCTTTGTTCTATTACCCGTCTCTTTCTGGATGTGTGATATGACGAGCAAGACTATGCAAAGCATCTTGCAGCCCCTTATCGTGGCAATGACTGGCCGTTTCCTCTATGGTGTCGGCAATAAATTGATTGCGTTGTAAGTGATGACTTGCCATTGTCGCGTTTTTTTTTCGTTCAGGCCTTACTTTTACGGTTAATTTGCTGATATTAGCCCATGAGTGATATTGGTTTATCTGATTCAATAATGGCTTTTGGATCAGTCGTAAGCGGGTTAGCAGGGTAGCCGACCGTACATGCAGAGTTAATTCTGTACGGGAGATATTGGCAACTTGGCACTGATCTTGAAGGCTGGTGGGTAGAAAAACACTAATCTCAGCATTGAGCTGGCGTAAGAAAGCGCTTTTACGAAATAGTTTGCATAACAGGGTGTTTTCTTTGTGAATTATCTCATTCAGCCGTTTTGTCGAGCGCGATGTTCGCATATACTGTGCCTGGCCCATGGTCAAGTTAAATAAGTATTTAATATACGGAAATAATTTAAGGTCAACTTGATGAATATCGTTATTGTAAATAATAAAAATACAGAATCAAAACACCTGAAAATTTCGGGAGTTATGATCGTATTTTTACTCTCGATATTTATCGTGATGCCTCTGACGCTTGGTGGTGGCGCGCTTTATTATATGATGAATCAAGAGCCCCAGGTGCTCAGTGAAGAATCAACGCGTCAATTGCTAGACGATATGCGTAGTCAGAAAGCTGAAGTAGAAAAAATCCGTAAACATTCCCAGGATCAGTTGGATGCCTTGACCGTCCGTATGGCTGAGCTGCAAGCTCGCTTAGTCCGTCTGGATGCGCTGGGTAAGCGCTTGACTCATATTGCGGATCTGGATGAAGGCGAGTTTGATTTTGACCGCACTCCGCCAGTAGGTGGCCCGGAAGCGAATGAACTGGGGGTTGAAGTCGAGCTGGATGACTTCATCACCACCATTGATGAACTCGCACGGACTATTGATGACCGTGAACAGCAACTGGAAGTAATAGAAGCTTTACTGGGTAACCGAAAAATACAGGATGATGTCTTTATTGCTGGCCGCCCTATTCGCAAAGGGTGGCTCTCTTCTAAGTATGGCAAGCGTACAGACCCCTTTACTGGTCGTGTAGCGTGGCATGAAGGTGTCGACTTCGCTGGTAAAGATGGCTCTGATATTATCGCAGTTGCTGCAGGTGTTGTTACTTGGGCAGGACCGCGATACGGCTATGGGCTGCTGGTTGAAGTAGACCATGGTGGTGGTTATACCACTCGTTATGCTCACAATAAAAAAGCTTTGGTAAAACCGGGTGATATTGTCGGTAAGGGGCAAACACTGGCCCTGATGGGAAGTAGTGGGCGATCAACCGGGCCTCACGTTCACTATGAGGTCAGGCATAAAGGCCGGGCGGTGAACCCATCAAAATTCATTTACCGAGCTAGCCGCTGAAATCCCTCTATAGAATCATTTCTGCCCGCATCAGTACGTGTTACTATGCGGGCAGAATTTTATTTACTTTCCAAGCCTTAACGCCGCAAAGGCGTTTCTCATTGCTGAAGAAATACCATGGTTGCATCTCTATTAAAAAAAATAATCGGTAGTAAAAACGACCGTGAACTGAAACGGTTAAGGAAGATTGTCCGCAAGGTTAATGGCTTAGAAGATCAAATTAAGGCGTTATCCGATCAGGAACTGCAGGCTAAAACACCAGAGTTCCGTGAGCGACTGAATGAAGGGGCGACCCTGGATAGCCTGTTGCCAGAAGCATTTGCGGTATGTCGCGAAGCCAGTAGCCGTGTCATGGGCATGCGTCATTTTGATGTCCAGTTAATCGGCGGTATGGCCCTGAACAGTGGCAAAATTGCAGAGATGCGCACCGGTGAGGGTAAAACCTTGGTAGCGACTCTGGCAGTTTATCTGAATGCTCTGACAGGCAAAGGCGTACACGTTGTTACTGTGAACGACTATCTGGCTCGTCGTGATGCTGAATGGATGCGTCCTCTGTATGAGTTCCTGGGGTTATCCGTTGGTGTCACTGTCTCTGGCATGATGCCCGAGCAGAAACGTGCGGCTTACAACAGTGATATCACCTACGGCACCAATAATGAATTTGGTTTTGACTATCTGCGCGACAATATGGCGTTTAGTCTTGAAGATCGTGTACAGCGCGGACTGAATTTTGCTGTAGTGGATGAGGTGGACTCCATTCTGATTGATGAAGCCCGGACTCCACTGATTATCTCTGGTGCTGTCGAAGATAACACCGATATGTATCGTACAGTGAATCGTCTGATCCCTATGTTAGAACAAGGGGAAGAGGGTGAAGAGGGCGCGACCACAGGCCACTTTATCAAAGATGAAAAACAGCGCACTGTTGAGTTGACAGAAGAAGGCCATCAGTTTGTTGAGGATTTGCTCAACAAAGAGGGCTTGCTACCGGAAGGTGAGAGTCTGTATTCGCCGTCTAATCTGAACCTGCTGCATCATATTAACGCGGGGTTGCGTGCTCACAACCTGTTCCAGCGTGATGTACATTATCTGGTGCAAGACAACGAGATTGTTATCGTTGATGAGCACACAGGTCGTTCCATGCCGGGACGCCGTTGGTCTGAAGGCCTGCATCAAGCGGTGGAAGCAAAAGAAGGTGTAGCAATTCAGAACGAAAGCCAGACTATGGCTTCGACCACCTTCCAGAACTATTTCCGTTTGTATGACAAGCTGTCAGGTATGACAGGTACGGCAGATACGGAAGCATTTGAGTTTCGCCAGATCTATGCACTGGATGTGGTGGTAATTCCAACCAACAAACCGGTTCAGCGTGAAGATCGTAACGACCTGGTCTATCTGACCATGGAAGAGAAATTTGAAGCGGTGATCAAGGATGTAAAGTATGAGATCGAACAGGGGCGCCCTGTATTGGTTGGTACTGCATCCATTGAGGCTTCGGAATACGTTAGTGGTTTGCTGAAGAAAGCCGGTGTTAAGCACAACGTACTGAATGCGAAACAGCATGCCAGTGAAGCAGGTGTGATTGCGCAGGCAGGCCGTCCGGGGGCAGTAACCATTGCTACCAATATGGCGGGTCGTGGTACCGATATCGTTTTAGGCGGTAAGTGGGAAGCGGATGTTGAAGCGCTGGATAATCCTACCGAAGAGCAAATCGCCAAGATCAAAGCAGAGTGGAAAGAACGCCATGATGCGGTACTGGCAGCAGGTGGTCTGCACGTAGTAGGTTCCGAGCGTCACGAATCCCGTCGTATCGATAACCAGCTACGTGGTCGTTCTGGCCGTCAGGGTGATCCGGGTTCTACCCGTTTCTTCCTGTCCCTGGAAGATGATCTGATGCGACTGTTTGCCTCTGACCGTGTGCGTGGCTTTATGCAGGCGCTGGGCATGGAGAAGGGTGAAGCGATTGAACACCGCATGGTGAGCAATGCGATTGAGAAGGCCCGGCGCAAGGTTGAGGGGCGTAACTTCGATATTCGTAAGCAGCTACTGGAATACGATGATGTGTCTAACGATCAGCGTACCGTAGTTTATCAGCAGCGTGATGAAGTGCTGAAAGCCGAGTCGTTGGCGGATATGATCGATTCTATCCGCGCTGATGTATTGAACGATGCCATTGATACTTATATTCCACCGCAAAGCATGCCCGAGCAGTGGAATATATCTGGTCTGGAACAGAATCTGGAAGCAGAGTTCGCTCTGCGTCTGCCTGTTCAGCAATGGCTGGATGAAGATCAGGGGCTGTATGAAGAAACCCTGCGTGAGAAGATTCTGGCAGAGTTGACTCAGGTTTACCGTGCTAAAGAAGAGCATGTGGGTGAAGAAACTATCCGCCAGTTTGAGAAACAGGTGCTGTTGCAGGTACTGGATCAGCGCTGGAAAGAACACCTGGCTGCGATGGATCATCTGCGTCAGGGCATTCATCTGCGTGGTTACGCTCAGAAGAACCCGAAACAGGAATATAAGCGCGAGTCGTTTGAGCTGTTCCAGTCCATGCTGTCCAACATCAAGCATGATGTGATTCGTATCCTGAGTCATGTACAGGTGCAGCAGGAAGCTGATGTTGAGGAGATGGAGCGTCGTCGTCGTGAGGCGGAGGCCGCTCAGCAGTACAGCTATCAACATGCACAAAGCTCAGGTATGTCCGAAGAGGAACAAGCGGAAGGCCAGAGTGATGAAAATGGTCAACCTTTTGTACGTGAAGGTCGTAAGGTAGGCCGTAACGAACCTTGTCCTTGTGGTTCAGGTAAGAAGTACAAACAGTGTCACGGTAAGCTAAGCTAAACCACACTGTGTGATCTTAGGCCTTAATACACCAGCCTGTGTTTTTCAGTGCTGGTGATTAAGGCCTTATTTTATTAGGATCTTCGGTTTTGTGGCATCAAGCCCTAAAAGTTTGTAAATCTGAATTTTTCCTGCCCGTTTTGACGTTGTGTCCGGGTGTGTTGTAAGGAGTTGATCATGGCGGTTGGCCCATCTGAGTTACCTGTTTTTAATGTGATTGAAGGCGTTCGTTTAGGGGTTGCCTGTGCTGGCATCAAAAAACCGAATCGAAAAGATGTGGTAGTGATTGAGTGCCCGGAAGATGCCAGTATTGCTGGTGTTTTCACTAAGAATGCTTTTTGTGCTGCTCCTGTTATTGTGGCAAAAGAGCATATTGCACAAACATCACCGCGTTACTTATTGATCAACACTGGTAATGCGAATGCCGGTACAGGTGAGCAGGGTTATCAGGCTGCGCAGCAATGTTGCCAGGCTCTGGCCCAGGCGACAGGTACTCAGGCTGAAGAGATTTTGCCATTTTCCACTGGTGTTATCGGTGAGCCTCTGCCTGTCGATAAGATCAAAGCGGTACTGGATCAGGCGGTGGCTAATCTGGCTGTGGATAACTGGGTGGGTGCTGCTGAAGGTATTTTAACCACAGACACTCGTCCAAAAGGTGCGGTGGCTCAGGTTGAGATTAACGGTCAAACGGTTTCTATCAGTGGTATCTCCAAAGGCTCGGGCATGATTAAGCCTAATATGGCGACAATGCTGGGCTTTATTGCCACTGATGCGACTATTGAAAAAGAACTGCTGCAGGAGATGCTGGCGGCAGGGTCCAATCGTTCCTTTAACCGTATTACGGTCGATAGCGATACCTCCACTAATGATGCTTGTATGCTGATCGCCACCGGCAAATCCGCAGCCATCAGTCGTGATGACGCCGCCGCAGTCACGGCTTTCCAGCAAGCGCTGGATGATGTAATGCGTGTACTTGCACATGAGATCGTAAAAGACGGTGAGGGTGCGACCAAGTTTGTTGAGATTAGTGTTGAGCAAGCAGCCAGCGCAGACGATGCGTTGGAGATCGCTTTTACCGTTGCACATTCACCTTTGGTTAAAACCGCACTGTTTGCCAGTGATGCCAACTGGGGACGTATTTTGGCTGCGGTAGGCCGCGCGAATATTGCTGAGCTGGATGTCAGCAAGATTAATATCTGGCTGGGTGATGTGCAGATTGTTACTAATGGTGGCCGTAACCCTGAGTACACTGAAGAAGCGGGCGCTGCGGTCATGGCTCAGGAAAATATCCGTATTCTGATCACGCTCTCTGCAGGTGATGAAAGTGAAACTGTCTGGACAACGGATCTGTCACACGATTACGTCACGATAAATGCGGACTATCGGAGCTAAGATCAGTCGCGAAGCCTTATTTCGTTATATCTAGATCTTAGTGTTGTGTATACCCAGGCAGAAATCAGTGAAGTTTATTCATTCATCTACCATGATTTGACCGGTGGACTGTTCAAGCTATTTTTGTCTGGGAGCTTATTTGTGTTTGTGAGTCAGGTGTTTTTGCATGCCTAAACTGCTTCATGTTGCCGCTGCGGTAGTCACTAATGAAAAGGGTGAAATCCTTATCGCCCGTCGTCCAGCCACTGTCGATCAGGGCGGTTTATGGGAGTTTCCCGGTGGAAAACTGGCCCCTTATGAAACGGCGCGTCAGGCACTGTTCCGTGAACTGAATGAAGAGATTGGCATTGATGCACAATCTGCTTCCCCTTTGATTCGTGTGCACCACCAATATCCAGAGCGCCATGTCCTGTTGGATGTCTGGAGTGTGGAGCATTTTACTGGTGACGCCTATGGTCGTGAAGGTCAGGCAGTACGCTGGGTGAAACCTGAGGAGTTGAATCAGTACAGCTTTCCGGAAGCCAATAAGCCGATCCTGAAAGCGTTAAGCTTGCCAGATTACTATATGATCACTGGCGAGGCGGCTGATGAGCAGGCCTGGATAAATAAGCTGTCTAAGGCACTGGAGTCTGGTGTCCAACTGGTACAGCTTAGAGCCCATGAACTGGATGAAGAGGCCTTTGTTCAGCGTGCCCAACAGGCATTAGAGCTGACACGAGAGGCGGGTGCGCGTTTGATCCTGAATGCTGATCCATCTGTACTGGAGCGAGTGGATGCTGATGGTATTCATCTGACAACTGAGCGTCTGTCTCATTACTCCCAGCGTCCGGTCAGTAAGCAGAAATTACTATCATGTGCGTGTCATAATACATCACAGCTGGAAGAGGCTGCGGCTCTGCAGGCCGATCTGGTGACATTAAGTCCTGTCCAGGAAACGGAAAGTCACCCTGGTGTTGAGGCGATTGGTTGGCAGAAATTTAATGAGCTGATCGAAAAGCTACCTGTACCCGTTTATGCATTGGGTGGTCTGGGGCGTGCAGATATTCGTCGGGCTAAAGGTCTGGGTGGTCAGGGGGTTGCGGGTATTCGTGCCTTCTGGCCCCAGGAAAAAGCCTGATATCAATTTCCAGATAGCGCCTCCTGATATTTTTTCCTAATTGGACTGGCCTGATTCTGGAGCGATAAAAAACCGGTGTTTTTAGCACTGGTTTTTTATCGGCTGTTTATTATCGGATTGGCCTCTGGATAGAGTCGGCAGATAATGATATCGGGTCGCTTTTCTCTCTGACTATTTCCACTTAAGGTTTTTTCTCAAGAGGAAAGAGTTGGACTTATACCAAACCAGATAAGTTGTTGTAGGTCGGAAAAGCCGCAAGGCGCCTTCCGACAATCATCCGGTATCGGAATCCGTGTCGGATGGCGCTTCGCTTATCCAACCTACTCTAATATCAAGAAACTTATCGGGAATGGTATTAGTAATCTTTGGGATACTGTTCCATTAGATCGCTACTGGCTTCATCAAAGGCCGACTCACCTGCAATTTTATGATTTTCACTGGCCCATTCACCTAAATCGATCAGGCGGCAGCGGTCGCTGCAAAAGGGGCGATGGATATTATCCTGATTCCACTGAACCTTCTTTTTACAGGTTGGGCAGTCTACGGTCAGTATTTTCTCTGTCATAGTTTTGGTCTTTTAAATTCGGCTAACAGTGATCTGGTTATGATACCAGAGTCAGGTATGTTTTATGGAGATCATCACAGGCGTGTTGCAGGGCTGATAGGTCCTGATCATTGACGATAATATCATCTGCTCGTGCCCTGCGTTCCTCCCGGCTCATTTGAGCAGCAATAATCGCTTTAACCTGATCTTCGTTATTATTGTCTCGGGCACAGGTACGACTCAACTGTAGCTCGACTGGTACATCAATCAACAGATTTCTTTGGGTCATATCGGATTGCCCACTTTCAAACAGTAGTGGAGAGACCAGCATCGCGTAGTGCTCAGTGGGCTGTTGTAGCTGCTGGATAATCTCTTCCCGAATAGCAGGGTGAGTGACCGATTCCAGCCATTGGCGCTCTTCAGGTTGCTGAAACACTGTTTGACGTAGCCAGGGCCTGTTCAGGCTTTGGTCTTCATTGATGGCCTCTGAACCAAAGTGGTTAACGATCTGCTGCCAGACCGGTTTATGAGGTTCAACAATCTCTCTGGCGACAACATCAGCATCGACAATGAGGACGCCCAGACTGGTGAAGTAATCAGATGCGGCAGTTTTACCTGAGCCGATACCACCGGTCAGTCCGATGATTAGTGATGCTTTTTTTTTGTTTGAGTCATAGTCAAATATCAGTCTATCTACAACCAGGCCATTAAATAAACAGTGACTGCATCAGTCTCTGTATCGTGTCGGGAAAATATAGCACTAACCAACCGGCAATAGCTAAAGCGGGGCCAAAGGGGATAGCGCTGCCAGGAGGTGATTTTTTAGTCAGGCGGAGTAGCAGTGCCATAACCAATCCTGACAAAGCGCTGATTAGCATAATCGGAGGTAAAGCAATCCATCCGGCCCAAGCGCCTATAGCCGCTAATAACTTAAAGTCACCATAACCCATACCCTCTTTTCCAGTCAGTAGTTTAAATAGCCAGTACACACTCCATAGCACCAGATAACCGGCCACGGCTCCCCATAAATAAAGATCCAACTGACTCTTATTGGTTACGCTATGGAAAAGTAAGCCTGCCCAGAGCAGTGGTATTGTCAGTGTATCGGGCAGTAGTTGGGTATTCAGATCTATCGTTAGAAGAGCCAACAGGCAGAGACTGACAGAGAAATAGACGATAGCCTCCAAGGTAAAGCCAAACTGGACAGTACTAACCAGCGCCAGTGAACCTGCTAAGAGTTCTATCAGGGGATAACGCAAAGAGATGGTTGTTTTACAGTGGCGGCAACGACCTTTCAGCAGAAGAAAACTGATCAAGGGTATATTGTCATAAGGAGCAATCTTATGCAGACAATGGGGGCAATGAGATCCGGGCCAGGCAACATTGTAGCTTTCAGGTAGCGCTTCAGGTTCGGTTTGCTGCACATGTTTTTGGTTGAGTTGAGGCTGTGCGGACGTATTTGCCTGCAAGCTGTTATCAGCGAAAAGCATGCTCTCGCTTTGCCAGGCAGAGAGCTCATCCTGCCACTGTCGTTGCAGTATAATGGGTAGCCGGTGAATGACTACATTTATAAAACTGCCCAGCGACAGGCCGAAGAGAAAAATAAATGGGTAAAGCAGGTTGAGATTTTCGCGCATGAAGGTCTCTTATCTTGTCCCGATCTGATTGTTCAATAGGCATGGGGACAGTGTTAATTGGTTGAGTACACTGGGTTTTCAATTAAAAAAGACTACCCATTTTGAACATTGGCAGATACATGGCGAGTACCATACCACTGACGAGTACACCTAAGAAACTGATTACCATAGGCTCTAACAAGGTGGTCATATTCTCCACCGCATCATCGACTTCCTGTTCATACAAATCGGCAACCTTATCCAGCATGCAGTCAAGTGAGCCAGACTCTTCACCAATCAAAACCATCTGAGTGACCACTGCTGGAAAACGATGGCTGGCTTTGAGAGCAAAGTTCAGCTGTTGGCCTGTGGCTATGCTGTCCCGGGCCTGAAAGATCACTTTTCGGTAAACCCGATTATCGGCAGCGCCTGCCGAAGATGTCATGGATTCAACCAGAGGGACACCGGCAGAAAAGGTGGTTGATAGAGTGCGGCTAAAACGGGCGATAGTGGATTTTTTTAGAATATTACCAATGATGGGGAGTTTAAGGCTCAGGGCATCAAGCTTATAGGCAAAATCTTCAGATTTTTTATAACTGCTGACCAGTATAAGAGAAACTGACATCAGTGCGATTATAATAGACCACCAATAGTGTTCGACAAAAACTGAAGTATTGATAACGACTTGAGTTATCCAGGGGAGTTCTGCATTAAAGCCTTTGAACAGGGACTCAAACTGAGGCACTACCTTAAGTAGCAGGATCAGGGTAACGATTATACCAACAGTTAAAACCGCTATTGGATAATACAATGCCTTTTTAACCTTGGCCTGTAAACGCTCAGTTTTTTCTTGATATAGTGCAACTCGATCCAGCATGGTTTCTAATGCTCCGGCCTGTTCTCCGGCTTCAATCAGGTTGCAAAACAGTTTGTCGAAATGCTTACCTTGTTTGCGCAGTCCAGAGCTGAGCATATTGCCATCGGCCACTTCGTTGCGAATTGTGACAACGATTCTTTGCATTGCAGGATTTTCCAAACCTTCTGCGACAATGTTCAGGGATTGAATCAGAGGGATGCCTGCACGAATCATAGTCGATAATTGGCGGGTAAATAGCATAATATC
Organism: Oceanospirillum beijerinckii DSM 7166; assembly: GCF_000422425.1. Lineage (GTDB taxonomy): Bacteria > Pseudomonadota > Gammaproteobacteria > Pseudomonadales > Halomonadaceae > Oceanospirillum > Oceanospirillum beijerinckii. Next base: position 187,455 of record NZ_KE383829.1, read on the forward strand.
TTTGCTGGTGGCTTGTTTCTCACCAAGACCAAATAAGGGACGGGATTTTCGGCGTACTTTGTGAGGGGTAATGCCTTGGTGGCGTAGTTGAGCTTTGGCCAGATTCAGGCTGAGAGCACTTAGTTCACCGCTTTGTTTATTGCCTTTGTTATCGACACCTTGCCATTGAAAGGATTGAAGCTGCTGCCTATTAAGGTTCTGTTTTGTCGCCATATTTTCTGCTCCTTGCATTTTTAGTCCTGAGTTACTCGGTTGATTTCCGTTAAGCTGGTGATCCCATTTAGCGCCTTGATTAAGCCTGAATAGCGTAGGCTGATAGAGCCTTCTTTACGTGCTTGTTCTGCCAGCTCAATGGAGTTGGCGTGATTGATGATCAACCGTGATATTTCAGTGCTAATTGGCATCACTTCGTAGATCCCGACCCGTCCTTTATAACCTTGATGGCACGCTTCGCACCCGACGGCATCAAATAACGTGGCTTGTTTGATCTCCTGCTCTGATAGGCCTTCAGAGAGCAGCATTTCGATGGGGATCTCTATTGATACTTTGCAGATTGGACATAGCTTTCTGGCCAGTCGTTGCGCAATAATCAGATTGACTGAGGTCGCAATGTTATAGGCGGGTATACCCATATTGCTCAAGCGGGTCAGCGTTTCAGCAGCACTATTCGTATGCAGAGTGGATAATACCAAGTGACCGGTTTGGGCTGCTTTAATGGCAATCTCGGCAGTTTCCAGGTCACGAATCTCGCCGACCATCACCACATCTGGATCCTGACGTAAAAAGGCCCTGAGTGCAGTGGCAAAATCCAGCCCTACTTTGGTATTTACATTAACCTGATTGATACCCTCAAGGTTGATCTCTACCGGGTCTTCTGCAGATGAGATATTGCGTTCTGGGGTATTTAGAATATTTAAACCGGTATAGAGCGTGACCGTTTTGCCACTCCCCGTAGGGCCCGTTACCAGTATCATTCCCTGAGGTTGAAGCAGCGTTTTTTGGTAGTGACTCTGTTGTGCTTCGATAAAACCGAGTTCATCAATGTTGATCCGGGAGGCACTGGAGTCTAATACCCTAAGTACTACTTTTTCTCCCCAGATTGTCGGTAGGGTATTGACCCGGAAATCAATGGTACGGCTTTTAGATACTTTCAGCTTTATACTACCATCCTGCGGTATGCGGCGTTCTGAGATGTCCAAATGAGCCATTACTTTGATACGGCTGGTAATACGGTGCCTAAGATTAAATGGTGGGATAAGTGCTTCATGTAGTAAGCCATCGGTGCGATAGCGAATCCGAAATTTACGTTCATAGGGCTCAAGGTGAATATCGGATGAGCCAAGCTTTATAGCGTCCAGTAGAATCTTATTCACAAATTTAACGATAGGTGCGTCGTTGGTATTTGAGGTGCTTTCGGCTACTAATGTTGTGTTGTTATCTTCTTCACTGGTTTTCAGGCTATTGAGCTCATCTTCTTCCAGCTTGGCTAAAGCTTCTTCATCGCCTTCCAGATAAGCGTCAATCATCACTTTCAGTTGATCATAGGCCACTAGGATCGCTTCTATATTTAAATTTGTTTGGAACTGAATTTCATCAACGGCAGCTAGATTGGTTGGGTTCGCAATAGCCAGAAATAATTTGTTACCCCGGAGGTAAAGGGGGAGCACCATATGGTGTCGAATTGAGCTATCTTTGACGAGGTTTCTCGGGAGATGTTTGCGGTCAAATGCCGTTAGGTCAATAAATGGCATACCAAACTCTCTGGCTGCAGCCAGTGCCAGAGCGTTATTAGATACTTTGTTACGGCTTGCTGCATATTGTAAAAATGATTGCCTATGTTGGCTGGCTTCTTCCTGCAATGTTAATGCGGTTTGTGTATCCAGCACTTTTTCCTGTGTTAGCCGTCGTGCAATGCCCTCTAAATTCACGGATCCATCCTTATCAGCAATAGCATTAATGTTTTGTAATTATTCAGGAGAGGCAGACTAATAAAATCAATATGTTACGTTTTCTCCGCAAGCTTTTCGGTTGCACCAATAATCCATGTGTTATAGAGGTAAATAAAACTTCCCAAAAGCTAACACACTGATAATAAAAGGCTTTTAATTTCCTGGGCAGTTAAATTGTTTTTAATAAGTACCCAAACATAAATATTCCGATATTTTCCGACCGAAGCGGCCGGAAAATACGGGCTTTATACGGGAAAAAGTACTGTGTACTTACTTAATTAAGCACACCAAAATAGATTTTTCTATCCTCTTTGGACCTTGGTCGGAGAGGATGAGTGTATGCGTGTCGAAAAATCTTTGTTCCGGTAATTGATACTATTCATTATGGGACAGAGATCAGGTTTTAGTTATTTTTTGTAGCGTATTTCTTTAAATGGATTGTAAAAGAAATGTCCATGCCTAAACTCTTTGAGGAAGCAATATTCAATAAAAAATACGCTTATTCCTGAGAATAATCATGCTTTTCTGCTCGTTAAATGAATCAATTTCAAGGAGTATAGAAATGAAAAAAATGAAGTCAATTCTCACGCAGCATCAGAAAGGCTTTACTCTTGTCGAGCTTATGATTGTTGTCGCGATTGTTGGTATTCTTGCTGCTGTGGCGGTGCCCCAGTATCAGGATTATACCCGTAAGGCTAAATTGGCTGAGCTGGATTCATTTGCGGCTAAATATAAAGCTGAGGTTGCGGTTTGCTATATGGCTGAAGGCAAGCTGGATGATTGTGATAATGGCAGTAAGGGCGTATCAGCAACAGTAAAGGTGGGTCGTATTGCTTCAGTGACAGTGACCAATGGTATAATTGCAGTGAAGAGTGTTGATGGTTTGGCCAGTGATGGCAACAAGGCTGTGAAGAGAACATTTACACCTACAGTTGATATAGCCAAGGGAGTTACCTGGGATTCGGCAGATGTTGAGGAATAATCTAGAGTGTTAAGGGGTTAGAAATGCAGCAATATTTAGCGAAACTATCACGTTATCATTGTTGGGCAACAGAAAAATTGTTTGATTCTGTTGCCTTGCTCTCGGAAGAACAGTATCGATCGAATGAAGGGCTATTCTTTGGTAGTGTGCACGGTACATTAAATCATTTGTTGCTGGTCGACCAGTTATGGTTATCCCGTATCAATGGAGAGCCTTACCCTGTTAGTGACCTCAGCCATGAAATTGAAACCGATGCTAAGATGCTTGAGGCAGCACTGCTCAATCAATGTGATCTTTGGTTCAGAACCTGTGCTGCAATGACTGAACGGCGATTGGCACAAGATATAAAGTTTCGTAATTTGGCAGGTGAAGAAGGCAGGATTAATGCTGCAGATCTTTTAATCCATGTGTTTAATCACGGTACCCATCATAGAGGCCAGATTTCTGCCGTTCTGGCTGAGCTCGGTGTGTCTGTACCTGAAATGGATTATTACTACTTTGTAAAAAAATAATATTGTTGCTTGTAGATGAGAGTATGTTTTTATTTTTTAGTTGTTTTGTGTTGTTCGCTGAATAAAAAGCAAGGCTGTCGCGCCTTGCTTTCTTATGCTGTATTAATAAGAGTGAGTAAATACTCTACTTTTATTGGTGAGCAATGGGACTTATTAGTATAAGGCCTGCTCTTCATCCATCACTTCTTTTAATACTTCCAGAAATAAGCGGTCTGCATCAGAAAAGTCTTCTGGGTCATCTGGAATTTTCACACTGGTTAAACTGCTGATTTCCTGAGCCATTGCCACGGCGGCATCCTGAGTGCCGTAGTGTTTACGGGCGACCTCTAAAGCAGCAGGAACAATCTGCGGATCTTGCAGCAGCTTTTTGATGAAGTGGCGCAGTTCATTGATAATTCGCGTTTGGTTCATCTCGTTAGCGGTGCTCATGGCGCCTCCTTATAGAAACTTACTCATTGTTGTAGTTTTTCTATCAGATCCTCGGCGGCTGCAATTGATCGTTGCAACTTTTCTGCTCGCTTATGGCGACCTGTGCCGGGAGATATGTGTTATGTCAAAATTATATAAGCTAAATGGCTGATGAAATAGAACTTTTTTCAGCTCTGACGCTTTTTTACATCTTCTTAAAAACCATGTTTTTTTTGTGGATTGGCTTTTCTGTCCTATTGCTATAGGACTCATACTGGTTTGATACTTCTTTGTATTTTGACCTTATGGATCAGTGTGATAGCGCTTCCATAGCCTAAGCTCTCCTAACCATGTGTATTGAGTAAGCGGCTGGACTAAGTCTGTCTGGTTAATGTCTTCCGGTAGCGTCGAGTTCAGGTAAAGATCGATATCGACTTTGTGGTTGAGATAGTGCAATACCAGCTGTGAGGGGTCTGGAACAAAGCCCAGAGGTTGCCAGGCTTGCTGTAAATTCAGCAGTAACTCCTGTCGTAACGGCAGCGCAGGGTGATCATGATAACTGCGGCGCGAGTCGTCTTCCGCATCAATATGAAAGGTAATATCGTAGCTCAGATCATGTTGGTGCAGTAGGGTGATCACCTTCATACCGATCTGATGCCCTTCAGACACGCTGATAGTGGGATTTACCTGCAGGTGGATATCCAGAAAGACCAGGGCTCCAATCTTGCGGCTGCGCAGGCTATGTACGCCTTTGACCTCTTTAATCTGGCTGGCTAGTTCAATGATACTTCGGGTTTCCTCTTCAGGCAGTGCGGTATCCAGCAGATCTTTCAGGCTATCACTCATCAGTTTCCAACCGATATGGGCTATCATCAAGCCCACGATGAAGGCTGCGATCTGATCAAGCCATTGAATGCCCAGCATACTGCCACCAATACCGATAAATACCACAATAGAAGACAAGGCATCACTGCGGCTATGCCAGGCGTTAGCCTTCAGAAGGTCCGATTTCATCTTATTCGCGATATGAAGGGTATACCGGAAAATCCACTCCTTACTCACAATAGATATGGCTGCGACGACCAGAGCTGGCCAAGTCGGAATCTGTAAATTTTCGGCGTTAAGCAGTCTCAACAAACTGTCGTAAGCGATTGCTCCGGCAACGGCGATCAGAATACTGCTGAGTATCAGTGTGCCCAGAGTCTCAAAGCGGGCATGTCCGTATGGGTGCTCTTTATCGGGAGCCTGGCGGCCATAATGAGTGGCTATGATCACCAAAGCATCGGTTAGCAGATCAGATAGGGAATGAATACCGTCAGCGATCAGTGCGTGGGACTGGCTAAACCAGCCCACGATAATTTTGGCAACCCCCAGCAGAGTATCCAGTGCGGCACCGATGAGAGTAACTTTATGGGCTTCACGGGTATGCTGATGTGGCATGGTGCCCTCGCAAACAGGTTGTATTGAATGGCTATTGGGCGATCCTTTTCTTTACAAAGTGATCGCCTGAGCTGTGGTTACTGATTAATCTTTCAACAGGCCACGACTATTCAGAACAGGGTTTGCATACATGCGCAGGATATATGCTTGGTATGCTTCTGGTTGTGCGTTTACACGTTGTTCAAAGGCCTGGCGCTTAGCGGGATCAATCCGTGGCTTGCCGCTGATATGTTCATAGCCACCCAGCATTTCCAGTGCTATCCAGTTGGCATCAAAGAACTGGTAGTTATCCAGAATAGCCTGGTCTATTTGACGGGCTACCTCTTCGGCACTGTCCAGGTCACCTGAAAGCGGTTCATCAAAGTGCACATGAACCTGCCCTTTATTACCTGAGATACCGTTAACGATGCTTTGGATATCTTCAAACTCTGCCTTATTGTAGCGGCCTTCTGTTGCAACGCTGTGAAGCTCTTTTGCTTTCAGTGCATCGCAGGGGTCATATTCGTAAGAGATGGTGACCGGTACAATATTCAGCTGGTTGATCACATCAGAAAAAGACAGGCCTTCTGTGTTTTTTCTGCGACTCATATAGAACATCTTAATAATAGCCGGGTCTGTCCGGTCGATACCATCTTTTGCCCGGCCCTCTTTCTGGGCGATCCATACGGAGTGCTGATCTTCCAGCAGGGAGTGATTGATATAAGCGGACAGTTCGGTAATGGCTCTCATCATCTCACGACCTTTGGCTGAGCGATTGACGATAAAGCTCTTATTCAGGCGCATCAGGTCACTGACATATGGTTTTTTCAGCAGATTATCACCAATGGCGATACGCACGGTGTTATTGCCATTCAGATACAGCGCATAATTCACAAATGCAGGGTCCATGGCGATATCCCTGTGATTGGCGACAAACAGATAGGCCTTGTTCGGATCAAGCTTGTCCAACCCTGAGACAGTAAAACCCTCGGTGGTGGTTTTGATCATACGGGCCATATAACCGGCAACTTGCATCTGAAACTCATGCACAGTATTGATTTTGGCAAACTGGCTGGCCAGTTTACGGCGAATCAAAGGGCGCAGGATAAAGCCGAGGCTTTTATGGACCTGAGGAAAACGAAACTGGCAAATCGCATCAATCAGTTCGGGGTGATTGATAATACGCTGGATCACGTCATGGGCTTCGTGATCGTAATAAGGGCGAATCTCGTGAAACTGATCGGTATCCGTGGTGGTCATCTCGTGTCTTATCCGGTTTATGTCTAGTGCGTCTGCTTGGGGCCATCTGGGCTATGTATTAGCTCAAGGTTATGTATTAGCTCAAGGCTATGGGTTTTTAAGAACATTAATGGCTTTGATGCTCACCACCGAGCCATTCAATCAGTTCGTGTAGAAAGCGTTGCAGTTCCAAAGTCATCAGGGTGAAGTCAGCATCCAGGCGGGTCATCGGATCTTCGTCGGCATAGCTGTCCTGGGCTTCTTCCAACAGATCATCACCAAAACGCAGGCGCTTGATGCTCAGATCTTCGTTCAGAATACACTGCACTCGTTCCTGCCAATCGATAGCCAGTTTGGTGACCTGTTTGCCTGCTTGCAGGTGAGCCAGGACATCTTCCGCATCCAGCTCCTGTTGCTTGCAACGGATTACACTGCCTTCATCTAGATCGGATCTGAGTTCGCATTGACCGTTCAGTGCCAGGCCTGCCGGACGACTACTGATATCGTTTAGCCAATGGGTCATCAGTGTCGTCGGCGTGACTTCGGTATTCAGAGGGATAACGGGTAGGGAGCCGATGGTCTGACGCAGCAGATCCAGAAACTCTTCTGCTTTTTTGCTACTGGCGGCATCAACGATCACCCATTGATTAGCCAGATCCACATAACCCCAGGTATAGCTGGATTTGGCGAAGGCTTTAGGGGTCATTTCGGTCAGAATATCTTCTTTGATATTCAGTTTTTCCTTACGGCCTACCTTGCGATGATCTTTCAGCTCCAGCTCTTCAACCCGTTCTTTCAGGATCTCATTGACCACGGCTGCTGGAATCACTTTCTCCTGGCGACGCAGGCAAAGCAGAATCTTTTTATTGCTGGCATGGAGCAGTTGATCTGACGTGGCAGCAGGAAATACCCAGCCCAGGCGATAGGTTTCAATACTCTTACAAGGCTGAAAGCGATGTTCGTTAAGCTGTTCCTGCAGTTGTTCAGTGTTCAGTGCCAGAGGTGAACTGCATTTAAACACCTGAATGTTTTTAAACCACATGCATCAAATATCCGTAACAATTGGGTGGCATATTATCTAACAAAGGATCCCGACTGACCAGTTGTAGCGGCAATTGGTGAATAAGCTCTGAAATAAAAGTCATTCTGTAGGTTTGTTTGTCAGCTGTGTTTTGAGTGAAGAGTAACGGAGTGATCCAGTAAAGTGCTTTTATTTTACTGGGCTTACAAAGAGTAACAAAAAGATAAACATCGAGTGCCGTAGAAGTATTCTGCTCTTGGGGCGAGTTCGTTGTTGGTGAAACATTCTTGTCATATTAATGAAAAGAAAGTGTCATTTTGCTTTGGCAAGGTGCCCCGCAAATCAATAATTATTTCGCTCACGGTTTCCATGCTGTGTAGGTATTTTAAAGGCTCACTCAACTATGAAAATTGCTACGGTCACACGCGCAACCTCTGTTGTTCTGGTGTTGATTGCGGTTTCTCTTGCTGCGACTCTGTTGTGGGGATTGGAGCGCTTAAATAGCGCATTTTCCGCCACACAGGCTTATAGCCAGCTCAAGGAAGAGGTGTCTATTGATTTACGGCGGACTATTCAGAGTTATCTGGCTACCGGCAATGCACTGGAACTCAGTTCCGCAGAACAGAAAATTTCTATTCTTTCTTCTGACAGTCTTTCCCAGTTACCAACCGATGTGGCTACGGCTATTAAACGCCCTCTTGATGCTTTGCAGGATGGTCTGACTGGGAAATTCCGTGGTGCGGGAAAACTGGCGGGTAACCAGAAAGGTTTACTGTTACAGGCTGAAAAAGAGATTGCAGATAGTCTTGATACTATTCGTGATTATGCCAATGAGGGGCGTAGTAATAATCCCCAGGCGGCTTATCAATATCTGCAACAGCTGCATGAGGTGGCATTAGATCTGGTGCAGATTAAATATCTGCGTGAGCAATATATGGATACCGCTAATGACAGTTATCGTAACTCTTTGCTGCAGCAGGTCAGTGATCTGGAACAGAAAGTATCAGCCTTGACTCAGCTGCCAAAACTGGGTGTTTTTGCTGAGGAAGAAGTGGACGATATGCAGGCTATGATGGGCTGGGGGAGTGATGAGGAGGTCAAGCCTAAGGTCGATAAGGCCGATGAACTCACTTCAGCTTTGGTGAGTTTGGTGCGTCGTTATCCAGGCGAGTTGGAAAATACCCTGAACAATATCGCCAGCGGCAATAACAGTCGTAAAGCCGTGAATGGTTTGATTGACGATCTGGAAAGCAGCATTGTAGCAGGTCAGATTGACGTCATCCGGCACCGGACGGCGCTGGAGGCGCAGGTGACCAATATCTTTATCGGTTATGTCGTGCTGATCGTGGTCGTGGCCTTTATCCTGCACCTGTTCCTGAATCGTGTGGTGGTGCGTTCGCTGAAACAGCTGGCTGAAGCGATCGATAAGCTGGTCAGCGAAGGTAATATGACGCAGATTGATGCGCGCAATGCTGACAGTGAAACCGGTCAGATCGCCCGTAACTTTAATCACCTGATCGAGATTATGAGCAAGCAGAAAGAAGAGAAGTATGCCCAGCTGTCTCAGATTACTGACTCGCTTGAAGTGGTGCTGTCAGATATTGATACCATCAGTAAAGCGGCCAATGAGACTCGCGATTATATCTCCAAATCCCATGGCTTTACCGATGAGCTGACTCGTTTGGCTAAGGATGTGGATGCCAGTTCCAGTCAGGTGGAAAGCTTCGCTCGCGAAACGGCGAGCTTTATGGAGAGCAGTCAGACCAGTGCACGTAATGTTGAACGTGCCAGTCAGCAAGCGATTGATACCCTGACGAACGGTCATAAGTCTCTGGATGAGCTGGTTGTTGCGGTAGATGAAGTGACCAGTATTCTGGATGTGATCAGTGGCATCTCTGAGCAGACTAACTTGCTGGCACTGAATGCCGCTATTGAGTCGGCCCGTGCCGGAGAGCATGGCCGAGGCTTTGCTGTGGTGGCTGACGAGGTGCGTAATCTGTCGATGGAAACTCAAAGTTCGGTATCCAAGATTGGTTCGATTCTGCAGCAGCTAAAAACGGCGTCTACCGATCTGAAAACCAATATGACCGATATCTCGGATGCTGCACAGGAACAGAAAGAGGCGGCGACCTATCTGCTGGATATGTCCAAAACCGTTCAGGAGCACTCGGCCAAAGCGGCTGACTTTGCTCATCAAGGCGCAGAAGTAGCCCGTAATCAGGTGGGCAAAGTCGACGTCTTTATTCAATCTATGGAAGAGATGGAGCAGCAGGCCCAGCAGGCGGAAGATGTGATTCTGTCGGTGCAGACCGAAGTGCATGAGAAAGTGTTGTGGATCTCTAATGCGTTGGGTGTATCACGGGATAAAAAAGAGTTGTTGTTCTGATCTGCGCTTATCTTTGTTGGTTATCTCTAATAATGTGTTTTTAAAAGCGTCGGTTGCTCCGGCGCTTTTTTGTTGCAGGCGTTTCTGCCGTGTTGATTCTCCGCTCGATTATTTCCAAGCTTTTCCTTATGACTTTGCTATTAGGCGGATCTTTTGGCATTTGCTCTTCATTACACTGACTTCTTAATGCGATTTTTTTGCCTGAAACACGCTAATTGATTGATGCGTGAGGCTAAATTGCTGTGACGGGCCATATAAGAGTATAATCGGGTGAATTTTATAGACGAGTGTTGCGCACTGGGTTGCAACGCAGTGTTGCCGAAAAAGGATTCTGTGACTCATGGGTGAATTTGCCAAAGAGATCCTGCCCGTCAATATCGAAGACGAGCTGAAGCAGTCCTATCTGGATTACGCCATGAGCGTAATCGTGGGACGTGCTCTGCCGGATGTTCGTGATGGTCTGAAACCTGTACACCGCCGTGTACTGTTTGCCATGCATGAACTGGGTAATGACTGGAATAAACCATATAAAAAATCGGCCCGTGTTGTCGGCGATGTGATCGGTAAATATCACCCTCATGGTGATAGTGCGGTGTACGATACCATCGTACGTATGGCCCAGCCGTTTTCTATGCGTCATATGTTGGTGGATGGCCAGGGTAATTTTGGTTCCATCGATGGTGATAACGCCGCAGCGATGCGTTATACCGAGGTGCGTATGGCCCGTATCTCCCACGAGATGCTGGCTGATCTGGACAAAGAGACCGTTAATTTTGTTGATAACTACGACGGCACAGAGCGGATCCCGGAAGTGTTGCCGACCCGTGTACCTAACCTGCTGGTAAACGGCTCGTCTGGTATTGCGGTCGGTATGGCGACGAATATTCCACCTCATAACCTGACGGAAGTCATCAATGGCTGTCTGGCTCTGCTGGATGATGGTGACCTGACCGTTGATCAGCTGATGGAGTTTATTCCCGGCCCTGATCTGCCAACTGCCGGTATTATTAATGGTCGCGCGGGTATCCTGCAGGCGTATCGTACCGGTCGTGGTCGCATCTATATGCGTGCCCGTCACCATATTGAGCGTGATGATAAGGCCAACAAAGAAACCATTATTATCACCGAGATCCCTTATCAGCTGAACAAAGCCCGTGTGATCGAAAAGATCGCTGAGTTGGTGAAAGAGAAGAAGATCGAAGGGATTTCTGAATTGCGCGATGAGTCCGATAAGGACGGTTTGCGTGTGGTTATTGAACTGAAACGTGGTGAGTCCGGCGAGGTGGTGATCAATAACCTGTTCGCTCAGACTCAGCTGGAAAGTGTATTTGGTATCAATATTGTTGCGCTGGAAAATGGCCAACCGAAAGTATTGAACCTGAAGCAGCTGCTGGAAGCTTTCCTGCGTCACCGTCGTGAAGTGGTGACGCGCAGAACCGTATTTGAACTGCGTAAAGCCCGTGAGCGCGGCCATATCCTGGAAGGTCTGGCTATTGCGCTGGCCAATATTGATCCTGTGATTGAGCTGATCCGCCAGTCGCCTTCTGCTGCTGAAGCGAAAGAGAAGTTGATTGAGGGTGTCTGGACGCCGGGTAATGTGGTATCCATGCTGGAGCGTGCCGGTGCCGATTCCTGTCGCCCGGATGACCTGGAAGCAGGTTTTGGCCTGAACGACGGCGTTTACCGTCTGTCTCCAGCTCAGGCTCAAGCGATTCTGGAACTGCGTCTTCACCGTCTGACCGGTCTGGAACACGAAAAGCTGCTGAAAGAGTACCAGGAGATCCTGGCTAAGATCGCGGAGCTGGCGAATATTCTGGCGGACTCCGAAAAACTGCTGCAAGTGATTCGTGAAGAGCTACAGGCGATTCGTGAACAGTACGGCGAAGAGCGTCGCACCGAGATCATCAGTAGTCGTCTGGATCTGACCATGGAAGATCTGATCAACGTTGAGGATATGGTGGTGACCATCTCCCGCAGTGGTTATGCCAAGTCACAGCCGTTGAGCGATTACCGTGCCCAGCGTCGTGGTGGCCGTGGTAAGTCTGCCACTGCCATGAAAGATGAAGATGTGATCGAGCATCTGCTGGTGGCATCAACCCACGATACCCTTCTGTTGTTCAGTAACCGAGGCAAGGTCTACTGGCTGAAGGTGTACGAATTGCCACAGGCGGGTCGTGGTTCCCGTGGTCGTCCTATGGTCAACCTGTTGCCATTGGAAGAAGGTGAGCATATCAGTGCCCTGCTGCCGATGCCTAAGCCGGATGAGAAGGTTGATACGGATGCTGATGACGCCGAAGGCACAGAAGAAGTGAAAGACAGTGCTGCGCTGAAAAACGCTGCGCCGTTTGTGTTGATGGCAACGGCCAAAGGTACGGTGAAGAAGACTTCCCTGAGTCAGTTCTCCCGTCCCCGTAGCAGTGGTCTGATTGCACTGGAAATTGAAGACGGGGACCGTCTGATTGGTGCAGCAGTAACCAATGGTGAGAACCATGTAATGCTACTGAGCAGCGCTGGTAAGATGATTCGCTTTGACGAAGAGAATATCCGTCCGATGGGACGTACTGCCCGTGGTGTGCGCGGTATGAAACTGCCGGAAGGCGCAGAAGTGATCTCGCTGATTATCCCTCAAACCAATGTGGTGGCGGATGACGACAGTGAAACTGACTCTGACAACGTTGCTGTAGCAGCGATTGAAGGTGCAGAAGCGATCGATGATCAGGTCTATATTCTGACCGCGTCTGAAAACGGTTTCGGTAAGCGTACCTGCCTGGAAGCTTTCCCGGTGAAAGGCCGTGGTGGTCAGGGTGTAATCGCCATGCAGACCAGTGAGCGTAATGGTCAGTTGGTTTCAGCTATTCAGGTTGCGTCTCAGGATGAAATGATGCTGATCACCGACGGTGGCACCCTGGTGCGTACCCGTGTGGCGGAAGTGTCTGTTTCTGGCCGTAATACCCAGGGTGTCACCCTGATTCGTCTGACCGAGGGTGAGCATCTGGTGACTGCAGTACGTGTAGATGAACCGGAAGATGATGGTGAAGTAGACGACAGTGATGTGGTTGCAGAGGGTGATACCCCGGCTAATGTGGACGCAGAACAAAATCCGGCGCAAAATGAAACGCCGGACAGTACAGAACCCGAACAGGGGGCTGAATAATCCGAGGGTAGAATAAACCCTGGGAAATAATAAAAAACAGGGGCCTTAGGCCCCTGTTTTGTTTGCTATTTATTGATTATGCAACCGGCTTGGAGAACTCCAGCCGGAGAAACAGAGGACCAATAAAGAAGCAGTGCTTCTTTTGTGAGTACATCGATGACACGTAAATACAATTTTTGCGCGGGACCTGCAGCTTTACCTGAAGCTGTATTACTAAAAGCTCAGGCAGAGATGCTGGATTGGCAGGGTCGCGGTTTATCCGTGATGGAGATGAGTCACCGCAGTGAAGCGTTTGTGGCGATTGCTGAGCAGGCAGAGCAGGATCTGCGTGATCTGTTGCAAGTGCCTGACAACTACAAGGTGCTCTTTATGCAGGGCGGTGCCAGCAGTCAGTTTGCGATGGTGCCCCTGAATCTGCTGGGTAAAGGTGGTACAGGCAACTATGTGAAAACAGGTGTCTGGTCGAAAAAAGCGATTGCTGAAGCCAAGCGTTATAACCCTATTCATCTGGCTGCCGACACCGAAGGTAACAGCTTTACCTCAGTACCTGCACAGAATGAAATTGTATTGTCCGACGATGCGTCTTATCTGCACTTTACCAGCAATGAAACCATTGGTGGTCTGCAGTTTGATTATCTGCCTGAAGCGGGTGATGTGCCGCTGGTATGTGATATGTCATCGGATATTCTGGCAGCGCCGTTGAACGTCGGTGATTACGGTGTGATCTACGCCGGTGCTCAGAAAAATATCGGCCCTGCCGGTCTGACGCTGGTGATTATCCGTGATGATCTGCTGGATCAGGCGATGGAAATCACCCCTTCCATGATGAACTATCGCATCGCGGCGGATAATGACTCCATGTACAACACGCCACCGACCTATGCCTGGTATCTGTCCGGTCTGGTATTTGACTGGCTGAAAAATGAAGTGGGTGGCTTGGAGAAGATGGCTGAGATTAATACCCGTAAGGCGAACAAGCTTTACTCGGCGATTGATAACAGCAGCTTCTATGGCAATCCTATTGCTGTGGCGAATCGCTCACAGATGAATGTGCCTTTTACCCTGGCCGATGCGGCGCTGGATAAGGTCTTCCTGCAGGAAGCGGAGCAAAACGGTTTACTGAATCTGGCCGGTCACCGCTCTGTCGGTGGCATGCGCGCCAGTATCTACAACGCTGTACCTGAACAAGCAGTGGATGCCTTAATCGCCTTTATGGCTGACTTTGAACAACGTCACGGGTAACAGAGATGTCTGAAGCAGAACAGTTAGCGGTCCTGAGAGACCAGATTGATGAGATCGATCAGACTATTCAAAAGTTGATCAATCAACGTGCCCAGTGCGCGCAAAAGGTAGCGGAAGTCAAACAAGCCTCCGGTAACGGGGATATCCAGTTCTACCGTCCTGAGCGAGAAGCCCAGGTACTGCGTCGCGTCATGGAACGTAACGACGGCCCCCTGCCTGATGAAGAGATGGCTCGTTTGTTCCGTGAGATTATGTCGGCCTGTCTGGCACTGGAAGAGCCGGTTAAAGTGGCCTTCCTGGGCCCTGAGGGGACCTTTACCCAGGAAGCGGCTCTGAAGCACTTTGGTAACTCCGCAGTGACCAGACCAATGGCGGCCATTGATGATGTCTTCCGTGAAGTGGAAGCAGGTGCCGTGGCTTACGGCGTGGTGCCGGTTGAGAACTCTACTGAGGGCGTGATCAGTCATACGCTGGATAGCTTTATTGACTCTTCCCTGCAGATTTCCGGTGAAGTGGTATTGCGTATCCATCAGGATCTGCTGGTGGGTGAGAATACCCGTAAGGATAAGATCTCCCGTATCTACTCCCATCCATCATCACTGGCTCAATGCCGTAAGTGGCTGGATCAGCACTACCCGACTGCAGAGCGTATTCCGGTCAGCAGTAATGCGGAAGCGGCCCGCCTGGTGAAAAGTGAATGGCACTCGGCAGCGATTGCCGGTGATATGGCTGCGAAAAAATACGGCTTGGAAAAGATCGCTGAGAAGATCGAAGATCAGCCGGATAACTCCACCCGTTTCCTGATTATTGGTACGCAGGAAGTACCGGGTAGCGGTGAGGATAAAACCTCTATCATGGCAGCAACCCGTAACCAACCGGGCGCACTGCATGACTTGCTGGAGCCGTTCCATCGTCATGGTATCGATCTGACCCGCGTAGAAACACGACCATCAAAAGTGGGTGCGTGGAACTATGTTTTCTTTATCGACTTTGCCGGTCATGCCGATGATGCCCGTGTGAAGCTGGCGCTGGAAGAGGTTGGGCAACGGGTTTCTGATATTAAGATCCTGGGTTCTTATCCAAAGGGTGTGCTGTAATCACTCCCGTTTAGCGGTACGCTCATAACAGCAACAAAACGGGAGGCAGAGCCTCCCGTTTTGCTGTGTTGACGCAAGCACTGGCTTTGCAGGTATAGTGCTTTATCCACGAGAGCTAACAGATAGTAAGGCCGTAATATAACGGCTCATTGAAATAAGATTATTAGAAGGCGGAAATCATTATGGCGTGTGACTACATTGAATTGGCCAACAAAGGTGTTCAGGGTCTGCAGCCTTATCAGCCAGGGAAGCCGGTTGAAGAGCTGGAGCGTGAGCTGGGTATTAGCGATATCGTAAAGCTGGCCAGCAATGAGAACCCACTGGGCCCAAGCCCAAAGGCATTAGCGGCGATTCATACGGTATTGACTGAGCTGACCCGATATCCCGATGGCAATGGTTTTCGTCTAAAAGCGGCTCTGGCCGAAAAACTGGGTGTGGGTACGGATCAGATCACGTTGGGCAACGGTTCTAACGATGTACTGGAGATGATTGCCCGCTCCTATCTGACCGCGCATAGTGCTTCCATGTACTCTCAGCATGCCTTTGCGGTGTATCCGATTGTGACTCAGGCTATAGGTGCTCAGCATATTGCGGTACCGGCAAAGAACTGGGGGCATGATCTGCAGGCGATGGCGGAAGCGATTACCGATAAAACCCGAGTAATCTTTGTTGCTAATCCGAATAACCCAACGGGTACCTGGCTGACCGAAACTGAGCTGCGTGCTTTCCTGGATAAAGTACCTGAGCGTATTATTGTGGTGCTGGATGAGGCTTATACAGAGTATGTGGTCGAGGATGAGTTCCCGGACGGTATCACACTGCTGAAGGACTATCCAAGCCTGGTAGTGACCCGTACCTTCTCCAAGGCCTATGGCCTGGCGGGGCTGCGTATCGGTTATAGCGTCAGTAACCCGCAGGTGGCGGATATTCTGAACCGTATCCGTCAGCCGTTTAATGCCAATATTGCAGCCCAGGAAGCGGCGATTGCGGCACTGAATGATGAGGCTTACCTGCAACAGAGTGTTGAAGTGAATGCCGAAGGTATGAGCTATCTGGAAACTGAGTTTGCGCGCCTGGGGCTGGAATTTATACCATCGGTGGGTAACTTTATCTCCGTTGATGTCGGTCAGCCAGCGGCACCTGTCGATAAGGCTCTGCTGAATGAAGGTGTCATCGTACGTCCAGTAGCGCCTTATCAAATGCCCAACCATCTAAGGGTTTCCATTGGCACGATGGAAGAAAACCGTCGATTTATTCAGGCGCTGGAAAAAGTGCTGGGGGCGTTAGCGGGTGAGCAACAGTAATTTTTCTAATCAAGCGCGTGAATCTGACAAGCCGTCTTTATCGGTAGAAAGTGACTTTAGTGGTCAGGAAATTACCGCTATTAAAACCACACTGATTATCGGTCTGGGTCTCATTGGTGGCTCCCTGGCTCTGGCGCTGAAAAAAGCGGGTTTGGGCGGTACCATTATCGGTTGTGACCGGGATCAGGAAGAGGTCGATCTGGCGATTAAGATCGGTATGATTGATCAGGGCTCAACCTGGGCAGAGGACTGGATCGCTCAGGCGGATCTGATCGTGATCTCGGTGCCTGTGATCGCTATGGAATCTGTGATGCAGCAGATTAAACCTCTGCTGCGCCCCGATACCCTGATCACAGATGTGGGTAGCAGTAAAGGCTCTGTGCTGGCGGGTGCTGAGCGGGTTTGGGGCTCTCTGCCGGATAACTTTGTTCTGGGTCACCCGATTGCCGGTTCCGAGAAAAGCGGTGTTGCCGCTGCCTTGGTGGATTTGTATCAGCATCACAAGGTGATTATTACGCCAGCGGCCAACAACCCAGACCCTGCGGTGCGCTGCATTGCCCAGATGTGGCAGGCATGTGGTGCAGACGTGCTGAGTATGGATATTCCGCGCCACGATGAAGTGTTGGCGGCGACCAGTCACTTGCCCCATATGCTGGCGTTTTCTCTGGTGGATACTCTGGCCCGTCAGGATGAGAGTCTGGAGATCTTCCGTTATGCGGCGGGTGGTTTCCGTGACTTTACCCGTATTGCTGCCAGCGATCCCGTTATGTGGCGGGATATCTATACGGCAAATAAAGATGCTGTGCTTAATGCGCTGACCCAGTTTGAAGAGGGTTTGGCAACGTTAAGAACAGCGATCGAACAATCAGACAGTGATGCCATGCTGCGCATCTTTACCCGGGCCAAATCGGCGCGGGAACATTTTTCAAGAATTCTGGAAAACTCGGCTTATATCCCTATGGAAAACAAATTAATTCATTACCGTGCGGCACCGGCGGGTGCTCTTTCTGGTCGTTTACGTGTACCGGGTGATAAATCTATCTCTCATCGGTCCATTATGTTGGGCTCCCTGGCGGAAGGTACCACTCATATTAAAGGCTTCCTGGAAGGTGAGGACAGTCTGGCGACGCTGCAGGCGTTCCGCGATATGGGCGTGGTGATTGAAGGCCCGCACCAGGGTGAGGTGACGGTGCATGGTGTTGGTCTGCACGGCTTACAGAAACCGGCTGGTCCTCTGTATCTGGGGAACTCAGGTACTTCTATGCGTCTGCTGGCAGGTCTGATGGCGGGGCAGGACTTTGACGTTGAGCTGACCGGTGATGCCTCTCTGACCAAGCGTCCTATGGAGCGTGTTGCTAAGCCGCTGCGTGATATGGGGGCTGTGGTTGAAACCGCTGAAGGCGGTCGCCCGCCGATGCTGATCAAGGGCGGTCAGCCGCTGAAGGGGATCGACTATGTGATGCCTATGGCCAGTGCTCAGGTGAAATCCTGTGTGTTGCTGGCGGGCCTGTATGCCGACGGCGTAACTCAGACCACTGAACCGGCTCCTACCCGTGATCATACCGAGCGTATGTTGACTGGCTTTGGTTATCCTGTGGCTCGTGATGGTGCCAAGGCTTCTTTGCAAGGTGGTGGTAAGCTGACAGCGAGTGATATTGATGTACCGTCGGATATCTCTTCTGCTGCCTTCTTTATGGTGGCGGGTTCTATCGCACCGGATTCCGAGATTGTAATTGAGCATGTAGGCCTGAATCCGACCCGCGTAGGGGTGATCAATATCCTGAAGCTGATGGGTGCGGATATCACGCTGGAAAACGAAGCGGAAGTGGGTGGTGAGCCGGTTGCGGATATTCGTGTGCGTTCTGCTCAGCTGAAGGGGATCGATATTCCTCTGGATCAGGTGCCTCTGGCCATTGATGAATTCCCTGTACTGTTTGTGGCAGCTGCTTGTGCTGAAGGCACGACCCGTCTGCGTGGTGCAGAAGAGCTGCGTGTTAAAGAGAGTGACCGTATCCAGGTGATGGCCGATGGTCTGCTGGCGTTAGGTGTGGATTGCACTGTAGTGGAAGACGGTATTGATATTGTCGGTGGCGTCATCAAAGGTGGTTCTGTGCATAGCCGTGATGATCACCGTATCGCTATGTCTTTTGCCGTGGCTTCCCTGCGCGCCGAGGGCGAAATCTTTATCGAAGATTGCGCCAATGTCGCGACTTCTTTCCCAGGCTTTGTTGAACTGGCCAATGGTGCGGGCTTCAGCCTGAGTGTGGAAGAAGAGTAACCTCTATACAGTGGGACTAGGTTTTGGCTGTTAAACTGCCAAGAAACGGTTTCATTGCAGTGCATTAGATTCAATAAAAGCCTTTGTCCAAATAGTGGGCAAAGGCTTTTTCCTAATCGGCGCTAATCTTCAAACTATAAAATAAGCAGCAAAACAAAAGTTTTCCGAACATGTGACATCATGTTTTGATGCCTTGTAAAAATATCGACAGACTTTTGTTTTGCTCTGTCTTGGATGAGATTTTATTGTGATTCCTGTTATTACACTGGATGGGCCGGGTGGTGCCGGTAAGGGAACAATCAGTCAAATTATTGCCGGTCGTTTGGGCTGGCATCTGCTGGATAGCGGTGCCCTGTATCGACTGACCGCATTGGCGGCTGAGCGTCATGGCGTGGCGTTTGATGATGAAGCGGCATTAGCGGATGTGGCGCGTCAGCTGGATGTGGCGTTTCTGCCTGGCGAAGAGAATGAGCCGGTACGTGTTATGTTGGAAGGTGAAGAAGTTTCCAAAGAAATTCGTACCGAAAGCTGTGGTAATAATGCTTCTAAAGTGGCGGCTCTGAATGCTGTACGTGATGCCCTGTTGCAACGTCAGAGAGATTTTAAGCAGGCACCGGGTGTGGTCGCTGATGGTCGTGATATGGGTACTGTGGTATTTACCGAAGCACCGCTGAAGATCTACCTGACAGCCAGCGCCGAAGAACGGGCTAATCGAAGAGTAAAACAGTTGCAAGATAAAGGCATTGATGTTAAATTCCAAGCCATTTTAAGCGAGATACAAACTCGCGACGAGCGTGATATGAACCGTGCTGTGGCGCCTTTAAAGCCGGCAGACGATGGAATCACGCTGGATACTACCGATATGTCGATCCCGGAAGTGGTAAACCACATCATCGATTTGGCTAGAGAACGCTCTCTGGTCTGATGGTGTTTTTTCTTTTTTCGGTACTGTGTCGGGCTGAGCGTCATAGGGAATGATCGTCCTTAATCTGATAAACGATCCTTGTCTGAACCAGTGTTAACGCTGCCCGGTACATATTTTGAATGAAGCCCGTATTTACTGGTGATACGGAGACTGCGGAGAAGCAAAGCCATCGTGCACACTTTTGTGATGCCGGTTTTGTTATCCCTAACTGATGATTACACAGGAAAAATAATGAGCGAATTAAGCTTTGCTGAACTGTTCGAACAGAGCCTTCAAGAAGTTAACATGGAGCCAGGTTCGATCGTAGCTGCAACTGTAGTTGATATCGATGGTGACTGGGTAACCGTACACGCGGGCCTGAAATCTGAAGGCGTTATCCCACGCTCTCAGTTTGTTAACGAAGGTGAAGAGTTTACTCTGAGCATCGGTGACGAAGTTCAAGTAGCTCTGGAAGCTGTTGAAGACGGTTTCGGTGAGACGCGTCTGTCTCGTGAAAAAGCGAAACGCGCTGAGTCTTGGAAAGGTCTGGAAAAAGCCTTCGAAGAGAACGAAATTGTTAAAGGTATCATCAACGGTAAAGTTAAAGGTGGCTTCACTGTTGACGTACATAACATCCGTGCGTTCCTGCCTGGTTCTCTGGTTGACGTACGTCCTGTACGTGACACCACTCACCTGGAAGGTAAAGAGCTGGACTTCCGCGTAATCAAGCTGGATCCTAAGCGTAACAACGTTGTTGTTTCCCGTCGTTCGGTTCTGGAAGCTGAAAACTCTGCAGAGCGCGAGCAGCTGCTGGCTAACCTGCAGGAAGGTCAAGAAGTTAAAGGTATCGTTAAGAACCTGACTGACTACGGTGCATTCGTTGATCTGGGTGGTGTTGATGGCCTGCTGCACATCACTGACATGGCTTGGAAGCGCATTAAGCACCCAAGCGAGATCGTAAACGTTGGTGACGAAATCCTGGTTAAAGTACTGAAGTTCGACCGTGAGCGTAACCGTGTTTCTCTGGGTCTGAAGCAACTGGGTGAAGATCCATGGGTGAACATCATCAATCGTTACCCAGAAGGTACTAAAGTTAAGGCTCGTGTAACTAACCTGACTGACTACGGCTGCTTCGCAGAGCTGGAAGAAGGTGTTGAAGGTCTGGTACACGTGTCTGAAATGGACTGGACTAACAAGAACATCCACCCATCTAAAGTTGTTCAAGTGGGCGACGAAGTGGAAGTTATGGTACTGGATATCGACGAAGAGCGTCGTCGTATTTCTCTGGGTATCAAACAGTGCACTCCAAACCCATGGGAAGAGTTCTCTGGCAAGTTCAACAAGAACGACAAAGTTACCGGTTCTATCAAGTCTATTACTGACTTCGGTATCTTCATCGGTCTGGACGGCGGCATCGACGGTCTGGTTCACCTGTCTGACATCTCCTGGAACGAAGCAGGCGAAGAAGCAGTACGTAAGTACAAGAAAGGCGACGAGATCGAAACTATCATCCTGTCTATCGACCCAGAGCGTGAGCGTATCTCCCTGGGTATCAAGCAGCTGGATAGCGATCCATTCCAGGAATACGTAGCTGAGAACGACAAAGGCACTCTGGTAACTGGTAAAGTTATCGCTGTAGACGCTAAAGAAGCGACTATCGAGCTGGCTGGCGACGTGACTGCTACCCTGAAAGCGTCTGAAATCAGCCGCGACAAGGTTGAAGATGCACGCAACGTGCTGAACGAAGGTGATGAAGTTGAAGCTAAGATCGTTAGCATTGACCGTAAGAACCGCGTAATCAGCCTGTCTGTGAAAGCGAAAGATGCTGCTGACGAGAAAGCGGCTCTGGCTAAAGTGCGTTCACAGGAAGTTGAAGCTGCAGGTCCAACCACTATTGGTGACCTGATCAAGCAGCAGATGGAACAGAACTAAGATTACTTCTTAGTCTCTGATTCAATCTGAATCGAAAAGCCACCGTCTTGTACGGTGGCTTTTTTTTGTCGTTAGGAAAGTAAAAGAATTTATTAGCAATAGTATTCTATTGTTCTGTTTCTCTAATAATATTCTTTCTGTATTAGGTTTTTCTGTTCTTTTGATTGGAATTATATTGTCAGGGCAGTAAGTACTTGATGTAAGTACGCGTAAGGCTGTTTCGCGACAGAATAGTGTAAGAAATACACATTGCCGTAAAATAAAAGTGCTTGAATGATAACTTTTAGCTGCTACATTGCTGTGTTGTTGCGGTGCAAAGCTTAAAGAATCATCCGATATCAAGTTATATGAGCCATAAGGATACAAGGATTGGCATATGGGAATTTCTTTTCAATCATTTATCGGTAGAACAGTTGATGAGTTGCCGGAGTTACCCGCTCGTAGTGCGGGTAATATCTCACTTAACACACCAGTAGGCAGCTGTGTTGATCGCTATAAGCGGATTTGGTTAGCGGATACGGCCCATAATCGTCTGGTGATTTTTGATCAGGATCTGGATCATATTTTAGGTGCATATGGTTCAACTGGCTCCGGCCCGGATCAGTTTAATATGCCATTCCGCTTGCTGGCTCATCCACAGAAGAACTGGATCTATGTCACGGATATCGGTAATTATCGCGTACATATTCTGGAATACGATGAAGCACTGAATATTTCACACGTCACCTGTTTTGGTAATGAGCCGGAAGTGGATCTGAAAGGTCCAAACGGTATTGTTTATTATCAAAACAAGTTATGTGTCGCTGATGAGTTTTATGAAGGTGAAGACGGGCAGAGTCGACTGGTGATTTTCACCGATGAAGGGCGGTTCGTTAAAAGTATTCATCAGATCGACTGTAGTCGCAGTGAAGACCCTTTGCATCTGCTGTGGCCCCAGGGCTTGAGTCTGGACTCAATGGGTAATATATATATTGCAAATACGGGCTTTAACACCGTTGTGCGTTGTGACTGGGATGGCAGAGGTGTTCCATTCTCAGGGACTAAAAAGTCTTATATCGATGGTTTGGAGTTGGCCCGGGATGTGTCCTGCGTGCAAGGTAAAATTCTGATTCCGGGTGGTGAAGCTAACGCAATCTCGGTTTACGCCATGAATGGTCGTAAGCAGGGGAAGTTGGAAGGATTTTTTGCCCCGATTCAAATTACAGATCACCCCGATCTGCACAAGCTGCTGATCACCGAGCCTATCCTGGCTAATCTGCAGTTACATAAGATTAACCTGAAATCCGTACAGCGCAATAATGCGCGCCCCACCGAAGTACTGACTTTTGTGGGTGATGAAAGGGATAATCCGGGGCAGCTGCATTTTGTCACTTCGGTCACGGGTGATATTGCGCCCGGTAATCCGGTGCAAAGTAGCTGTAAAGGCACTCATTATCTGGAGCAAATGCTGGATCAGCAGCAGGAGATGCAGGAGCAGATTATTAGGGCCATGCAGTTATCCGGCGCACCTTCCTGGCTCAGTATGGGAATCAACTTTCAGGCCGAATGGTATCAGCGTTGGCAGGAAACCTGGCTGAGAATGTTCCTGGGGGAGCGTTTTAAAGAACCTGATGAGCTGCTGTGGATGGTTGATGCGGGTAATTATCAGCTGCAGGCGACAGAAAACAGTGGTGAAGACAGCTTGCGCCCCGCCAGTATTCCTATGTTACCGGGCTCTTTAGGTGTGGCGACATTAACACCTGATGAGCCATTGCCGGGTCAACTGGATCATTCAGTGCCTCTTCTGGTTGTCAGTAACTTTCTGAGTAGCATTGTGACTGTCTATCAATACAGCCCTATGTTAGGTCAGTTGATTCCTTATACTGTTTTTGGCTCGCAGGGGGCTGCTTCCTGGCAGCTGAATAAGCCCCAGGGCATCGCTATCGATCCTACCAATAATGATATTTTGATTGCCGATTCAGGCAATAATCGCATTTCACGTTGGCGCTTAACCGCCGGAGGTATTGCTGGTTTGGTGGATACTTTTGGTGAGCTGGGTGACTTACCCGGTGAGTTTCATACACCATCCGATGTAGCGGTGGATCAACAGGGGCTGTGTTACGTTACCGACCAGTTTAACAACCGTATTCAGGTATTTGATGGTAAAGGACAGTGGCTCAGGAGCTTTGGTCAGGAAGGTTATGGTGTGGATAATGCCAACTTCTT
Source organism: Oceanospirillum beijerinckii DSM 7166 (assembly GCF_000422425.1). Lineage (GTDB taxonomy): Bacteria > Pseudomonadota > Gammaproteobacteria > Pseudomonadales > Halomonadaceae > Oceanospirillum > Oceanospirillum beijerinckii. The sequence continues at coordinate 211,487 of NZ_KE383829.1, forward strand.
ACTGCCTACCAGTATCGAGTATGAAAATGGCCATCTTTTTATTTCTGATCTGGTGAACCGTGCCATTAAGGTGTTCGATACCGATGGCAGGATTGTCGATAGTTTCTTTGGTTTTGGTGCTGATGAAAATAAAGGTCAATTGTGGATGCCTTACCTGCTGCATGTGCGTGAGGGCAAGGTTTATCTGCCGGATTGTGCATTAAACCGGGTCAATGTATATCACTTTGACTACTCCTAACCAAGACAAATCAAGCAGGCAGGTGAATTATGGTGAGTGTATTTAAACGTGCGGCAAGCAAGCGTTTGAAGCATAAAAAAAACGTTCAGCAGCAGCCAACTGAAGTATTGTCGGATGTCGAATCGCAAGTTTTGTTACATGAAGTGCAAGAGCTGATTGCTGAGGTTGAGAGTGCTGCTGAAGGGCAGAAAGAAGATGTCACTCAGCGTCTGAAACAAGTGCATGAACAGCATAAGGCTATTTTAGCCAAGCAGCGTATCACCGGCCCTCTGGGCTAGAGGTTGTTTTCTATATCAGGCCAGTGGATGCACCGTAGTAGCGCTGCCGTACTGGCTTAGGTTGACGTTAAATGAGAATTCAATATGGCAACCGGTTTTTCAAAAATATCCATTGCTGCACGGGTATGGATGATTTTAGGTTTATTTGCATTGGGCCTGGTGACCAATACCTTGCTGGATGCGGCCAAAACCCGTGACCACCTGAGAGAGAGTTATGAGAAAGGAGTAGTACTGCTGGTGCAAAGTGCTCAGGGCATTGTTGAGCATTATTATCAACAGAGTCAACAAGGTATATTGAGCGAAGCGGAAGCACAAAAGCAGGCGTTAGCCGCAGTATCCGCCATGCGTTTTGACACCGGAAAATTTAACTACATCTTTATCGGTGATAAAGATGGCGTGCAGTTGGCCAGTGGCGTAAAAGCGTTAATCGGAAAAAATATTATGGGGCTGAAAGACCCTATGGGTAAGCCTTTTGTACAAGAGCTATACCGCGAGGCCCGTGCAGGAGGTGGCTTTGTGGATTACCAGTGGCCTAACAGCAAAAACAAAGAGCAGCTGGACCCTAAGACCAGCTACGCAGAAGAGTTTGGGCCTTGGCAGTGGGTGTTAGGTACAGGCCTGAATATGGATGCTTTACAGGCTGATGTACGCCGTTCCGAAGCCTTATCTATGACTCATGGGGCAATTATTTTGGCTGTGTTGTGTGTATTGATGCTGTTCTTTATTCGCAGTATCACAGGGCCTATTAATAAGACTGTACAAGCGATGAAAGACCTATCCATGGGGCAAGGTGATCTGACGCAGCGTCTGAAAGAAGAGGGTAGTATCGAGCTGGTTAGTCTGGCCCGTTACTTCAATCAGTTTGTTTCCTCTATTCAGGATATTATGCGTGGCGTCAGTGAGTCCGCCCACCGTCTGGCCAGTTCTTCTTCACAGATGGCTGCTTCTACTGCTGCAGTAGATGATAGCCTGCATCAGCAGAAGCAGGATGCGGAACAGCTGGCCAGTGCCATGTTGCAGGTAATGGCCAGCGTTGATGAAGTGACCAGTCAAACGGTTCAGGCGACTGAATCGACCGTTCAGGCGGCTAAAGAGTCTGAACAAAGCCAGCAGATCATTAAACGAAATATCACCGAAGCTCAGATGTTATCCCGTGATATTAACCAGGCCGGTGAAGTGATCTCCCGTCTGGCGGAAGATAGTCGTAACGTCGATACCGTACTGGAAGTGATTCGCGGTATCGCCGAGCAAACTAACCTACTGGCACTCAACGCGGCAATTGAAGCGGCCCGTGCCGGTGAGGCAGGTCGTGGTTTTGCTGTGGTAGCGGACGAGGTACGTACCCTGTCGCAGCGTACCCAGGAATCTACCACTGAAATCCAGACTATCGTAGAGAAGCTGCAGGGTGCTGCAGAAGAGGCCGTCAGTGTTATGGGGCAAGGTGCTCAGAAAGCGAATAGTGCGGCGGATACTTCCGCTTCTGCCGGTGAAGCCCTAAGCAATATCACCGAAGAAGTGCAGGCGATTCAACGTATGAATCAACAGATCGCGGCTGCTTCCGAGGAGCAGAGTACCACCGTAAACAGTATCAATAACAATGTGATGAGCATGCGTGATTTGACTGCGGGTGTCGCGGCGGAGTCTGCTCAGATGGCTGCGGCCAGTCAGGATCTGCAGGACCTATCCGGTGATATGATCAAGATGATTGAGCGCTTTAAGATTGGTTAAGCCAAATATGAGCTAGCTGATTGAGCCAATAAAAAAGGAGAAGCCGATGCTTCTCCTTTTTTCTGATCTTTTCTTAGAGTAGGCTATTCCAGCCTCCAGCCTCCAGCCTCCAGCCTCCAGCCTCCAGCCCAAAAAAGAGCTACGGATTACCTTTTAAGCGCTTAACAAGACCGTGTAACAGGCTAAGCTCAAACTTCTCCGGCAGATTGCGCTGGAAATAGGCCCTTAACTTACCAAAAGTAATATCCTGGGGTTTGCCCTTAAAGTAATCCGCATTCTCCAGTGCTTTTTCCATGCGATCAAAAAAGAAGCCCATCTCTTCGTTGTTTGGCCACTCAGATTGTCCTGGCACCGGATTAAACTCTGTCAGGCTCTTTTGGTAGAGCTCATAGGTAATAATCTGTACCGCCGAAGCCATATTCAGGATGGCATAATCTGGATTAGCCGGAATAAATACATGGCGATTGCAGCGATGGTATTCCTCGGCCGTTAAACCACTGCGCTCGCGACCAAAGACAATGGCGATCTCGTCCTGTTCTGGTTGCTCCGCGATAAAGTTAGCACACTGTGGCGGTGTCATCGCAGGTACCTGATGGGAGCGAGGGCGCGCACTGGTAGCAACCACATAGGTACAATCCGCTACCGCTTCTTCCAATGACGACGTTACTACGGCATTAGCAAGAATATCTTCTGCACCGGCTGCCATGGTTGAGGCTTCTTCGTGAGGGAATTCAGTTGGATTGACCAGGTAAAGGCGCTCCATACCCATCACTTTCATCGCTCTGGCAGCAGAGCCGATATTGCCGGGATGGTAGGTGTTGACTAAAACGATGCGGACTCGGTTAAGCATAGTGGGCTATCAGGACGCTTCTCTAAATTGTGAACAGGGCGGCTCCGCTAAATAACAGAGCTGCTGGATGTATGCTGGTTACCTGTGGTCTATCAGGCTAATAAATGCGGGCTAAAAGCTTTGTATCGTGTCGCAATTATATCGGTTAAATCACAGGCATAAAAAAGCCCCGCCATTATAGGCGGGGCTTTTGGCTTAGGGAAATATTCAGTGCTGAATATTTCTAAAGCGGTTCGGCGCGATTAAGCAACCAAGGTGTTGGGGGATGATCACATCATGCCGCCCATGCCACCCATACCGCCCATACCGCCCATATCTGGCATGCCAGCGCCTTTCTCTTCAGGTGCGTCGGTTACCATAGCTTCAGTCGTGATCATCAGACCTGCTACAGAAGAAGCGGCTTGCAGAGAAGAACGGGTTACTTTAGCTGGGTCCAGGATACCCATTTCCAGCATATCGCCGTACTCGCCGTTTGCTGCGTTGTAACCGAAGTTGCCTTCGCCGTTACGTACGTTGGCTACTACAACAGAACCTTCTTCGCCAGCGTTGCTTACGATTTGACGCAGAGGTGCTTCCATCGCACGGAATGCCAGCTCGATACCTACGCTTTGGTCGTGGTTATCACCTTCCAGACCCTGAACTTTACCCAGAGCACGGATCAGTGCAACACCACCGCCAGGTACTACGCCTTCTTCTACTGCAGCACGAGTGGCGTGCAGAGCGTCTTCAACGCGTGCTTTCTTCTCTTTCATTTCCATTTCGGTGCCAGCACCGACTTTGATTACTGCAACGCCGCCAGCCAGTTTAGCTACGCGTTCCTGCAGTTTCTCTTTATCGTAATCGGAAGTGGTTTCTTCGATTTGAGCGCGGATTTGAGCAACGCGAGAATCGATGTCAGATGCCTGGCCTACACCATCAATGATGGTGGTGTTTTCTTTGCTCATGGTCACACGCTTAGCGCTACCCAGGTGCTCAACGCCTGCATTTTCCAGGCTCAGACCCACTTCTTCAGAGATTACAGTACCACCGGTCAGGATAGCGATATCCTGCAGCATGGCTTTACGACGGTCACCGAAACCTGGTGCTTTAGTTGCAGCAACCTTAACGATACCGCGCATAGAGTTAACAACCAGAGTTGCCAGCGCTTCGCCTTCGATATCTTCAGCGATGATCATCAGAGGCTTACCTGCTTTTGCAGTGCCTTCCAGAACTGGCAGCAGTTCACGGATGTTAGAGATCTTTTTGTCAACCAGCAGGATCATAGGATCGTCCAGCTCTACAGCCATCTTGTCCTGGTTGGTTACGAAGTAAGGAGACAGGTAGCCACGGTCGAACTGCATACCTTCTACAACTTCCAGCTCGTCGTCGAAACCACGGCCTTCGTCTACAGTGATAACACCTTCTTTACCTACTTTTTCCATCGCTTCTGCGATGATGTTACCTACAGTCGCATCAGAGTTTGCAGAGATAGTACCTACCTGAGCGATCGCTTTGGAATCAGCACAAGGAACTGCCATCGCTTTCAGTTCAGCAACAACGGCTTGAGTGGCTTTGTCGATACCGCGCTTCAGGTCCATTGGGTTCATGCCCGCCGCAACAGACTTCAGGCCTTCAGTAACGATCGCTTGAGCCAGAACTGTAGCGGTGGTGGTACCGTCACCCGCAACGTCGTTTGCTTTGGACGCTACTTCTTTAACCATCTGTGCGCCCATGTTTTCGAACTTATCTTTCAGTTCGATCTCTTTCGCTACAGATACACCGTCTTTAGTTACGGTAGGTGCACCGAAAGACTTGTCCAGAACAACGTTACGGCCTTTAGGGCCCAAAGTTGCTTTTACAGCGTCAGCCAGTACGTTAACGCCTGCCAGCATGCGCTGACGCGCATCATTACCAAATAGAACGTCTTTAGCCATGTTAAAATTCTCGCTTAAAAATAGGTTTTAATCAGTGTGAACTCAGTGTGAAAGACGGATTAGCCTTCCAGTACTGCGTAGATTTCGCTTTCGCTCATGATCAGCAGATCTTCACCGTCGATCTTAACGGTGTTATTGCCTGCGTACTGACCGAACAGAACGGTGTCACCTACTTTTACGCTCATTGCTTGAACGTCACCATTGTTCAGTACACGGCCGTTACCTACCGCCACTACTTCACCCTGGTTTGGTTTCTCAGTAGCAGAACCTGGCAGAACAATACCGCTTGCAGTAGTGGTCTCTTCTTCCTGACGACGAATTACAACGCGGTCGTGTAAAGGACGGATGCTCATTCTCAATTTACTCCTAAAACTAAAAGCTCTTTGTCTTTCAATCTTTAAAAGAACGGGCTGGGCCCGATGTTTTTGTTATGCCCGCGATGGTTATCATCTGGGCTAAATCCTGTGTTCTGTATTAGTGGGGACACAGGATTTGAATTCAATGGCTGAAAATTATTTTTTTCGTTCAAACTCGCCATCAATCACATCTCCGTTCTGGTCACCACGATGAATGGCCGTTGGGTCCACTCTGTGATGCTCATGGGGTTGCTGATGTGATTGGTATTGCTGGTGAGTGTGAAAATTTTCGTAATCAGCCGTGTTAGACCTATGGATAGGGTTCACGGAAATGTTTTTCAAGACCTTGCTCAGAAGAAAGTTACGACTTCCGGGTAATAAGCAGACAAAGCCCAGGGCATCGGTGACAAAACCTGGGGTTAATAGCAGTGCGCCGCCCACGGCGAGCACTATACCTTCAGCCATCTCTTTGGCTGGAATCTCACCCTGATTCATCTTCCAGTTGGCCCGGTTAAGCATGGCAATACCCTGTCGCTTTAGCAGGGAGATACCAATGGCTGCAGTAAGAATCACTAGGGCTATGGTGCTTAAGGCGCCAATCTGTTCGCCAACCTTGATCAATACCAGCATTTCCACCAGAGGAACGGTAATAAACAGCAGCAGAAATTTATTCATTAATTCATATTCCTGTAGTTACAGAAAGCTATATGAGGCTAAAAGTCAGTTTTTCAAGCTGAAAAAACGACAAAATTTGTTTTAAACACGGGCTTCGCATGCGCAAAAAAATGGGTTATATTGCAATGCACAAAGTTTGGGAAAACACGAAAAATAGAACGGATTAAAACGAATATACCTAGGGGGTAATTATTATGGAACTGAAAGATAAAGTAGTAGTGATCACAGGTGGCGGTCAAGGTTTGGGTCGTCAAATGGCTCTGCGTCTGGCGGCTAAAGGTGCCAAGCTGGCCCTGATCGACCTGAACCAGGAAAAACTGGATGAGACCGTAGCTCTGGTAGCGGAAGCCGGTTCTGAAGCCCGTAGCTACATCGCTAACGTAGCGGATGAAGCTCAGGTTGAAAGCACTTTTGCTCAGATTGCTGACAACTTTGGTCGTATCGATGGCCTGGTAAACAATGCGGGTATTACCCGTGATGGTCTGTTTATCAAAGCGAAAGAAGGCAAAGTGGTTCAGAAGATGAGCCTGGAACACTGGCAGCAGGTGATCGACGTAAACCTGACCGGTGTTTTCCTGTGTGCCCGTGAAGCTGCTGCTCATATGATTGAAGGCAATACTCAGGGTGTAATTATCAACATCTCCAGTATTTCCCGTTCCGGTAACATGGGTCAGACTAACTACACTGCTGCTAAAGCAGGTGTCGCTAACATGGCGGTAACCTGGGCGAAAGAACTGTCTCGCTACGGTATTCGTGTAGCGGCAGTTGCGCCTGGCTTTATCGAAACTGATATGACTGCTGGTATGAAACCAGAAGCGCTGGAAAAAGTATGTTCTGTTATTCCTATGAAGCGTCTGGGTCTGCCAGATGAGATTGCTCACTCTGTTGAGTACATCATGGAAAATGACTACTTTACAGGTCGTGTGATCGAGTGTGACGGTGGTCTGCGTATCTAAGTGCTGATTTTAGCGTTTGGTATACAAAAAACGGGGAAAGCCAAGGCGATCCCCGTTTTTATTCACTCTCTATTTTCTCTTCTTATTTCTGGTTTTCAACCGTTTTCTTTTAAGCGTTTTTAGCTCAGTAAGTTAACATCCCCTTATTTATCTCAATAATTTTCAGGCTGATCCCTTTCACCTGGCTTAGGGCTTCAATGCTTTTAAATGGGCCGTGTTCCTGTCTGAATTGAATAATCCGTTCTGCTTTTTTCTGTCCTACGCCTTTAATCAGGGTGAGGGTTTGCAGATCGGCCTGATTGATATTGATCAGTGAGCCTGAGGTTGTATTCTGTTCGACTTGTTCGTTGGCCTGGGCACTAAGCATCGGCAGCAGGCTTAGATTGCACAGTAGAAGCATGCTAAGCAGGGCTTTCAAAAGCTTGCCCATCACGTTTTGTGATATGGCAAACCTGGGTTGGGAAGCGTTTGGTTGGAAGGTTGTTTTTGGGGGTGTAATCTTCTTTGAGCCAAGGGTTAAATAGGTGTGCATTGTCCTTTCCTCTTGTTATAACCATCAGTGGTTTGTTTAGTCACGAAGCAAAACTCTCCTGCGTATAGCAGGTCCCACTCTTCCTGCTCTTTGTGAGCTATCTCCGTATTTCGAAGAGGAGAGTATCGAGCAAATTTTGTTTCGCTAAGTAATAAACTTATTTCTAATATGGTTGTTTTCCTTACGACTTTAGCTTAGAGACTCTATCTGGCCGACCTGCACTGTCTGAATAATTCATCTGTTTGAATAATTTGTCGTGATGTATGAATGATGGTCTTGCTGTTAGCTGATGATTGAGGTGATATCGAAATACTTTTGCTGCGCTATCTATGTATAATGCCCGTGCATTAAGTTGAGGATTTTTATATGTCACTGCTTCCAGAAAACCCGGTTATTGTTGCGCTTGATTACGCGGATGCCCAGCAGGCGCTGTCTTTTGTTGATCAGCTTGAACCTGGCCGTTGTCAGCTAAAAGTGGGTAAGGAGCTGTTTACCCGCTCCGGTCCTGCGATCGTCGAAACTCTGACGCAAAGGGGTTTTAAAGTTTTTCTGGATCTGAAGTTTCACGATATCCCAAATACCACGGCCCAGGCGGTATTGGCCGCTGCTGATAGCGGTGCCTGGATGGTGAATGTTCACGCTTGTGGTGGTCGTCCTATGATGGAGGAGTCGATTAAGCGTCTACGTGATAATGGCCATGACACTTTGCTGATTGCCGTAACGGTACTGACCAGTATGAATGAAGCTCAGTTGCGTGAAACCGGTGTGAATGCTACGCCAGCCGAGCAGGTGATGCATTTGGCGACTCTGACCGAGCAGGCGGGTCTGGATGGTGTGGTGTGCTCTGCTCAGGAGGCGGTAATGCTACGTGATGCCCTGCCCCGTAACTTTAAGCTGGTGACACCGGGTATTCGTCCGTCTTTTGCTGAGAAAGGTGATCAGCAGCGTATTGTGACACCGGGTCAGGCATTGAAAGATGGCAGTGATTATCTGGTTATTGGTCGTCCTATCACCCGTGCAGAAAACCCTATGGAAGCGTTGGAGCTGATTGAGCAGGAAATTAAAGCGGCTCGTGCTTGATCCTTGATCACAAAAATTAACTTGATGATGTTGGGGAGTTAGTTAACCGCGTCATCGGGCCGTATAGTGCCCCAGCTGCGACAGCGAGGGCACTGCCATAATTCCGCCTGACCACTTTTGAAGCCGCATTGCAGGCAGCGTGAGACATGGCTGTCTTTTTCGTATCGGTTTAACATTTCTTCTAATGTTTCCAGACGATGCTTTAGTACACCGGGTGTCAACTGAGCCGCGATTTGTTCTAGTGATCGGGCTGCCAGGAAAGGTGCGCGTAGCGTCTTACGGTCAATGAATTGTTCCAAAAACTCAATAGCAGCCTGAATACCTGCCTCTTCTCTTAGTAAGTTCATTTTCAAACCGATAGCTGTACGGCTTGGATAGGCCTCAAGAGCGGTATCCAATAGCTTATGTAGCTCACTCTGAGTAAGTAGAGGTGCAACTCTCGGTAGTACTAAGGAGTAGAAACGAGGGTCCTGCTCCGGAATCCGCAGTAGGATAGAGCGGGCCTTGCGATTACTGTTGTTTTTAAATTCGATTTCAGCGCTGGTCCAGTTGGCCCGAATGCACTGAGAGTCGTTATAAAGTGCCTGCTTCAAAAGTTTTTTAGCCTGACCGTATTCCTCTTTTCCAATCAACTGCTCAGCCTGTTCACAGTAGTAGTGAGCCACAGCCGCTCTATGCTGAGGGCGCTCTTTTAGCAGGCGGCTGTCACTGATAGCGATAGCTTGCTGCCACTCTTTTTCCTGCTCGTAGATCTTAATGAGCAGAAGTTGGCTTTGCTGTTGAATATCCGGCGAAACGGCGTCAGAGAGTTCAAGTAGTAGACGCTCAGCACGGTCAAGCAAACCGGCGGCCTGAAAATCCCGGGCCAGTTCCAGTTGAACCTGTTGTGTCAGTGTTTTACTTAATGCTGGGCGGGCAAAGAGGTTTTGGTGTAGCCGGATGGCTTTTTCCGTTTCCCCTTTGCTACGGAACAGATTACCCATGGCAATATGGGTATCTATGGTTTCAGGGTTGATTTCAAGCACCCGCATGAAGGTTTCTATCGCCTGGTCCTGCTGATCGTTCAATAGATAGCTTAGGCCGGTGAAATAGTCTTTATTCAGTTGGGTGCTTTGAGAATGAAGCTGTTTTTTTTTGCTACTTCTGGAGCGTCTGCCCAGAAACCAGCCGATTGCTATTGCTATAACCAGAGTGGCCAGTAATAGCAGTTCACTCATTCTCACCGCCCTTCAGTCCTGCAATACGCAGACTGTCCAGCTCTTTCTGAGCCAGTTTGCGGGAGCGTTCTGCTTTCACCTGACCGCTTTTAAGGCGTACATAGGTGCTTAAAGATAATAACCAACCCGCAATCAGACCAATGACCAAGCTTGCAAGAATCAGTAGAGCAATACTGATCTCTGGCAGCTTCACTATGATAAGGTCAATGGAGTAGGCAGCTGTGTTGCGAGAAGAGAATAGCAGGCCCACGGCCATCAGAGCCAAGACGATGACCAGAAAAATACCACCTTTAATCCAACGCATTTTATTTCCTGTTAGCTGTTACATAAGTCGGCTGATTATGCCAGTAATTGTCAGGAATCTCATCTACGGGATAAGGGTTATGCTATATCCGTTAGGTGTAGACTCTAATCGCGCATGTTTTTGGCTTCATCCACCTGCTCGCGCAGTTCCTTTCCTGGTTTAAAGTGAGGGACAAACTTGCCTGTCAGATCTACAGATTCGCCGGTTTTTGGGTTGCGGCCAGTACGTGGCTCGCGGTAATGCAGAGAGAAGCTACCAAAGCCACGAATCTCAACACGGCCACCGGTGGCCAAAGTATCAGTGATCTGTTCAAGTAAAATTCGTACTGCTGCTTCAACCTCTTTAGCAGATAACTCAGGCTGCTTCAGGGTTATTTGCTCGATTAATTCCGATTTAGTCATATCAACCTACCTGCTCTCGCGTTTGTTGTTTTTTTGTTGGCTGCCTACCAGCAAATAAATTTAAGGATAAACCTGTATTAAACAAAAGGTTAGTGAAAAATCAATGGAAAAAGCCAGTTTTTTAATTTTTAATCACAGAAACGGATTTTTTTCGTTATTTTCAGAGTGATAGCTAAATAATATGACGATCTTTCAAGAATCGTTTTTATTGCACTGCAAATCATTGGTCTAACGTTGTAGGGAAAGGAGTGGGTGAATGGCTTGGGGAAATGTTTCGCTGCGCGGTATACTGTCACGCAACTGACTAAAACAAGCTTTGGATATATCGCCCCAATGAGTGTAGAAGAAGAAGTGAAACGCCTGCAGTGGCAGAGCCGTCGTGGCATGTGGGAATTGGACCTGATGCTGGTGCCTTTTGTGCGTGATTGCTATCGTGAATTGAGTGAGCATGATCGTATACGCTATGAAGAGCTTCTGAAGTGCGAGGATCAGGATCTGTTTGTCTGGCTGATGCAGCGTGAGGTTCCTGCAGAGTCAGAGCACAAGGATATGGTGGAAAAAATTATTGCCTATGCCGAAGATGGTGATCTGTCTAAATTTAGACATCTCTAAGCTTCATTGTGGCTGGCTGTTGGCCAGCCATCTCCTGCCGGTTATCGGTGTCGGCGTTGTGTACCCCTTTGTTTCGCTTTTTATTGCTCCTCTTGCCCTTATCTTGGCCTACTTCCACATTTCCCATCTATACAGTCCCAAGCGCATTGCCCGTCTGCAAGAGGTGCCCGATAAGAATCATGGCGGAAAACTGTGGCTATTAACGTCTGCTGATGGCGGTGAGCGTAGCGCCTGGTTATTTCGTTCGGGGATGTTTGGTTGTTATTGGATAAGACTGCAGTTTCTCGATAAGCAGGGCAGGAGTTATTTTGTATGGATCTTTCCTGACAGTTTGGATCAAGAAAGCCGCAGGCAGCTGCGGCTTAAATTACGTCATGGTTGATAGGCAGATGTAGAGGCGAAGCTAAAAATAATTACCACTGATCAGGGGTCAGTATGGTATTTCTGGGTTCGGCGCTGACCTGTGGATAATCCAGGGTAAAATGCAGCCCTCGGCTTTCCTTCCGCATCAGAGCAGAACGAATAATCAGATCTGCAACGACAGACAGGTTTCTCAGTTCGATCAGATCGCCGGAGATCTTGTAGTTGGAGTAATACTCACCAATCTCATTGTTTAGCAGGTCAATACGGTGCTTGGCTCGCTGTAGACGTTTATTGGTGCGCACGATGCCCACGTAGTCCCACATGAAACGACGCAGCTCATCCCAGTTGTGAGAGATCACCACATCTTCATCAGAGTCGGTTACCTGAGTTTCATCCCAGGCTGGCGCATCCGGTGGCTCGGGTGTATCGGACAGCTTTTGCATAATGTCCTGAGCGGTTGCTTCGGCATAAACCAGGCATTCCAATAGCGAGTTGCTGGCCATACGGTTAGCGCCGTGCAGGCCGGTAAAACTGGTTTCGCCAATGGCATAGAGATTGGGCAGATCAGTGCGGCCTTTGGTGTCTACCATGACACCGCCACAAGTGTAGTGAGCGGCTGGAACGACTGGAATCGGATCTTTGGTGATATCAATGCCATAGCTTTTGCAGCGCTCATAGACAGTTGGGAAGTGCTGAATAATAAATTCAGGGTCTTTGTGGCTGATATCCAGATAGACGCAGTCACTGCCCAGGCGTTTCATTTCATGGTCGATAGCACGGGCAACCACATCCCTAGGGGCCAACTCTGCTCTTTCGTCGAAACGGGGCATAAAGCGACTGCCATCGGGTAACAGCAGGTGGGCGCCTTCACCGCGCAGGGCTTCGGTAATCAGAAACGACTTGGCCTGGGGATGATACAGACAGGTTGGGTGAAACTGATTGAACTCCATATTCGCCACACGACAACCGGCGCGCCAGGCCATGGCAATACCGTCACCTGAGGAGCCGTCAGGGTTGCTGGTATACAGATAAACCTTACTGGCACCGCCTGTGGCCAGAATAACGAAGCGGGCCTTAAACACATCCACGTGTTCCGTCTGGCAGTTCAAGACATAGGCACCCACGCAACCGTGTCCCGGCTCATCCAGCTTGCGGCGGGTAATCAGATCTACCGCCATGCGATGGGTGTAGATAGTGATGTTGTCCTTCTGCTGGGCTTGTTCGATCAGTGTGCTGGAAACCGCTAAGCCGGTGGCATCGGCAGCATGAATAATACGGCGATGGCTATGACCGCCTTCACGGGTCAGGTGGTAAGGCTGGTCGCTATTGTCTTCGTCATTGGGTGTAAAGGGTACACCTTGCTGAATCAGCCAGTTGATACTGTCTTTGCCGTTTTCTACGGTAAAACGTACTGCTTCTTCATCACACAGATTATTACCTGCGACCAGCGTGTCCTGTACGTGGGATTCCACACTGTCATCCGTATCCAGTACTGCAGCGATACCGCCCTGTGCCCAGCGGGTTGAACCGTCATCAAGAGTCGTTTTGCTCAACACGGCCACATTACAATGGTCTGCCAGCTTGATGGCCAGGGCCAGGCCTGCGGCACCACTACCAATAATCAGGGCGTCATGTTGAAAAACTTGGCTCACAGTTGCTGTGCTTCCGGCTGATTTTTTATAAAAAACTAAATTAATCGCTGAACTTGGCTGAACCTTTAGCCTAAGGTTGAGTCATAAGTGCAGTTGACTTTGGTATGAGATGGTAGATAAAAATCCACAAACAGACAAACCCGCATTTAGCAGGGCTTGACTATTTTGCCTGAAAAGCGGTTTTTTGTTTATTTTTAGCGGGTTAAATCTTATCTCAAGCAAAGAAGATTGATTGCAGTACCTACCTGGGCAAAGAAAATTTGATAACCTGTAACTCATTGGCCGGTGATGCTGGCATGGAGACTCCGTGATACTCCGTCAATATCAGACGCGGTTCACAGGCTCTGTTAAGAGTATTAGGCCTTCTTGCTTCAGGGGCTAAAAACTACTTATAACTAAACGGCTAAACAAGAGTTTTCTACGCACACCAAGAGAATTTTATGGCTCTCTTGTGCAGAATATCGACATACTTTTGTTTCGCTATGATCAGCAGAAGAATACTTTTGCTTTGTGTTTTGACTCACCGTGGTGAAGGGCACGTGATATACATGGCCGCAGCTATGAAGTTAAAGCACGTCTGAGGTTGAGAGGTGACTAAGGAAACGGATCAGCAGCTGGTTGAACGTGTTCAGTCGGGTGATAAACGTGCGTTTGATCTGCTAGTACGCAAGTATCAGCACAAGATTGCTGCTTTGGTCAGTCGGTATATTCAGGATTCACACGAGGTACTGGACGTAACTCAGGAAGCCTTTATTAAAGCTTATCGGGCAATAGGTAACTTTCGTGCCGAAAGTGCCTTTTATACGTGGCTTTACCGAATTGCGATCAATACAGCGAAGAATCACATCGTGTCCCGAGGGCGAAGGCCTCCGGGTACCGATATTGATTACGATGATGCGGAAATTCTAAACAATGATGGCCGCCTGAATGACAATGCGTCGCCAGACAGGCGTCTTGAGCGGGATCAGCTTGAGGCGACGGTATACAGTGCTATCAGTGCGTTACCTGATGAGCTGAGAACCGCCATTACCCTTCGGGAGATGGACGGTATGAGCTATGAGGATATTGCACAGGTAATGCAGTGCCCGGTCGGTACCGTACGTTCAAGAATTTTCCGTGCCAGGGAGGCCGTAGATCGTGAGATCAAGCGGTTGTTAGATCCCGAGTTAAGCACTCAATAATCCGGGTGGTTAACTCAGAAACCATAGTTAGTGACATAGATAATGCACTGATGCCGATTCTGTTGTTGGAGAAACCTGCTCACAGAGCACCTTCAAAGTGCGCTTGATTAGACTATCTCCGTCAGTTGATCCGTGTGAGTTGTTATTTATGACGAGTGATCATAGCGAGGTAAGCCATGAGTGATCATATTCGCCAATCGCTTTCAAACCTGATGGATAACGAAGCGGATGAGCTGGAGCTGCGCCGTGCGCTGAAAGCCTGCGATGAGCAGGAAGAAGCTGTCGAGTGCTGGCACCGTTACCATTTGATGCGAAGTGTCATGCATAAAGAACTTGAGCAAGAGACCTTGTTTGATATCTCTGCCCGGGTATCTGCGGCGATAGCCAATGAGCCTGCTCCGGAGCTTGAGCAACCCAAGGTCACATCCAGCTGGAAAGATAGGATAGCGGCTATCTCTGATGGCTGGGCAGCGAAAGGTGCGATTGCTGCATCGGTAGCTGCTGCGGTTGTGTTTCTGATGCCTACTCCTGATGCAGGGCAGCCGAGTATGCTGGCAACTCAGGAGGTCAGCAGTTATCAACAGTCCTTGCCGAGCCGGGGGCTACAGCAAAGTCCTATCGGTATTCAGCGGGTGAGTGCTGGAGCTGTACCGGCCGCGCCCCAGTATCGTATGGCTGAAAACCAGAAATATCAGCAGGAGGCCTTGATTCGGGGGTATCTGATGCAACATTCTGAGTATGTTGCCGCAAATGGCACCCATGGCATGATGCCAATGGCTCGTGTGGCCGGTTATCAGGCGGGTCAGCAGTAATGTTGAGAGAGAAGCAAGGTAAACAAGGTCATGGTTTTCTTGAACAATAAGATTTTGACTGAACGTAGGTCTTTTTTTGCACATCGTTTTTCTATGCAAAAGAGTGTACGACAGACGTTGCTAATGGGGACGTTGCTGTTAGCAACGTTTGTATCGACAACACTGCTCTCTTCTATGAGTCAAGCTGCAACGACCGCTGATCAATGGTTGATCCGTTTTGCTGATGCGATGTATAGCTATCACTATTCTGGTGTGTTGGTGTACTCCCGCGAAGGGCAGTTGGATACGGTTGAGTTGAGCCATGATGTCAGTGAGGCGGGAGAGGAAGCCAGGTTAAGTTATCTGGATGGTATACCGAGGGAGTTTTTACAGCATGGTAATCAGATTACCCAGAAAATATCTGGAGAAACGGTAGCCAGTGATCGTATTCATGGTCGGAATCCTTCCGGTCGCTTTTCAGGTGGGCTGGAGCAAGTTAAGAAGTATTACCAGCTGCAGTTGAAAGGTCAGAGCCGCGTTGTGGGACGACCTTCTGTTGTGGTCGAGATTATTCCTCGGGACAACCAGCGTTTGGGCTATCGTCTTTGGCTGGATAAAGAATCTGCACTGCTATTGAAATCGGTCACACTGGACCCATTATCACGTGAATTAGAAACCTTTCAGTTTACTTCGTTTGCTTTTACCCAGCGTGATAAACCGTTGAAGAAGTCAGACGATAAGGCAGCGATGCCAGCCGCATCATTGCCTTGGTTACCAGAAGGTTTTGAAGTTTATATGGTGAAGGAGTCCGTGCCGGTTTCCGAAACCCATTTGGCCAATATGTTCAGCTTATCCGATGGCATCAGCACGTTCTCAGTCTTTGTTGAACCGTTGCGGGCAGACTCCCTGAAGGAAGGTGTTCACCAGTATGGTGCTACGGTTGTCGTTGTACGCAAGGTGTTAAATGATAATCTGGCCCAGATGGTGACTGTTGTCGGCGAGATTCCATTGCATACCGCCCGTAAAGTCGCTGATGCTTTTTAACAGAGCGTGAAGCGTATTATTTTCGGCAGGTTTTCAAAAGCGGAATATTGCCTGATACAGAGTGTTCATGCACTAAGCAGTTTGGAAGAGTGAAGGTATGTTAGAAGAGCAGGGGCTAGTGGTCGATGTGGATGCAGAAGGCACCTGGGTTGAGACCTGCCGTCAATCCGCCTGTCAGAGTTGTTCCGCTAAAAGTCATTGTGGGCACTCGTTGCTGGGCAAGATTGCCAAAGGGCAGACTCAGCGCTTTCTGGTACGCACCGAACTCAGTTTGAAACCCGGTGACCAAGTGATGTTGGGCTTAGGCGAGGGGGCTTTCTTACGGGGCTCGGCTCTGGTTTATCTCATGCCTTTGCTCAGTATGATGCTGTTGGCTATTGTGGGAGAGCAACTGGCAGGGCCTGATTCTCTTTATACACTGTTATTCGCATTATTGGGGCTTGGTGGTGGTTTTGCTTATGTGCGCTGGTACAGTCAGCGCCATCGTCAGAATCCAGATTATCAGCCCGTCGTATTAAGAAAGTTGGTTCAAAACTCTCCTCAGGCTGAGGAGATCAATTACATCGCCCGTTCAGGTTCTGGGCAGTAGTCGTGGACTTACGGAGACCTGTATGAAAGTAACATACAGCAAGTTATCACACTGGTTTATTGGTGTACTTTTTCTACTGGCAGCAGGTATGGCTCAGGCAGCCAGTTTGCCAGACTTTACGGAGTTGGTAGAAGAAGCTGCGCCAGCCGTCGTCAATATCAGTACGGTAAAGAATAACACTGGCAATCATGGTCCTATGGCCGGCATTGACAGGGATGATCTACCGGAAATCTTTCGTCACTTCTTTGATGGTCGCCAGGGCGGTGGTGCGCCACGTAGTCAGCCTCAGCAGTCATTGGGTTCAGGTTTTATCATCTCCCAGGACGGTTATATTCTGACCAATAATCACGTGGTAGAAAGTGCCGATAAGATTATTGTGCGCCTGTCGGATCGCCGTGAGATGGAAGCCCGTCTGGTCGGTGCTGATCGTCGTACAGATTTGGCGTTGTTAAAGGTTGAAGCGAAAAAACTGCCGGTGGTAGAACTGGGCGATTCCTCCAAGCTAAAAGCCGGTGAGTGGGTGTTGGCGATCGGCTCGCCGTTTGGTTTTGATCACTCGGTCACCGCGGGTATTGTCAGTGCGGTAGGTCGTGCGCTACCGAATGAAAACTATGTGCCTTTTATCCAAACGGATGTGGCGATCAACCCAGGTAACTCCGGTGGTCCGCTGTTTAATCTAGACGGCGAAGTGATTGGTATTAACTCCCAGATCTATACTCGCTCTGGTGGTTTTATGGGGCTATCGTTTGCCATTCCGGTGGATGTGGCGATGAATGTGGTTGAGCAGCTTAAGGAAAATGGTCGTGTCGCCCGTGGTTGGCTCGGTGTCATGATTCAGGAGGTGAATCGCGATCTGGCTGAATCTTTTGGTTTAAGAAAGCCGATGGGGGCGCTGGTTGTTCAAGTATCGAAAGAAGGTCCTGCGGGTAAAGGTGGTATTCTGGAAGGCGATATTATTCTGGAATTCAACGGCAGCGAGATTCAGCGCTCCAGTGATCTACCTCCCCTGGTAGGCCAGGTACATCCCGGCGAGAAGGTGAATGTACAAATACTACGGGGTGGTCAAAAGCAGACGCTGCGTATCACTATTGAAGAATTAACGGATCGTGAAGCGCCGACTGCTAATGTCAAGAAGTCGCCATCTGTGGATCGTTTAGGGTTAGATGTCATCGAACCAACAGCAGAGCAGAAGCAGCGCTGGGATGTTGATCATGGTGTTATAGTACAGCAGGTCAAACCGGGTAGTGGCGCAAATTCAGGGATTCAACGGGGTGATCTGCTGACCATGATCAATGGTGTGCAAATCACAGATCTAAACAGTTATCAACAGGTGTTGGATGATCTGGAACCGGGGTCTTCCGTTCCAGTGCGTGTGGTGCGTAAAGGTGTGGCGACCTTTATTCCATTGAAAGTTGAATAAGTTATTTTTCAAAGCATAGACCCCGATTGTCATAAGATGATTGGGGTTTTTGCCTATTTGGCTGTGCGTCAATAAGATTGTTTTTATGGCTGGCTGGCAGCATGAGGCTGAGCATCAGAGAAATGCCTGATGACAGTGCAGTGACTGTCAGTGATCAAATACAATTTCCGCGGAGACTAACATAGCGTCCAGAGGGCGAATCATGTAGACTCTGCCCCTGCTTTTAGGGGCCATTTCTCGGCGGTTACCTCTCTTTGGTGAAAATAATACTGTGAGTCGTTTAAGTCATATCCGTAATTTTTCGATTATTGCCCACATTGATCACGGCAAATCTACTCTGGCTGACCGCTTTATCCAGACCTGTGAAGGTTTGAGTGAGCGTGAAATGGCCGAACAGGTTCTTGATTCCATGGACCTGGAGCGTGAGCGTGGTATTACCATCAAGGCGCAGAGTGTGACGCTGAATTACACCGCGAAAGACGGTAACACTTATCAGCTGAACTTTATTGATACTCCTGGGCACGTGGATTTCTCCTACGAAGTATCCCGCTCGCTGGCTGCCTGTGAGGGTGCGCTGCTAGTGGTCGATGCCGCTCAGGGTGTGGAAGCTCAGTCTGTGGCAAACTGCTATACCGCTATTGAGCAGGGCCTGGAAGTTGTTCCGGTTTTGAACAAGATGGATCTGCCTCAGGCTGAACCCGAGCGTGTGGCAGAAGAGATCGAAGATATTATTGGTATTGATGCCACGGAGGCTGTGCGTTGTAGTGCAAAATCTGGCTTAGGCATTGAAGATGTACTGGAAGACCTGGTAGAAAAAATTCCGGCGCCTGAAGGTGATCCCGATGGTCCGCTACAGGCGCTGATTATTGATTCCTGGTTTGATAACTACTTAGGTATTGTGTCTTTGATCCGTGTGGTTGAAGGTACTGTGCGTAAAGGCGATAAAATCCTGCTGAAATCCACTGGCAAAGCCTGGGGTGTCGATCAGGTTGGTATTTTTACACCGAAGCGTACTCCGACAGGTATTCTAAAAGCCGGTGAAGTAGGTTTCCTGGTTGCCGGTATTAAAGACATTCAGGGTGCACCAGTCGGTGATACGATTGTTGCCGCTAAAGCGCCTGATACTGGAGTCTTACCGGGTTTCCAGAAGATTAAGCCTCAGGTTTATGCGGGCTTGTTCCCGGTTAGCTCAGATGATTATGAAGATTTTCGTGATGCGCTGGAAAAGCTGACACTGAATGATGCTTCCCTGTTCTATGAGCCGGAAAGCAGTGATGCACTGGGCTTTGGTTTCCGTTGTGGTTTCCTGGGCATGTTGCATATGGAGATCATTCAGGAACGCCTGGAACGCGAATACAATCTGGACCTGATTACGACGGCACCGACAGTAATCTTCGAAGTTTTGTTGAAAAACAACGATATCATCCAGGTCGATAGTCCGGCTAAATTGCCAGACCCATCCAGCATTGAAGAGATGCGGGAACCGATTGCCCGTGTCAATATCCTGGTACCTCAGGATATGTTGGGTAATGTGATTACCCTGTGTGTTGAAAAGCGTGGTGTACAGATCGACATGCAGTTTGTGGGACGTCAGGTTCAGCTGACATATGATATTCCGATGAATGAAGTGGTATTGGGCTTCTTTGATCGTCTGAAATCAGTCAGTCGTGGTTTTGCTTCCCTGGACTACAGCTTTGATCGCTTCCAGGCTGCTGATCTGGCGCGTTTGGATATTCTGATCAACGGTGATCGTGTTGATGCACTGGCGTGTATCGTGCACAAGGATCAGGTTCGAACCAAAGGTATGGGCCTGACCGAGAAAATGAAAGAGATCATTCCTCGTCAGATGTTTGATGTGGCGATTCAGGCGGCATTGGGCAATCAGGTAGTGGCTCGTCAAACCGTAAAAGCTCTGCGTAAAAACGTGACGGCAAAATGTTACGGTGGTGACGTCAGTCGTAAGAAGAAGCTGCTGCAGAAGCAGAAAGAAGGTAAGAAACGCATGAAGCAGGTGGGTCGTGTTGAGATTCCACAGGATGCGTTCCTTGCGGTACTGAAAGTGGATAACTGATTATGGAAATGGATTTTGCATTACTGCTGGTGATTGCGGTGGCTGTGACGGGTGTGGGCTATCTGGCCGATGCCTTAATCTTCCGCAATCATCGTAAGCAAGCAGTGAGCAAGTATCTAAGTGGTGATCGTCGTTCTGCGATGGATGCTGATATCATCGCTAAGTTAGAAAGGGAGCCTTGGTGGGCGGAGTATTCCCGCTCCTTTTTCCCTGTGTTGCTGCTGGTGCTGGTATTGCGCTCATTTCTGGTTGAGCCTTTTCAGATCCCAAGTGGCTCCATGTTGCCTACACTGAAAATAGGCGACTTTATCTTAGTGAATAAGTTTACCTATGGCATACGCTTGCCGGTGACTAATACCAAGGTTCTTGAATTGAATGAGCCTGAACGCGGTGATGTGATGGTGTTCCGTTTTCCGGAAGATAAACGCCTGAACTTTATTAAGCGTGTGGTGGGTTTACCGGGTGATCGTCTGCGCTATGAGAATAAAGTGCTCTATATTAATGGTAAGCCTGCGCTGCAAGAGTTTGTTGCCGCCTTACCTGCAGGCCGACCAGAGCGTAAGCTACTGAAAGAAAAACTGGGCGAAGTAGAGCACGAAATCTACAACAGTCTGGAACCGGGACAGAATATGCGCGAGATCGTGGTTCCTGAAGGTCACTACTTTGTGATGGGTGACAACAGGGATCACAGTAACGACAGTCGTTACTGGGGTTTTGTGCCCGAGAACCTGATAGTGGGCAAGGCCTTTGCGGTGTGGATGCACTGGGAAGGCTGGAATAGCTTGCCGGGCTTCTCGGATGTCCGGGCGATTAATTAAGAAATAAATAAGATTGTACCGGCCTCTTGGGCCGGTTTGCCTTTTTCTGTGATAGAAAAAAAGAACGGATCAGCGTGAAAGCGAACTTAAAAAAACTCTGCGATAAGCTGGGTTATACCTTTGAAAATATTGACCATTTAAAATTGGCGCTGACTCACCGCGGTTACGGTGGGCGTAATAATGAGCGTCTGGAGTTTCTGGGCGATTCCATTGTTAGCTTTGTTATTGCCGAAGCTCTGTATCACCAGTTTACTGAGGCCCGTGAGGGGCAGCTCAGCCGTCTGCGTGCCCGTTTGGTGAAAGGGGTGACCCTGGCAGAATTGGCGCGGGAGTTCGATCTGGGTGACTACCTGCTGTTAGGTTCAGGTGAACTTAAAAGCGGTGGTTATCGTCGTGACTCCATTCTGGCGGATGCCATGGAAGCGGTGATTGGTGCCATCTATAACGATGCCGGTATGGAGGTATGCCGGGAGCGGGTGTTGGTATGGTACAAAGACCGCCTGAAAAACCTGAACCTGAATGATACCCAGAAAGATCCTAAAACACTGCTGCAGGAGTTTTTGCAGTCCCGTCAGCAGGCATTACCGAAATATGAGGTGATCTCTGTTGAGGGAGAAGCCCATGACCAGACTTTCTCTGTAGAGTGTGAAGTGGTGTTGTTGGAAGAGAAGACTCTGGGGATCGGCAGTAGCCGTCGCAATGCCGAGCAGCAAGCCGCCCAGCAGGCCCTGAAAATTCTGAATGTTAAAAAGTGAGTAATCGCCTAATGAGTGATCAGACCAGTCGTTGTGGCTTTGTCGCCATCGTCGGTCGCCCCAATGTGGGCAAATCCACCCTGATGAACCATATTCTGGGACAGAAGCTGAGTATTACCTCCCGTCGTCCGCAGACCACCCGTCACCAGGTGGTGGGTATTAAAACGGAAGATGAAGTCCAGGTGGTCTACGTGGATACTCCTGGGATGCATAAGCTGGAGAAAGATCGCAACAAGGCCATTAACCGCTATATGAATCAGGCGGCCAGTAGTGCACTAAAAGATGTGGATCTGGTGATCTTTATCATCGACCGTATGCGCTGGACTGAAGAAGATGAAGTCGTGCTGCAGAAGCTGGAGCATGTCAGTTGTCCGGTAATTCTGGCGATCAATAAAATGGATCGTTTAGAAGATAAAGAGGCCCTGCTGCCTTATCTGGAAGAGCTGTCTGAAAGACGTGAGTTCGATGCTATTATGCCGATCTCCGCTCAACACGGTCATAATCTGGCTCAGCTGGAAGCTCAGGTGCGTGAGCATATGCCGGAGTCGTTCCACTATTACCCGGAAGATCAGGTTACGGATCGCAGCGAACGTTTCCTGGCGGCTGAACTGGTGCGTGAAAAGATCATGCGTCAGCTGGGTGATGAGATTCCGTATCAGGTGACCGTTGAGATCGAAGAGTTCTCTGAAGACGATGGTATACTCTTTATCGGTGCGCTGATTCTGGTAGAGCGTGATGGTCAGAAGAAGATCATTATCGGTGAAAAAGGCAGTCGTATTAAGCAGATTGGTCAGGAAGCCCGTATCGATATGGAGCGTGCTTTTGGTGCCAAGGTGATGCTGAACCTATGGGTGAAGGTGAAAGGCGGCTGGTCTGATGATGAGCGTGCCCTGAAGAGCCTGGGTTACAGTGATCTGTAAGCCTGTTCACCTGTAATTATTCTTATCTGTGTTTTTCAGCTCGTTAACATATGATGTCGGTACGTGTTGAATGCCAGCCAGCCTATGTGCTGCATACCCGACCCTATAAAGAGACCAGTGCCCTGGTCTCTTTGCTGACCCTGGATTATGGCCGTATTGACGGTGTCGCCCGTGGCGTACGTCAGAAAAAAAGTCGTAACCGCGCTCTGCTCCAACCCCTGCAACCTCTGCATATCTCTTGGCGGGGGGATTCCAGCCTGAAAAGCCTGTTTGATATTGAAGCCTGTGGTGCCCTGCCTCTGTTGAACGGCAGAGCGCTCAGTTGCGTATTGTATGCTAATGAGCTGCTAACCCGTTTGCTGTTGGTGGAAGAGCCTGATCCTGAGCTGTTTCGCGAGTATGCGTTATTACTGGTCCAGTTGCAGCAGAAAGAGCAGCTGGAACCGGCACTGCGTAGTTTTGAATGGCAACTATTACAGACCTTGGGTTATCCCATACTCTATCGGGAGTATAGTGGTGGGCCTTTACAACAGGATAGGCTGTACCGTTATCATTGGCAGTCCGGCTTTCATCCCGTTGCTGTCGGGCAACAAGGTTTGCTGGGAAAATCCCTATTAGCGATGCAGCAGGG
The DNA here is from genome assembly GCF_000422425.1 of Oceanospirillum beijerinckii DSM 7166. GTDB lineage: Bacteria > Pseudomonadota > Gammaproteobacteria > Pseudomonadales > Halomonadaceae > Oceanospirillum > Oceanospirillum beijerinckii. The sequence goes on from NZ_KE383829.1 coordinate 234,862, forward strand.
TGATTGGTTGGATGAGCTGGGTTTAAAGACGGCTAAACAGCTTAACCGTATGGCACTGCAACCACTATTAGGAGATAAGCCCTTATTATCCCGGCAACTTTTTCGCAGTCAGGCTCCCAGTGAGATGACTGCAGGAGTAACAGGTGCATCCTGATCTTAAGTCTTCTCACAGTACTTTATCGGTCGGCAAGCCTGATTAATCGCATCATTTTATTTATGAACCAGCAAAAAGCTGGATCTGACAGGAGCTCAAATCTATGTCCGTTACACGTCTGCAACTGGGTGTAAATATCGACCATATCGCCACCTTACGTCAGGCCCGTGGCACCCGTTACCCTGATCCGGTACAGGCTGCTATTCTGGCGGAAGAAGCCGGTGCGGATGGCATTACCGTTCACTTGCGTGAAGACCGCCGCCATATTCAGGAGCGAGATGTTGAGCTGATTAAGCAGGTCATGCAGACGCGTATGAACTTCGAGATGGCGGTGACTGAAGAGATGATCGCCTTCGCAGAGAAGATTCGCCCGGAGCATGTGTGCCTGGTGCCGGAAAAGCGTGAAGAGCTGACCACCGAAGGTGGCCTGGATGTTGTGGGTCAGTTTGAGCGTGTGGCGGATGCCTGCAAGCGACTGGCCGCAGTGGGTTGCGAAGTATCCCTGTTTATCGATGCGGATCAGGCACAGATTGAAGCCGCAGCAACTATTGCACCTGTGATCGAACTGCATACCGGTCAATACGCCGAAGCTGAAACGGAAGCAGAGCTGGAAAAAGAGTTGGCGATTATCCAGGAAGGGGTAAAGATCGGCCTGAAGAATGGTTTGAAGGTGAATGCCGGTCACGGCCTGCACTATCACAACGTTGAAGCTATTGCGGCGATTCCGGGTATTTACGAGCTGAATATTGGTCATGCGATTATTGCCCGCGCCCTGTTTGTTGGCCTGAAAGAGGCGGTTTCTGAGATGAAACGTATTATGTTGGCCGCTCAGCCTAAGTAAGCGCTGCCAGGCCTCTCTATGATTTTAGGTATAGGCACCGATCTGGCGGTGATTGAGCGTGTAGCACAGGCTGTGGAGCGACGGGGCGAGCGCTTTGCCCGTCGTATTCTGACGGATTATGAGTTGGAGCGCTTTCGTACTCATCCTCAGCCAGTCAGCTATCTGGCCAAACGTTTTGCCGCCAAGGAAGCGGCGGCAAAAGCAATCGGAACAGGTATCGGTAAAATCAGCTGGCAGGATCTGGAGATTCGTTCAGCGGAATCCGGCGCGCCTCAATTGGTACTGCTCGGTGCCGCTGCCGAGCGTTATCAGAATTATCCACAACTGGTTTGCCATCTGTCGATCTCTGATGATGGTGGCTTAGCGCAAGCGTTTGTGGTGCTTGAAGCACGAGGCTAATGCTTTTTGCGGTTTTGGCTGTCGCTGCGGTTTTGGCTGTCATTGCGGCTGCAACGACAACATCTTTTTCGAAGTGAGACTTGTGGCTGCGCAAGCCTCACTCCGGTTCATTTATGAGGCTTTAAGAGTCCGCTTTTTGTAGCAACTGCTGTTCCCGGTGCCAGCTTTCCAGTTTTTCCAGCTCCTGATACAGGGTTTGTAAGGTGCCCTGAGCTGCGACCAATTGGTTCATCTTTAACTGGGTTTCCAGGGTTTCAGTTGTCAGCGCTAAACGGGGTACACCACAATAACGGGTGGCACCATGCAGGTGGTGCACAGCATGGATCATCTCTTCGATATCATTACCGTTAAAGGCTTGCTCCAGACTGGTACGGCTATCAGGAATACTCTGGATCAGCATATCCAGCATCTCTTTTGCCAACGCAGGTTTACCACCTGCTAGCTTAATGCCCAATTCCATATCGACCACATCGTCAATCACTTCTTCTGAAGCCATAACCCGCAACTCATCGTTAGCATTATGCAGCATACGTGGACTGAACCCGGTCCAATGACGGATAATACTGGCTAACTTTTGCTCATCAAAGGGCTTAGTCAGCAGATCATTTAACCCTGCTTTCAAGAACTTATCTCCCTCTTCCGGCAGAGCGTGGGCGGTCAAAGCGATAATAGGCAGCTCTTCAAAGAGTGGGCTTAGATTACGGATGCGTCGTGTTGCTTCCAGGCCGTCCATATCTGGCATTTGAATATCCATCAGGATCATATCCGGGCGTTGGCTTAATACCAGCTCAATAGCTTTTTTACCGTTGTTGGCCTGGACCACATTGAGACCGTATTCATTGAGTAGACTGCTGGCCAGTAGCAGATTAGCCGCATTATCATCGACTACCAGGATAGTTGGCGCTTTAGCCATCTGTTGAGAGGTAACAGGTGTTACGCTATTAACAGAAGGCTGTATCGTTTGTGTACCGCTTGTTTTGGGGTGGGTGCGTGCCGTTTGCTCGGGGCTGTAGCTTGTCGAGTGTGCTCTATTATTTTCGGTTTTGCTCGAGAGGTATTCGTTATGGTCTATATGGGCTCTTCTATCCAGATAGTTTCCAGGGGTTGATTGGTTGCTTAGCTGACCACTAAAGCTATGGGGGCGGCTTAGCTGCAGAATAGCATCAATGGCTTCGTGAAGATGCTCAAGGCCTACAGGCTTTGTATCGACGCGGTGTATACCTGCACTCATATATCGGGTAATCAAATCAGCATCGTTACTGCCAAGCAGAACTAATACCGGAATCTTTTCCGCTAACTTATGGCTTAGAGCCAGTGTGGCACGGTCCGCGGCTTCTTTTGCATTAAAGGATAGTATCGCCAGATCTGCTTTTGGTTTTTGAACGTCAATATCGCTAAGGCTGTCATAGCTTTTCACTTTCAGGCCAAAGTTATTCAACTGGTGGCTAAGGGCTGTTTGTCCCAGAGGATGGCTTTCAATCAACAGCGTATCCATAGGTGTAAAGCGATGGGTTGCAGGACTGTCAAAACTGTCTTTGCTCAAAGGTGTGCGCAAAGTAAACCAGAAGGTGGAGCCTTTACCTATTTCACTTTCCAGACCTATCTCACCCCCCATCAACATCACCAGGCGCTGACAAATCACCAAGCCCAATCCAGTACCACCGAACTGTCTGGTTTGACTCGGATCAGCCTGGGTAAAAGCTTTAAACAAATTGGCTTGCTGTTGCGTGCTTATGCCAATACCTGTATCAGTCACGCCAATTTTCAGTAGCAGATCATCCGGGTTTTCCTGCTCGACCATTACGCGCACGACAACTTCGCCCTGTTCGGTAAATTTCACCGCATTACTCAGCAGATTGGTCAGTACCTGCTTTAGACGCAGGGGGTCACTGATCAGGTGCACAGGTACATCGTCATAGATCATGCACACCATCTCCAGCTTCTTACGGTGTACTTCAGGGGCAAGCAAAGTGATGGCTTCATCCATCAAATCACGTAAATTAAAAGGTATCGATTCCAGTTCCAGCTTTTGTGCTTCGATTTTAGAAAAGTCGAGAATATCGTTAATAATTGCCAGCAGACTTTCAGAAGCATTATGAATATTGCCCAGGTATTCACTTTGTCGTGGGTTCAGTGGCGTACGACGTAACAGGTTACAGAAACCGGCAATACCATTGAGTGGTGTACGGATCTCATGACTCATATTGGCCAGAAACTCGGATTTAATACGGTTGGCTTCTTCCGCTTTTTTGCGTGACAGATCCAGCTCGATACTTTGAGTTTCCATGGTTTCCATGGTCTCTTCCAGCTCGTAGGTGGTTTGTTTAATGCTGTCTTCCAACTCCCGACGACTCAGTGCGATATTCTCGCTCATGGTATTCAGGTCTTTACTGAGCTGCTGGAATTCGGGGCACCCCAGTGCTTCTGCACGACTGTCAAAGTCCCCAGCGGTTAACTTGCGTATCGTCTGGCTCAGTTCCTGAATCGGCAGCAGAAACTGGCGTCCCACCCTTAGAGCCGTAATCAGGGTGATAATCATCAGTGAGATCACCACCAGCCAGTTAAGAATAATATCGTAGATCGTATCCAGTCGGGTTTGGCTCAGGCTAATCTCCAGCTCCAGCCAGCCGACGATGCTTTGGGTTTGCACTTCCATGGGCGTAAATTGAGGTCCTGCAGGCAGTGTAGCCGGGCTATTTTGTAGTTGACTGTTAGGATAAGTGGCCAGGAGAGGATGGATAATTCGCAGTGAGGCCTCGGAGTAACGCACCAACGGTTGATTTTGCAGGCGGTGGCTGGCATTACTGACCGGGTACATGCTGGGGCCGCCATGGAGGATATTGACGCGCTTTTGATTATGCACAGAGACTGCTCGGATATCGGCTTCTCGTAAGAGCTGGTCTATCATCTGACGCATCTGTTCTCTGTCACCCCGCTCAATACTGAACGCCATAGGTATACTCACCTGACGAGCTAAGGTTTCACCGCGCTGCATCTGATTCTTCTCAAGCAGGGCGTAATAATTTAAGAATAGATGAGTACTGAGTACTAACGCCGTCACCATGGCTGGCAGTAAGGCAATCAAAAGAATTTTATTTCGCAATGGCCAATGGTTCATGCAATAGTCCGAAGTAGGATATTTAACTGATTGTTTGCTGTTTGTTGCGTAAAGCTCAGCCTAAAAATATGGCAAACAGATAACATAATTGCTGTTGCCATTATACTGTCCGATGAGCCTACGCCTAGGCTATTTAAAGCGGCAGTTATAAGGAAATAGCAAAGCATTATTTTGTAATTCTCTAAAAATACCCCATATAAGCAGTCAGATAATTGGCCGGTCAAGCTGTTTACATGTAAAAGCTCGGTCAAAACCGGCAATGACTAGTTTGAGAATGATTATGTCCCGAATTCAAGATGAATTTTCTGAGTACCCAACTATTGAAGCCTTTGTGGGACAAACCCCTCTGGTGCGTTTACAGCGTTTGGCTAATAACACCTCCTCTGTGGTACTGGCCAAGCTTGAGGGTAATAACCCGGCCGGTTCCGTAAAAGACCGACCGGCGTTGAGCATGATTAATCTGGCAGAAAGCCGGGGCGATATTCAGCCTGGCGATACCCTGATCGAAGCCACCAGTGGTAATACCGGTATTGCCCTGGCCATGGTCGCAGCGATTAAGGGTTATAAGATGGTGTTGATCATGCCGGACAATATGAGCGAAGAGCGCAAAGCTTCTATGGCGGCTTACGGTGCTGAACTGATCACCGTCAGCAAAGAAGAGGGTATGGAAGCCGCTCGTGATCTGGCGCTGCAGATGCAGGAAGAGGGTAAAGGCAAGGTGCTGAATCAGTTTGGTAACCCGGATAACCCGGAGGCCCACTATCAGACCACAGGCCCTGAGATCTGGCAGCAGACCGGTGGCAAGATCACACACTTTGTCAGCTCCATGGGCACCACGGGCACCATTATGGGCGTTTCCCGTTACCTGAAAGAGCAAAATCCAGAGATCCAGATCGTAGGCCTGCAACCCAGTGAGGGTTCCAGTATCCCGGGCATTCGTCGCTGGCCGGAAGAGTATCTGCCGACGATTTTTGAAGCGGACCGTGTGGATCGTGTGCTGGATATTGGCCAAAGCGATGCGGAAGAGACCATGAAAGCGATGGCGATGCAGGAAGGCATCTTTGCCGGAGTGTCCTCCGGTGGTGCCATTGCCGGTGCGTTAAAAATCGCTGAAGAAAATGAAAATGCGGTCGTGGTGGCCATTATTTGTGATCGCGGTGACCGTTATCTGTCCACAGGCGTATTTAACAGCTGATCGCTTGCTTAACCTAACAGTCATTTGGTAAGCCTTTGTTAACTTTCAGCAGTGGTTTTGTAGCATTGCTGGACATGCTCAGATTAGTCGCTATTATCTGCCGCCAATGTGATACCCGAATATTTGTTTTTCCTGTAATACGCTATTTATCGGCGTTTATCGGCAAAACAGTTCGGGTCACTCTGTAAAGATAAAGGAGACGACGTGCCTGAACTCACCATAGAACGCCAAAGCCACGATGGCCGCGGTATCGCCCGACAGAAGGGAAAAACGACTTTTGTTGAAGGTGCGCTGGCAGGGGAAACTGTTCAGGCCCGTATCACTAAAAAACACCGCCGCTTTGATGAAGCGGTGTGTGAAGAGATTCTGACTCCCAGTCCACAGCGTATCGAACCTGACTGCGAATACTACGCCAAGTGCGGTGGCTGTAGCCTTCAGCATCTGGGGCTGGAGCAACAACGAGAAGTCAAACGCGATGCGCTGGTCGATCAACTGCAACGCTTTGGCAAGATCGAACATATTCCTCTTCACGAGCCTCTGCTGGATAAAAGCTGGGGTTATCGTCGTAAAGCCCGTCTGGGCGTGAAATGGAATCGCCATGGTGAGCTGATTATCGGTTTCCGTGAGAAAGCCTCACCTCATTTGACTCCTATTCAACACTGTAAAGTGCTGATGCCACAGCTGTCGGCATTGATCCCGTCCCTGTATGAGCTGATTCCTGAACTGGAATCGAAAAAAACTATCGGCCACCTGGAGCTGGCACAGGGGGATGAGGGCAGCGCCATTGTAGTGCGCCACCTGAAAAAACTGTCCCACCGTGATCTGACGCTGTGGCAAGGCTGGGCACAAACACACAATACCCGTCTATATTTGCAGCAGGGCGATGCTCATTCTCTGACCTCACCGGATCACGAAGATGCCCAAGAGCTGCACTATAAGTTGGAAGGATTAAAACTGGCGTTTTTGCCTAACGATTTTGTTCAGGTGAATCCGGCGATTAATGCCCAGATGGTGCAGCGTGCACTGGAGTGGTTGGCTCCCACATCAGAAGATGTGGTGCTGGACCTGTTTGCAGGGTTTGGTAACTTCAGTCTGCCAGTAGCCCGGCATGCGGCTAAAGTTGTGGGCATTGAAGGTGAGCAGGCGCTGGTGAATCGGGCGAAAGAGAATGCCGCGAGTAATGGCATAGAAAATGCTGAGTTCTATCGGGCTGACTTAAGTCAGTCTTTTAAAGACCTGCCCTGGGCAAAACAGGGATATAATTTACTGATTCTGGATCCACCGCGTACCGGTGCCCAGAATATTTGTCAGCAGATTGCGCAGTTTAAGGTAAAACGCCTGGTGTATGTATCCTGCAACCCCTCAACCCTGGCACGGGACAGCGCCATTTTGGTGCAGCAAGGGTATAAACTGCAGAAGACCTGCATCATGGATATGTTCCCCCATACGACCCATGTGGAATCTATGGCACTGTTTGAAAGGGCTTGATTTCCACTGGAAGTATCAGGGGGGAACTGTTGTATCACATTGAGTGTTGCATCACATTGAATGTTTCATCCAATGGAATGGTGCATCAAATTGAGGGAAAGAAGGCGACCGGAAGGGTGACATGAGGGTTTATCATCCAAGCTACATTGTTCAAACAGGGCTTTAGGCAAATCACTGATCAGTGATTAATTTCAGCCATTGAGCAAACCGGTCAGCTTCTTAAGATAAAAAACAGGATCTTAGTCCGTTAGACAAGGGTCTAAGCCGCGAAACAAAAGTTTTGTGGGCACGAGGCACTCTATGCTCCGATCTCTTGAGTGGAGAATAGAGAATGGCTTTTGTTTCGCTAAGTAATAAACAATAAGAAACTGAACTTGCACAGGCAGAATCATGGTAAAAGTCCGCGAAGATCAACCAATCAATCCTGATGGTAGTGTCAATATCCCTGGATGGCTGAACCGGCTACAGGATGATGTCACTCTGAGCAACCCTGAACGCGTGGAAAGTGCGTGTGAACTGGCACAGAGACTGGAGCAGGAGGCCGCCAGTAATGAAGAGAATGCTTGGGTCGCCTCCGGTGCCAGCAGCTTCCGTACAGGCCTGGAAATGGCCGATATTCTCGGCGAGCTGCAGATGGATGAAGACACCCTTATTGCTGCAATCCTGTACCGAGCGGTACGGGAAAATCAGATCAAGCTGGAAGCGATTGAAGAACAGTTTGGTGCTACCGTCAGCAAACTGATTCATGGTGTCACCGAGATGGCCGCCATCAGCCAGACTCAGATGCCGGATGATGGCGTGGTATTTGGCCAGAGCAAGAGTCAGCTGGAAAACCTGCGTAAGATGCTGGTGACCATGATCGACGATGTGCGTGTCGCCCTGATCAAGCTGGCTGAGCGGACTTGCGCAATTCGGGAAGTGAAAAAAGCCCCCCGTGATAAGCGTTTGCGTGTTGCCCGTGAAGTCTTTGAGATTTATGCCCCGTTGGCCCACCGTCTAGGTATTGGTTATATCAAGTGGGAGCTGGAAGATCTGTCCTTCCGCTATCTGGAAGAGGAACAGTATAAAAATATTGCCCGCCTGCTGTCGGAAAAGCGCCTGGACCGTACGGAATATATCGCGAAAGTTATCGCGTTACTGGAGAGTAAGTTACAGGCGGAGGGTATTGAGCCCGAAGTCAATGGCCGCGCCAAACATATTTACAGTATCTGGCGTAAGATGAAGCGTAAGAACATCGACTTCTCAGAAGTGTATGATGTGCGCGCGGTACGTATTCTGGTACCGGATGTCAAAGATTGCTATACCGCTTTGGGTATTATTCACGGTCTTTGGCATCATATTCCACACGAGTTTGACGACTATATCGCCACGCCTAAAGAGAACGGTTACCGCTCACTGCATACTGCGGTAGTGGGGCCGGAAGGTAAGGTGCTGGAAGTTCAGATCCGTACCCATGATATGCACGAAGAGGCTGAACTGGGCGTTTGTGCCCATTGGCTGTATAAAGGCACGGATACCAATCAGACCAGCGATTCCTATGAAGAGAAGATCGCCTGGCTGCGTCAGGTATTGGAATGGCATGAAGAGGTGGGTGATGCCAACGGTCTGCGTGAAGAGCTGCGCAATGATGTTGCACCGGATCGTATCTATATCTTTACCCCGGATGGCCATGTTGTTGATCTACCCCACGATGCGACCCCAGTCGATTTTGCTTATCGTGTCCACACCGAGGTAGGGCACCGCTGTCGAGGTGCCAAAGTTAATGGTCGTATCGTACCTTTGACCTACCGCCTGAAAACCGGTGATCAGGTGGAGATTCTGACTTCAGAGAGAACACGGCCCAGTCGTGACTGGTTGAACCCTGCGTTGGGTTATGCCCTGACATCCCGTACGCGGGCCAAGATTCAAAGCTGGTTTAAACTGCAGGATCGTGATCAGAATATTATCGAAGGCCGTCATCTGCTGGAGAAAGAGTTTAAGCAACTGGGCCTGAATGATCTGGATCTGAAGAAACTGGCTAAAGCGGTCAACTACAGTGCAGAAGATGATATGTATGCCGCACTGGGTGCCGGTGATCTGCGTATCGGTCAGGTGCTGAGCGTGGCGCAGAACCTGTTTGGTGAGACCGACGACGAAGAGCAGATGGAGAAATTCCTGACCAATCGTCGTTATCATCAGGGGGGTAAAGGCTCCGATGATGTCACTATTCACGGTGTCGGCAACCTGATGACTCAAATCGCTAAATGCTGTCACCCGCTGCCGGGTGATGAAATTATCGGTTATATCACGATTGGTCGCGGTGTTTCGATTCACCGTCAGGACTGTGCTAATGCCTGGCAGCTTCGAGAAGATGATCCTAACCGTATTATCAACGTAGAGTGGGGGGCGAAGACCAACCACATGTATTCGGTAGACATCCGCATCCGCTCCTGGGATCGCCCGGGTTTGCTGCGGGATATCACGCTGGTGTTAGCCAATGAAAAGGTCAATGTATTGTCATCGAACACCCTGACCGATAAAAAAGAGAATCAGGCTAATATCCTGATCACACTGGAAGTGGAAAGTTTACAGGTGCTGGGACGGGTATTGAATCGTATCGAGCAGCTGCCCAATATTATTGACGTACAGCGTTTCTCAGAAAAGCGTACTGGCTAGTTTAGTGCTGATTTAAACTGAACGTCAGAAATGGACGTATAAAAACGGCTGCAACCTTATGGAAGCAGCCGTTTTTTTATATCATCTACATCTATCGTTAATAACACCTATACCATTACTGATAAATTATTTGATATTTGGATTTGGTTAGACAAGCGAAGCGCCATTCGACACTGACCTAGATACCCAATTATTGTCGGAAGGCACCTACGGCTTTTCCGGCCTACAGCAACTTATCAGGATTGGTTTTAAACGCCGACTGGGGATATTGAGTGAGCCTGATTGTGTATAAAAGCTATGCAGCCCGAGTAGACTTTGATGCGGGTAAAGTCTGTCTGGTTGGCAAGATTACAGGCGTGGAACCTGAGATCACTTTTTATGGCAAAACTCTGGAAGAGATTCAGTCTGAGTTTCATAAGGCGGTGGATCAATATTTGGCTGAATTACCGCAAAGCCCCGGTATGGTAACACCTGCACAATGCAGCCAGGGTAAACCCTAAGGCCATCAAGATTATTCTTATATAACCCCTGTCATGGTTGGCATTGATGTGCTCAGCAGAGTTAACCAAGACACCTTATTTGCTTTTGTCCCTATCCCCTCTTCTGATTAGCCTACTCAGCCAAAAATAGTTAAACTATTAATTAATATATTAACTAATTTGAGTTCAAGATGGGTGCTCTATTGTCTTCCCTCACTTCTACCCTGAGAGTGATCTGGCCGTCGGTGGCGGTTACTGGTCCGATTCTGTTTGTGATGTGCTTGCTGGCGCTGTTGAATACCTTTCAGTTGGCTTCGACCGCTGAACTGGCGACGGTATTGGCCTGTGTCTTTGTGCTGTTGGAGTTACCGCGTTTAAAGCCGGGTCAACGTAAGCAGATCGGTATGCTGGCGGGGATTGGTTTTGCTTTTGCGCTGTGGGCTTGGTTTCAGGGCAGTGACTTGGCGTTGCTGGATCTTCTGGGGGAGCATCTTAAGCTGGTTATGCTGCTCACTGCGGTTAACTTTATCAGTCTGGCGACGCGCTTAGAGCGTAGCGGTGAGAGGCGCGGGTTGGGCAGTTTTTCCTTTACGCTGGTTGGTATGCATCTGTTCTCGGCGATTGCCAATTTCTCATCGGTAATTATGGTGGGTGATCAGGTGAAGCGTAACGAGCGGGTGGATGCGCTGTCGCAGATGATCCTTTCGCGGGGTTTTGGTCTGGCGGTGTTGTGGTCGCCGTTTCTCAGTATTCTGGCGCTGGTGTTAGAGCAGGTGCCGGGAGCGGAGTTATACCGTATCTATCCGTTTTCCATTTCGTTAGCGCTGTTGGGTTTGTTGCTGTGTGTGGTGGATGCCAAGCTGCGTTTTCCTCGGTCGTTGGCCGGTTATGAGGGTTATCCGTTAAAGGCATCGACGCTGACTTTACCTGTGGTGATGATGGCCTGTGTGTTGTTGATGACGGCCTTGTATCCGGTTTTGCCGACGGTGGCGGTGGTGTCCTGTGTGGCGATTCTGGCACCTTTGGCGCTGGTGTCGTTGCGCCAGGGGCCGGTATCGGGTGTTGGGACTTTAGGTCGGCATATTACGACTAAACTGGCGGATGCCCGTGCGGAGATCTCGCTGTTTCTGGCGGCGGGTATTCTGGCCGGTGGCGTTAAGGCGTGTATTGGTGTCGGTTTGATTGCTTTGCCGTTTACCGAGACCAATGCGTTAGTGGCGTCTGTGGTGTTATGTGCGGTGGTGTTTTTGGCCCATATTGGTCTGCATCAGCTGGCGGTGGTGGCTATTTTTGCCGGTCTGCTGGCAGATGTGACAACCACGCCAACGTTGATGGCGGTGGCTTATCTGTTGGCGACGGCGCTGTCGATGTCGGGTAGTACTTTTAGTGGTTTAAGCTTTATTTTGCAGGCGCGTTTTTATACTCAACCTCGGGATATTCTGTCGGTGAATCTGCCCTTTACTCTGGCGATGCTGGCGGCGGGTTGTGGCATCTTGTTTCTGATGGAAGCACTGGGTGTGAGCTAATTTCAACTTTTTTAAATGATAGGCTTTGCTTATTCCTTGTTATTGTTTTACGATAATTGTTATCGTAAAACAATAACTTTAGGATGAGTTATGACAATATCTACTTTAAGTACTGGTTTGTATAGAGCCAGTTGGGCGTTGGTCTGTTTTATTCCAGCCAGCTTTGTCTTTGATTGGTATCTGGCGATCAGTCAACAAGACCTGAATGAGGTACAGCTGTCATATGAGGTGGTTTATGGCAATCTTGAATTATGGCAATGGTCGGCGGGGGTTGGGTTAACAGCTCTGCCTATGCTGGCGCTGGTGGCTGCATTCAAGTATCTGAGCCACCTTATGAATGAATTTTCCCAGGGACACTATTTTTCCCTGCCTGCAATAAATTATCTGCACCGCTTTTCAACCTGGCTGCTGGTTAGCACCGCGCTGGGTATTGTGATTGTTCCCTTGCTCAGTGTGGCGCTGACTCTTAATAACCCGGTAGGCGAGCGTTGGATTATGGTTTCATTGGAAAGTGATGACCTTTATGCTGCTCTGATTGCCCTGGTGTTTTTTGTGGTGACCCGTATTCTGCAGGAGGGACGGCGTCTTGATATGGAAAATGCGGAGTTTATTTGATGCCGATTAAGGTATGTCTGGATCAGATTCTGGCTAAACGCAATGTGACCTCAAAGGCACTGGCAGAACATGTGGGCATTACGACAGCTAATATGTCATTGCTGAAACAGGGCAAGGTCAAGGGGATTCGCTTTGCCACACTGGAAAGTATTTGTGAGTTTCTGGAGTGTCAGCCAGGGGATATTTTGATCTATGATCAGGATGAACGAGAATCCTGAGCGTTGAGTAGGCAGATGATCTGATTTTATCCGCTTGTAAGATAAGAGAGCAGCGTGATAGCAATAAAGCATACAGGTATTGAGGCTTTATTGCTTTTCGCTGCTTGCCCGGTCTCCGTGTTACTATTCCCATTTTAACGGATAGCGCGTAATTCTCCTTCCAAAATTAACGAGCTCAGGCGAGATATTTTGGTGGGAGATGGATAGCGCGGCCAACGTCAAGTTGGCCTATCTTGATTCTCGATGTACTCTTTGAGCACTTCAACTGGTGCTCCGCCTGCAGTCAGCAGGCAGTAAGCTCGACTCCAGAGCACTGGTTTCCAATAATACTCTTTTAGGTGCTCTGAGAACTCTTTTCGAATCTTTCGGCTTGTGACCGTTTTTAGGCTGTTTACCAGCTTAGATGGCTGAATCGTCGGGTTAAGTTCAAGCAAAAGATGGATATGGTCGGATTCACCGCCAAACTCAAGC